>JASLLM010000309.1 GCA_030747035.1 Alphaproteobacteria bacterium | reverse complement strand
AATGCCTCGGATATCAAACGCCCGCCGAAGCTTTCATCGAAAACCTCAGAATTGCACTTGAGATGTGAATCCAGCGCTGACGTTTCAAGGCACGGAAATAGTCCATCACCGCCCGGTCCTGGGCCATTTTATTGTTCAGAAAATCCTTCCGGCTTGTCACGCCATACTTGCCTGTCCATTTGCCATTACCATCCAGCATGCCCGCATCCTTCAGTGCGGCCTCGCCCATTTGGTAGGCACCGGTGTAGCGGCTCGAACTCGCCTCCCGATAATTGTACCTCGATTCCTTGTGGCGTATCGCCTTCAATGTCTTTTCCGTGTCCGGGTCATACAGGACTTTCCTGGGTGGCAACGGTGCTGGCGGTTTTTGCCTCGGTGTCGGCGGTGTTTGGGATTGTGATAACGGCGAATTATGCTGTTGGCTGACCTGGGCCAGCTGCAGCGGCTCTTCGGTCGCGTCGGTCATGGTCGTTAGACGCTGATTGGTGGCGTACCGCCCGTACAGACCCTCTGGTTCGGTCCCATCATCCGCATCGAAGGCGTTGGGCGCATAATCGGTATCCGGTCCCGAATTCGGGTCCGGCAACTGTACCAGGGGCGTCCCCGGGGCCCAGGGCATGATGCGGTCGTTCATGGGCGAGATAAAACCGTCGCGGTCCTCCGGTGGGCCGTTCAGGTAGCTGTCGAGCTCCATGGGCTGAACGCCGAACTTCGAGGCCGTGGTCATGACCGTGCCGAAATTGGGATGGTCATCGTCATAATCCTGCGCCCAGCGCGCCGCCTTGGAGAAATTGGCGGCATAGGCCTGATCCTTGATCTGTTCGTCGTTGGCCGCCTGCCACCAGTCCTGGGCCCTGGCCACGTTATCGCGGATGCGTTTGCGGTGGCCTGGGTCGGCGAGATTGAATTCCCGATTGAAGGGAGGGGGCGATCGACTGGGTCAGGCCATAATCGGAGGTTTGGTGCACCAGATCCATCATCTCCCGCTTGCCCTCACCGAACTCGTCCAGGCCGGTGACGGCGCGGGTTTTCGGTTTTGGCAGAGGTGCGGCGGGATCGGCATCGTAGGCGGGATAGACGGGCATCAGCTCGTAGGGATCGATGGGACTGGATTTGCGTTGCGGCGGTACATAATCACTGTGAAACGGCGCCATGTTCCAGGTGCCGTCCTTGATGGGGTCGAAGTCGAATCTGAGGTCTCTTTTCATGGTGGATTTCCTTTTTGCGCGAGGTCTCGTCCGGTGGCAGACGCGGTTCGGGCACGAAAACGGGCCCGGCGGAGCATTCCGCGCGGACCCTTCATGGTTGCGGCTGGCTGTATTTCAGGTGATTACAATTGAGGGCATTGGCATCAAAAATAGGCACAAAAAAAGCGCCGGAGCCTCGGACTTCAATGCCCGGCTCGGGCGCCTGTTCGCTCGGCCCATGGCCGACTGCGAACCCAACAATCTCAGCTTGGTAATACTACACCATGTAAGTTTAAATTGCAAGAACAATCGTGGAAATCAACGGTGTGAACCGCCGCCGCCGGCCCATGGCGGCGTCATGGACCGGCGCGAAATCAGCTCCGGGCGGCCTTTGGCGGCGGCTTGCGCCAGGCCAGCTCCTCTTCCCGCGCCTGGGCAAATTCGGCCTCGGTCATGTTCTCTACGTTGAAAAAATCCAGCTTCCAGTCCGGGTTTTCGTCCCAGCGTTCGGGCAGTTGCGCCGTGGTGCGCGGGCCCGGTGCGCCCTCCAAAAGGTGCAGGGCATGTTCCAGCGCCGCCGCCTGCGAGGCGGGATCATTTGGCCGGCCCGCCGGACAGCCCAGGGGGAAGTCGCAGTACAGAAAACGCGGCACGCCGCAATATTCAACGATGTCCTTGGCACAGCCCATGACCACCGTTGCGATGCCGTTGGCTTCCAGATAGTCGGCGATCAGACTCACGGTCTGATGGCAGACGGGTCAAATGGCGGCCAGGATGGCGGCGTCGGTCCCGTCCTCCCGCAGCCGCTGCAGCAGTTCCGGTCCGTCCCAGTTCCAGGTCTGGCGGTAGCTGTAGCGGGTCGGTACGCCGTGAAAGCGCGGTGCCACGGCGCCGATCCGTCCCGCCGCCGCCGCATCCGCCATTGCCGGCAGGGGCATGAAGGCGCGGTTGTCCCCGGCGTCGGTGTGGCGGCGATCGTAATGCAGGTGCGAAATGCCCAGTTCCGGGGCCTCCTTGGTGGGCGCGGAATAGACCTTGTCGAAGGCGGCGGCCGGGTTCATGGGCGTGCCGGGGCCCTGTTCGCCCTTGCCGGCCTCGATCGGCGCGGCAGTGGTGATCACGGTGATGCTGGCCTGGCTCAGCGGTTTTTCCAGGGGCGTGAACGGTACCTCTTCCAGATGGGCCCAGACGTAGGGTTTTGGATATCCCATGGCCAGGTAATATTCCCGGCTTCGATCCATGTAGGATACGGCCACGTCATGGGCGGCCGCGAAGCCCAGGGGGTTCCTCTTGGCGGTCATGCTGCTTGATTCCCTTCCTTGCGACATTCGATGACATAGGGTTCGGGCAAGCCTAACAGATAATCCATATTCCTGCTCAATCGTCGCCGGCGATGAAATTTTCCGTTACGGGCAATCGCCGCTTGCGCATCGCCGGGCAAAAGCCGATAAAGCCCGCGGAAGGGCGGCCGTGGACGGGCTTCTTGCCAATCCGGTCAGGTCCGAAAGGAAGCAGCCGTAACAAGTTTGGTCCGGGTCGCTGGCCGT
>JASLLM010000308.1 GCA_030747035.1 Alphaproteobacteria bacterium | reverse complement strand
GAACCGCTGATTTTCGAGCTGGACAGTCTTGGACGCTGCGGCGTTGATCTGCCAGACCCACCGGATGTGGCGAGTCGCATGGGTGGCCTGGAACGGAGCACGCCCATTGGCCTGCCCGGCCTTTCCGAGCCGCAGGTGGTACGCCATTTCGTACGCCTGTCGCGCAACAATTTCGCCATCGATGCGGGGCTGTATCCCTTGGGCTCCTGCACCATGAAGCATAACCCGCGCCTGAACGAAAAAATGGCCCGGCTGCCGGGTTTTGCCGACCTGCATCCCCTACAACCCGTGGAAACCGTGCAAGGCGCCCTGGAGTTGATCGATACTCTGGCCAAGTGGCTGATCGAGCTGACTGGCATGCCGGCGGTCACCATGTCGCCCGCCGCCGGGGCGCATGGGGAGCTGTGCGGCCTGATGGCCATCCGGGCGGCGCTGGAGGCCAAGGGCGATCCGCGCGAAGTGGTGCTGGTGCCCACATCGGCCCACGGCACCAATCCGGCCACGGCGGCGATCTGCGGCTATCGCATCGAACAGATCCCGGCCGACGAGCGTGGCCGGGTTGATCTTGCGGCCCTGAAGGAAAAACTGGCCCCCAACGTCGCCGCCATCATGCTGACCAACCCCAATACCTGTGGTCTGTTCGAGAACGATATTGTCGAGATTGCCGAGGCGGTGCATGGCATCGGCGCCTATTTCTACTGCGATGGCGCCAATTTCAACGCCATCGTGGGCAAGGTGCGGCCCGGCGACCTGGGCATCGATTGCATGCATCTGAACCTGCACAAGACGTTTTCGACGCCCCATGGCGGCGGCGGGCCTGGCAGCGGCCCCGTTGTCCTGGCCGAGGCCCTGGCGCCGTTTGCGCCCCTGCCCATGGTGGTGCGCGGCGCCGATGGTCTGACGCTGGTGGAGCAGAAGTCCGATGCCCAGGGCACGGCGGCCAGCTTTGGCCGTCTCAAGGGCTTTCACGGCCAAATGGGCATGTTCGTGCGCGCGCTTGCGTTTATTCTCAGCCATGGCGCCGACGGCCTACGCCAGGCCTCGGAAGATGCAGTGTTGAATGCCAACTATATCCTGGCCCGGCTGCAGGATCTGTTCTCGCTTTCCTTCCCCGGCCCCTGCATGCACGAGGCCTTGTTCGACGACAGCTTCCTCAAGGATACCGGTGTTTCCACCCTGGACTTCGCCAAGGCCATGATTGATGAAGGCTTCCACCCCATGACCATGTATTTCCCGCTGGTGGTCTCGGGCGCGATGTTGATGGAGCCGACCGAATCCGAATCCAAGGACAGCCTGGATCAGTTCATCGGTTCCATGCGGCATCTGGCGGAACGGGCCCTGGCGGATGATGTAGAATATTTCGCCGGCGCGCCCTATCTCGCACCTTATCGGCGCCTGGACGAAACCCAGGCGGCCCGAAAACCGGTACTGCGCTGGCAGCCCGATGCGGCGGAGGCGGCGGAGTAGGCGGCACATGTCGGAAAACAATTTCTCGCGGCAGCCCGCGCCGGCGGCTATCAAGGCGCGTATGGCGGAGCTGGGTGCCTGGTTCGAGATCGATTTGGACGATATTGCGTTCAACCTGCGGAGTATTCGCGAGCGCGTCGGCCCCGGGGTCGAGATCATGCCGGTGGTCAAGAACGACGCCTATGGCCATGGGCTGCTGCCGGTCGTGGCGGCGTTGGCCGGGGAGGGCATCAACTGGTTCATGGTGGCGCGCACCGCCGAAGCCCTGACGATCAGAAGCGCCGGCATCGCCTGCGGCGTTATGAACATGGATGCGCTGTATACCGATGGGCAATACCAACGCATTGTCGAGCAAGACATCTGCCAGGTGGTCTATACCCTGGCGGCAGCGGAAAAGCTGAACGCTGCGGCGGATACGGTGGGTCGAAAGGCGGGAGTCTTCATCAAGATCGATACCGGGTTGCGCCGCGTCGGCGTGCCGTATGGCGAGGCTGTTGGGTTCATCGAGAAAATCGCGGCCCTGCCCCATTTGGAAATTCGCGGCATATTCTCCACCTTTATGCTGCACCCCGAACAGGACGCCGAGGTTCTGGCGCGGTTCCGGGCCATCATGGATGGCTTGGCGCAAAAGGGTATCGATCCGGGGCTCTGCAGTCTCGCCGCCTCTCATGGGATTTTTCACCGCCCGGATGCCTGGCTTGACATGGTGCGTCCGGCCATGTCGCTGTTTGGGGTTTATCTTGATGACGAGGATCGCGCGGCCGGCTTGCCGTTGCGTCAGGCGCTATGTTTCAAGGCGCGCATCGAACATCTGAAATGGATCGAAGCCGGCGATACCGTTACCTATTTTGGCCGCTTCACGGCCCCGCAACGCATGCGCGTGGGTACATTGCATGTGGGTTTCTATGACGCGGTTCCGCGTGAACTCTCGAACCAGGGCAGGATTCTGGTCGATGGTGTTATCCGCCCCAGCATCGGCTCGGTTTCGCTTAATCATTATTTGTTCGACGCCACCGGTTTGAATGTCGAGGATGGTGATGTTGTCGAAGTCTATAGCCGGGACGGTGAGAACGATGTCGCGGGCGTTTCCGAGACCGCCGGTTGGATGACCTATAGTCTGTTGAACCACCTGAACCCGTTCGTTCCCCGCATTTACTATCGCGGAAATGCGCCGGTGGCGATCCTGGAGCGGGATATCGCGGGCTAGCTGTGAGTTCTCACGAGGTTGTTCATTCGATCCTCTTCTGAAAAGCTGATGTTTGCAAAGACAGAAGCTTC
>JASLLM010000307.1 GCA_030747035.1 Alphaproteobacteria bacterium | reverse complement strand
ATCGGCTACATTAACGCCTTCCGCCTGTTCGCGATTGTCTCCATTATTCCCATTCCCCTGATCTGGCTGGCCCGGATGCCGAAACAAGAAAGTTGATGGAGACAACGATGGAAGAGACTACCGTCTATACCGCGCGCGCCGTGCGGACCATGGAGCCATCCTTGCCGCTCGCCACCGCCGTTGCGGTGCGTGGTGATCAGATCATCGAAGTGGGCAGCTTGGAGAGCATGCAACCCTGGCTGCAGGCCCACCCCCACCGTATCGATGCGCGCTTCGCCGAGCATGTGATCATGCCGGGCTTTATCGATCCGCACCTGCATCCCTCCATGGCGGCGCTGTTGCTGCCCATGCATTTCACCACGGCTCTGGAATGGAAGCTGCCCTGGCAGGATGTGCCCAGCACCCGGGGGCACAACGAATTTCTCGACCGCCTGAAAGAGATCGATCAGAACATGGAAGACCCGGACGAGCCGCTGTTCGCCTGGGGCCATCATCCGATCTGGCACGGCGAGGTTTACCGCCAGACCCTGAACGGCATCTCGTCCGCCCGGCCGGTAATCGTCTGGCATCGCGGTTTCCACACCCTGGTGGTCAACGATGCCACCATCGCATGGATGGGGCTGGATGAGGCCGAGGGGGAGCGCCACCCCCAGGTCAACATGGCGGAGGGGCGGTTCTACGAGACCGGTTTGTCCCTGGCATTTCGCTATTTCAACAAATTCACCTTGGCGCCGAAGCGTTTCGCGGATGGTCTGGAGCGCCTGCGCCAGGTCGTCCATCACGGTGGCCACACCACGATCGGTGACATGGCCGCGGGCATGTTCGACCTGGAAATGGAATGGCCCGCCCTGGTCAAGGCACTGGAGCGGGACGACACGCCTTTCAGGGTGCAGATGATCCCGCCGGCCATGCCCTTGGGTGGCGGCAAGAAGGAAGGCGCCAAGCTGATCGCGCGGGCCGTTGGTTTGCGGCAGCGCAACACCCACCGTTTGCAGTTCTATGATCATATCAAGCTGTTCGCCGACGGCGGTTTCTATGCCGGCCTGATGCAACTGGGCGCGCCCGGTGCCATTGAAGAGCATCATGGGGAATGGATGACACCGCCCGAAACCTTCGAAGAGGTGGCGCGGGCCTTTTGGAATGAAGGCTTCCGCATCCATGTACATTGCTCCGGCGACATGGGCGTGGAGCTGGCCCTGGATACTCTGGAGAAACTGCAGTTCGAGCGGCCGCGCTTCAATCACCGCTTCACCATCGAACATTTTGGCGTCTCCACGCCTGAACAGGTGCGCCGCATGGCGGCTCTGGGTGCGCTGGCCTCGGTCAATATCTATTATGTCCACGAATTGGGCGATGCCTACTGGAAGAACAAACTGGGCCATGAACGGGCCTCGCAAATGTCCCGCCTGGGCACCCTGGCGCGTCATGGCGTACCGACCGCGGTGCACACGGACTTCACCATGGCGCCGGCCCTGCCCCTGAACAGTGCCTGGGTCGCGGCCACCAGGATCAGCGAGGCGGGTCACGTGATGGGCCCGGAAGAACGCCTGACCCTGGATCAGGCGATGCGGGCAATCACCACCGAAGCAGCCTATGTGCTGGGCCTTGAGCACGAGATCGGCAGTATTCGGGCCGGCAAGAAAGCCGATTTCACAATTTTGGAGCAGGATCCTTATGAGGTGGGGGCCGAGAACCTGCGGGAAATTCCCATCTGGGGCACGGTTTTCGAGGGGCGGCCCTTCCCGATCAAGAAGCTTAAATGACGGCCTCACGGATACCGGTCACGGTAATCGGCGGCTACCTGGGCGCCGGCAAAACGACCCTGATCAATGGCCTTTTGGCCGGCAGCCATGGCCGGCGCCTGGCGGTTCTGGTCAATGATTTCGGCGCCATCGATATCGACGCCCGGCTGATCGCGGCCCATGACGGCGACACCATCAGCCTGGCCAACGGCTGTGTCTGCTGCACCATCGCCGATGCCCTGGGCGAGGCCCTGGACAAGGTATTGGCGCTGCCAGAGGCGCCCGAGCAGATCGTGATCGAAGCCAGCGGCGTCGCCAACCCGGCCAAGATCGCCATGTATGGCCAGGGCTGGCCCGGCTTGCGCCTGGACGGGATCATCACCGTGGTGGATGGCGAAAACGTGAGCCTGCGTGCCGACGACAAGTTCGTCGGCACGACTGTGCGGCAGCAGCTTGCCGCCGCCGACCTGCTGGTTCTCAACAAGGTGGACCTGCTGTCGCCAGATGAATGTGAAGCCATCCAGCGTTGGCTGCATGAACAGGCGCCGGATGTCCGGATCGCCGCGGCCAGCTTTGGTGATCTGCCGCCGACGATCCTGCTCGGTCAGATTTCCGCCGCCCCTCGTCAATACAGCGGTTTGGATCGGCACGATCACTACCACGCCGTATCCTTCGAGGACGCCCAGGCTTTTGACCGGCGGCATCTGGCGGCGCAAATTGCCGCCTGGCCCGCCGGCGTGCTGCGGGCCAAGGGGCTGATATGGCTGCATGACGACCCGGATCATGCATACGTCCTGCAATTGGTCGGCCGCCGTTACAGTCTGGAGAAAGGCCCGGCCTGGGCCGGCGAAGTGCCATTGTCTCAAATTGTCGTGATTGGCGCGCGGCTGGAGCTTAATTCAGAATGGCTGGAGGTGTCGTTGCAATCAGCCCGCGCGGCGCCGGACTAATACCAGTCGTCTCAACTGCTGACTCTTATGGCGGGTTTTCATGAGCTTGCGGGTGTGATTCTCTTAACCACC
>JASLLM010000306.1 GCA_030747035.1 Alphaproteobacteria bacterium | reverse complement strand
GCAAAGTTCGCTGGCCTGGCGTTCGCTCATGCCGTGCAGACGGGCCCGGTACGAGATGGCGCGGTCATTCTCGACGGTTTCGATGGCAAGCTTGGCCTCGGTCAGCAGATCCGGCAATGCCCGGGTCAGCTTGCGCACATGCACATGCGCCGAGGCGACCTGGTTGAAGGCGCCGACTTGCAATGACCAGGCGATGCCATAGCGGGGCGGCGTTGTCTTGCCGCGGGGGCTACTATAGGCCAGGCGTAACGGTTTCCGGCGCGGTAGGGGTACGTGGCCGAAGCCGTCCATGCGGCCCCGTGGCCGGACAAACTGTTTCGGCAGGCCCTTTTCGTCGCTGCGCTGCAAACGGACAAACCCTCTGTCCAGCAATTTCCGCATGCGTTTGTCGCGGCTCTTGGCCGTGCGGCCGCCGAACAGAACGCCGACCAGGCGCCCCTCGTCACGGCTGGCCGAGGTCACCAGATTAAAACCGGAGGCCCGGATATAACCGGTCTTGATGCCGTCAACGCCGTGAAAATTGCCCACAAGATGGTTATGGCTTTGGTGAACCTTGCCCCGGAAAACAAATGACGTCTTGGAGAAGTACGGGAAATACCTTGGAAAATCGCGGCGTATGGCCAGGGCCAGGCGCGCCATGTCCCGCGCCGTGGAAAGCTGCCGCCGGTTCGGCAGCCCGGAGGCATTGCGGAAGGTGGTACGGCTCATCCCAAGGTCCCGGGCCCGCCGGGTCATCAGAATTGCGAACTTAATCTCGCTGCCGCCAATCGCCTCCGCCACCACCGTGGCCGCATCGTTGGCCGACTTCGTCACCAGGGCGAGTATGGCTTGATCAACCGTGATTACTTCACCCCGGCGCAGGCCGAGTTTCGAGGCCGGCTGTCCCGCCGCCCGGCGCGATACCTTCAAACGCTGGTCCAGCGTCAGCTTGCCGTTGTCCAACGCCTCGAACAGCATGTACAGGGTCATGATCTTGGTCAACGAGGCGGGATATTTGCGGGCGTCGGCGTTGCGGGAAACCAGAACCCGGCCGCTGTCGCCGTCCACCACCATCTCGGCATAGCGCGACCGTGCATCCGCCGGCTGCGCCAGCGATGCCAGCAGCAACACGGCCAGCGGCAAAACAGTGGCAATTGCCAACAGCCGTAACGGCCGGACAAACGACAAAGCGGTTCCGCGGCTCAATTCGCTATGAAAAGTCACGGGACCCCGACATTGAGTGAAATAGTGGGCGTGGTGAAAAATGGCGGTACATATTGTCCAACGATTGTGAATGCCATGTCGACCATAAACGAATCATGGTGAATCATAGGTAAACAAGGTGCATCTTAGCAAACTTAATTTCACGTTTCGGCCGCCCATTACTGTAAAAGAAGAATCTAATTTGGAATCTATTGCACAATGCCGTGGATTTGGTTCGTTGTAATTGCTGAATCTTGGCTTGCCGCCGGCAATATTTCATCCCGCTGCTTACCGGGGTAATCCGGGCTGTATCGCAATGCAAAATAATTTATGGTGCAGCGCACAATTTTCTATTGACATTTGCTCTTGAATCCCTATTTTACGGCTATGTTGCACTGCAGCATAAAGAATTTCCAGCGGCTTTCACGCGGTCGTGCGGTTGATTGTACCAAATATTCGCGCCGATTGGCGGAAGCCGGATGAAGCCTACAAACCGATGCCAACAAGAAGAGTGATTTGACCATGACTGCGAAGACCACCAAGCAAGGCGCCAAGCAGGACAGCGCGATGAATGCGGCCGAATCCATTGCGGCGGCCAGCCAGGAAACCATGCGTAATTTCGCTAAGGCAAGCACCGAGAGCTATGAAAAGGCTTTTGGCGGCATGCGCGACAAGGCCGAAAAGATGTTCGAGGGCTATGGCGATATGGCTGCCAGCGGCAAACAGAGCATGGAAGCCTGGAACAACGCCGGTGCCGCCTATGGCCGCGGCATGGAAGCCATCAGCGGCGAATGGATGAAGTTCGCCAAGCAGATGCTGGACAGCAATGTCCAGGCGACCAAGGCGATCCTCGGCGCCAAGTCTCTAAATGAGGCGATGGAATTGCAGTCCGAATATGCCCGCGGCAGCTTTGACGGCTTCATGGCGCAGAGCACCAAGGTTGGTGAAATGGCGACCAAGGTGGCCCAGGAAACGGCCGAGCCGATCAACGCTCAATTCACCGCTTCGGTGGAGAAGTGGCGCCAGAACGCGGCATAACAGCCACATAGCAGCTCCGCCCCACGGGGCCGAGCGCTGTAGAGAAGGGCCCGGATCCTCCCGCCGGGCCCTTTTTCTATGCCGTTGCCATGCCCGCGGCACCGTCTGGCGTCATGCCGGGCATTTTTTTGCCATTTTTAAACAACTCCAATCTACTATCGCATCGAACGACCCCTTCCAATATGATGGAAATGGCCGATATGATAGGTAGGTGGTGTAGTTTGTCTTGCCGGGCGTTTAGGATTTCGATCCGTTGCGCCGGCCGGGCTGGGTTGGATCGCGGTTGGGAGACCCTAGGGGCATGAGCGACCTGAGCGGTAATGGGTGGAACGGCGGCCACATGGCGGGCCGGGGCACCGGTATGGCTGTCGGCCATGCCGCCGGCCATGTCATCCGCGCCGCCGGGGACGGCGATGATGACAAGATCGGCGGCGGCAATGGCGGCGGCACCGATGTGGTCACGAAAACCAGCCCGAAGACCAAGAAGCCGTCCATGTACCGGGTGCTGTTGTTGAACGACGATTACACGCCCATGGAGTTCGTGGTTCATGT
>JASLLM010000305.1 GCA_030747035.1 Alphaproteobacteria bacterium | reverse complement strand
GCAATCTTGAAAGAACTCGGAATTGACGTCAAACTGTCGTTCAGATCAAATGTTGCACTTCGCGCCTGAATTCACCCGGTATTGTTGTGTGACGAGGACGGCACGCCAATTTCGCCCGTGATGTTCTACCACGAGCCTGCATCCGCCCGGGCCGGCGATGCGCTTGTCCACTGCCTGCCGGATGACGGAGGGGAGGTGCCGCCGACCCTGGGCCGGGTTGTCGATCTTTGGGCGCAGGCCAGGCCCAACCGGTTTCACGTTGTGCATCAGGCCGATTGGATCGCCGGGCTGTTCTGCGGCCGTTTCGATTTCAGCGACGAGAACAATGCCCTCAAGCTGGGCCATGATCCATCCGCCGGCTGTTGGATCTTCGATGCCGCGGCCCTGCCGTTCGACGCCACGGCCCTGCCACGGGTGTTTCCCCCCGCGACAGCCATGGGATCGGTTACCCCGGCCATGTCGGCGCAATACGGCCTGTCACCGGCATGCCGGGTTTTCACCGGCACCACCGACGGCATGGCCGGCTTTATCGCGGCCAGTGGATTGGACAACCTGCAATCAGGGACGGCAGTGACCTCGCTAGGTACGACCATGGTGGTCAAGGCGGTGTCGCCGAACCGGGTCGATGTCTCGAAAAACGGCATTTACAGTCACAGGCTCTTTCAGAATTGGGTTGCCGGCGGTGCCTCCAATACCGGCGGCGGGGCCTTGCTGCGGCACTTTTCGGCCAGCGAAATTGAGGCGCTCTCGGCGCGTATCGACCCTGGAATACCGAGCGGCCTGAACTATTATCCCCTGGTTGCCAAGGGCGAACGTTTTCCGATTGCCGACCCCGAACTGCCGGACCGATCCGAACCACGGCCCGATGACAGGGTGGCATTCCTGGCTGGGTTGTTGGAGTCCATCGCCCGTATCGAAAAGGCGGGATTCGATCTGATGCGCGCGCACGGCGTTCCCTATCCCGTTCTTGTGAAAACCGTCGGGGGCGGCAGCCAAAACCAGGTTTGGCTGAAGATCAGGCAGCGCATTCTGGGCGTACCGGTGGTCAGGGCGGAGAATGCCGAAGCCGCCTTCGGCGCCGCCCTTATCGCGCTGCGTGGCGGACGGAACACATGAGCCTGCTTGCCCAAAAAGGCGCTTTGATCGACGGCCTGCTGGCGGTGGCGGAGCGCTACGACAGTTTCGTCTTTGATCGGTTTGGCGTTTTGCATGACGGCAGGCAGCTTTACCCAGGCGTCAGGGGGGCACTGCGTCAATTGCAATCGTTGGGCAAACCCATCGTGGTGCTGACCAACAGCGGCCGCACCGCCGCCTACAATCTGGACCGCCTTGCCTCCATCGGCCTGGATGGAACCTTGATCGACGCGATGCTGACTTCCGGCGATGCGGCCAGGGAACGGGTATTGCCCCGCTATGTCCGGGACCTTGGCCCGAACTGTTATCACATCGCCCCGGTGAACGAGCGGCCGCGGGAGTTGACGGCGGCGGTGGCGGGATTACGCCAAGCCAAGGAACTCGACGCCTGTGACTTCGTCTATCTCTCCGGCATGCCGGTGGGTCTGGCGGAGACCTGGCAGGGGGATTTGCTGCCCCGGCTGATATCCAGGGCCGCGCCCCTCTTATGTTCAAACCCGGACTTCACCGCGCCTGGCGGGGATGGCCTGGTGACAAGCCCCGGCACCATCGCCAAGGCCTATGATGATGCGGGCGGGCGGGTGGAGCTGATCGGCAAGCCGTATCCGCTGATTTATGAAATCGTCCGGGCGCGGTTGGACCAACTTGGCCGCGGACGGCCATTGTTCGTGGGAGATTCATACCACCATGACATCGCCGGCGCGCGGAACGCCGGTTTCGATGCCTGCCTCGTTCTGACCGGCATTCACCAGGCCCAGGTCCGTGGCCGCGACATCCTGCAAACCGTGCGTGATGAACTGGCCGTGGACGGCGTCATGCCGACCTGGATAACCGAAACACTATGAACAGACCTGGGGGACAGATGCTGCAGGAGATACCGCGGGAGTTCATCTCCGTTTCCCGGCAGATCGGCGCCGATGGACTGCTGATCCAAGGTGGCGGCGGCAATACCTCGATCAAGACCGGAGCGGACACCATGTGGGTCAAGGCCTCGGGCAAATGGCTGCAACGGGCGGAGGCGGAGGATGTCTTCGTCGCGGTTGACTGGGGCCGGGTAAATGACAACATCGCCCAGGGCCATGACGATCCGGTACAGGGCACGGCGCTGCCGTTCGGCCCCGCCGGTTTGCGCCCCTCCATCGAAACGACGTTGCATTCATTGATGCCCCATCGCGTGGTGTTTCATACCCATTCGATCAATACCATTGTGCATGCCATTCAGCCCGGCGCGGAAGCGATGTTGCGGCCCCTGCTGAAAGGCATCAAATGGGGCTTCGTGGGCTACTCGAAACCCGGCTTGCCGCTGACCCGGGGGGTTGCGGCGGTGTTGGCGCAGGGCCACTGCGATGTCCTGGTCATCGAAAACCATGGCCTTGTGGTCGGCGGTGACAGCGTGGGTGAAACATCGGCATTGATGCAGATGGTTGAAACCAGGCTCGCCACCGAACCCCGCGCCATGTTGCCCCCACAGCCCGGGCTGGTCGCCGAGGCTTGTGCCAATACCGATTTCATGGCGGCGCCCGGCGATATCATCCATCAATTGGCCTTGCGGGCGGAGGGCCTGGCGCTGGCCTCCGCCGGCTCCCTTTACCCCGATCACGTGGTATTTCTGGGCAGTGCCATTGCCCGCGCCGACAGCGCGGCGGAGTTGAGGGCATTTTGCCGGGCCGAAAGCGATGAT
>JASLLM010000304.1 GCA_030747035.1 Alphaproteobacteria bacterium | reverse complement strand
GAGGGCCGCGAAGCGCCCGCTGCTGTCGGGCAGCATGTGGTATTCCCGGAAACACTGCCGGGCATAATCGGTCTCGCCTTCGACCACCACATAGGTGCCCATGGCCAGATGGTTGGGTACATCCGTGCCGTCCCGGTAGAGGGAGGAGACCACCTCGGTGGTGCCTTCGCGGCTCAGGCTGGCGTTGGGGTTGCAGACGTCCGCCAGTTCGAACTGAGTGGCGGGCGGGAAGGCCAGGCCGTCGTCCTGTGGGGTCAGGCCGGTGGCGTTGCAGACGGCGGTCATTTCGATGCCTGATTTGGTGCCGTCGAGGAAGGAATTGAACATTTTCAGATTGATCGAACCTGGGTCGATCTCCAAATATTCTTCCAGCACCGCCGCCACTGTATCCGGCGTCAGTTGATGATAGTCGGGTAGATACCGCGTGCCCTTGCCGGCGCAGACCACCTTGAAACCGCAGGTTCGGGCCCAGTCCACATGTTCGGTGATCAGGGCCGGCTGATCGCCCCAGGCCAAGCTATAAACCACGCCGGCCTGTTCCGCCTTGCGTGCCAACAATGGCCCGGCCACCACGTCGGCCTCCACATTCACCATGATCACATGTTTGCCGTTTTCGATGGCGGCCAGGCAATGGCGGATGCCGATGCGGGGATCGCCGGTGGCGTCGATCAGGACCTCCAGGCCGGGATGGGCGATCAGGGCCATGGCGTCATCGCCGATATGGGTGGCGCCGGTCTTCATGGCGCCGTCGAGCGAGGCGGCGGAGATCTGTTCGTCGGGCCAGCCCACATTGCGGCAGTTCGCCGCCGCGCGCGCCGTATCCAGATCGGCGATACCCAGCACATGCAGCCCCGTGGTCAGCCGCGCCTGTGCGAGAAACATGGAGCCGAACTTGCCCGCGCCAATTATTCCGGCCCGCACCGGGTTGCCCGCCTCGGCCCGCGCCGCCAAAAGTCTCGCCAGATTCATGGTGATTTTCCCTTATTTGAACCGCGATCACTGAAGCACGAACCCATCAGGGCGACAATTGGCAAATTAGCGCACTTCTGAGGCGTTTTCAGGGCAGCCAACCTTTGACAGGGCCGAGCGGTTGGCTAGTATAGCGGCCACACATCCAAAGCCGGAAGCACGAGGAATTGTAACGATGGCAGCCGGAAACCGACCACTTTCACCACATCTGCAAGTGTACCGCTGGCAGATCACCATGGCGCTCTCGATCCTGCACAGGGTCAGTGGCGTCGGCCTGGGCCTGGGCATGTTGTTGCTGACCTGGTGGTTGGCGGCGGCGGCCAGCGGAGCGGACTATTTCAATACCGTGCATGCCATCATGGGCTCGGAAATCGGCCGTGTGCTGCTGTTCGGCTTCACCGTGTCGCTGTATTTCCACCTGTTCAACGGCATCCGTCATCTGGCCTGGGACGCGGGCTATGGCTTCGAGCTTGATGCCATGCGCAAATCAGGCTGGTTTGTCGTGGTTATCTCGGTGGTGATGACCCTGGTGACCTTCCTGGTCGGTTACGGGAGTGCCGGGTGATGAGCGATCGCGGTTTAAGAACACCCCTGGCCCGTGTGCGCGGCCTTGGTTCGGCCAAGGACGGCACCCACCATTTCTGGATCCAGCGGCTGACCGCTCTTGCCCTGGTGCCGCTGACCATCTGGTTTGCCTTTTCCATCGCCTCGCTGGCGACGGCCGATGCGCCGACGATCACGGCCTGGATGCAATCGCCGTTGCGCGCGACCTTGATGCTCAGCTTCCTGTTCGCGGGTTTCTGGCACATGAAACTGGGCCTGCAGGTGGTGATCGAGGATTACGTGCATACCGAAGCGACCAAGGTGACCTGCCTGATCCTGAATAATTTTGTATCCATTTTCTTGGCCCTGGCGGCGACGCTGGCGGTGCTCAAGATGTTGTTAGGGGGCTGATCCATGCCGCAGGCTTATGCGATCGAGGACCACACCTATGATGTAGTGGTGGTTGGCGCCGGCGGCTCGGGCCTCCGCGCGACCATGGGCGCGGCGCAAGCCGGTCTGAAAACCGCCTGTATCTCCAAGGTTTTTCCAACCCGCAGCCACACCGTGGCGGCCCAGGGCGGCATCGCGGCGGCGCTGGGCAATATGGGTGAGGACGACTGGCGCTGGCACATGTACGACACCGTCAAGGGTTCGGACTGGCTGGGCGATCAGGACGCCATCGAGTACATGTGCCGGGAAGCACCCCGCGCGGTGCTGGAGTTGGAGCACATGGGCCTGCCCTTTTCGCGGACCGAGGAAGGCAAGATCTATCAGCGTGCCTTTGGCGGCATGACGACAAATTTCGGCGAGGGCATCGCGCAACGCACCTGCGCCGCCGCCGACCGCACCGGCCATGCCATCCTGCATACCCTGTATCAGCAGTCCCTGCGTTACGACACGGACTTCTTCATCGAGTATTTCGCGCTTGATCTGTTGATGGATGACGACGGCGTCTGCCGCGGCGTCATGGCCTGGGATCTCGAGACCGGCACCATTCACCGTTTCCGGGCCCATATGGTGGTCCTGGCCACGGGCGGTTATGGCCGCACCTATTTCTCCTGCACCTCGGCGCACACCTGTACCGGCGATGGCAATGCCATGATGCTGCGGGCCGGCTTGCCGCTGCAGGATATGGAGTTCGTGCAATTCCATCCCACCGGTATCTATGGTTCAGGCTGCCTGATTACCGAGGGCGTGCGCGGCGAAGGCGGCTTCCTGGTCAATTCCGAGGGTGAGCGTTTCATGGAACGCTATGCGCCCTCCGCCAAGGATCTGGCCAGCCGGGACGTGGTCAGCCGCTCCATGACCATCGAAA
>JASLLM010000303.1 GCA_030747035.1 Alphaproteobacteria bacterium | reverse complement strand
GGCCATCGGCGCGGGCCCCGCGGACTATGAAGTGCTGCAGCGAATCGAAACTGCCAACCCGGCCCAGCACCAGGCGGCCGCCCTTGGGCGCGGCCGGATTGGCATAGGCGAAATGGCTTTTCTCCGGGCCATACTTCGGCGCACCGTGCATGGCAATGGCCGGCGCTGCCTGGGTCTGATGGACGTTCAGGGCTAGCAACAGGCAACCGAAAAATACGCTGATTGATCTCATTCTTTTGCCTGCCGCTTGAAGGTTAGAGACATCCGGGCCGCCGCTGCCGCCACGGGCAGTATGATAATGCCCCCCATCAGCATGGGCCAGTTCGGTCCAAGCTGGCTGAATAACAGGCCGGCCAGGGGCGGGCTGGTGATGCGGGCGACCGCGGCGATGCTGTTGGCGGCCCCCATTACCGTGCCCTGGTGATCGCCGTCGCCACGCTGGGAAATCATGGCGGTCAGGACGGGATGGCAAAATGATGTCCCCATGCACAGCAACAAGACGTCGGCGGCGAATGTTCCGACACCGCCGATCCACGGCATCAACAGCAATCCGGTGCTCAGGGATGTCGCGCCCAGGAACAACAACCTGGGTTCGCCGAACTTCCGCGTCAGGGGTCCGACCAAAAGGCCGTGCAGGGCCGCGACCAGCAAGCCGATATAGGCATAGGCATAGCTGACCTCGCTTGGCCCCCAGCCAAGCCGGGCCTGGCACCACAAGGGCAGCAATGCCATCAGGGCGGTGAAGGAAAAGGTCACCAGGAAATTCAAAGCGACAATGGACGGAATACCGTTGGCCATGGCCGCCGCCAGCAGCTGTTCAAGCCGCGTATCGCCGGCTTCCTTGCTCCGCCGCCTTTGCGGCTCCCGCAGCATGACCGCGCCAAGGACAATGGCGGCCAGGGAGAATGCGGCGGCGATCAGGCAGGGCCGGGCGAAATCCGCCATATCCGGTTGCTCGCCGATCAACAGGCCGCCCAGCACCGGACCAACCACGAAGCCCAGGCCAAAGGCGGCGCCGAACCGGCCCATGGCGCCGGCGCGCTCCTCGCTGGAGGTGATATCCGCCAGATAGGCATGGGCGACGGCGATATTTCCCGCCATGGCGCCGCTAAGCCCCCGGGCCAGAAACAGGCCAACCAGGCTGCCCGCGAAACCGAACCAGACAAAGGCCACGCCGCCGCCGGCCAAGGTCAACAGCAGGATGACCTTGCGGCCATAGCGGTCGCTCAACCGGCCCCAGATGGGGGAGGCGATGATCTGCATGCCCGAGTGGACGGAAACCAGCAGGGTGATCTGCACCGGCGTGGCGTCATAGGCCAGGGCATAAAAGGGCAAGATCGGCAGAATGATGCCGAAACCGATCAGGTCGACAAACACCGTCAGGAGCAGGATGAACATATGCCCTGGCCCGGTGCCGGTCCGTGCCTAGCTGTTGCCGCGCGCCGCCACGGGCCAGATCTCCACCAGGGTATCGCCGCGCACCACGTGATAGTCGTTGTACAGATTGACGTTGGGATCGCAATGGGGCACCACGCATTCGACCCGGTCGCCCAGGTCCATGCTGTCGGATACCTCTGCGAAATCGATGGCGCCGTGTTCATCCCCCATGTAGCGGTAGCTGGCACCTTCCGGCGCGCCACGGGCGATAATGGGGAAGGGGCCATCGGTGGCAAAAGACTTCAGACCCGCGTCGGTCACGGCATAGCCGGGATGATTGATATTGACCACGCTGGTTTGAACGAACAGCGCCGTGCCATAGGGCCGCGCGTCCGCCGCTGTCTGTTGCACGGTAAGATATTGCGCGTCCATGAACAGATACGAGCCGACCTGAAATTCACCGATGGTGCCGTATTCCGCATCCAGGCGATGGGTCCCGGTGCCGCCGCCGCTGACCACGGGCGGCGGCAGGTTGGCCTTGATCAGGGCATCGACCTTGCCTTGCAGATCGTTGGTGTCACCATCCAACCGGCCATGGCGCTCCCCATGATCATCCACGTGTTGCAAATGCCCCATGTAGCCTTGAACGCCGCCGTATTTCAGAGCCGGATGGGCCGTAATCAGACCGGCCAGTTCGATGGCGACTTCTGCTGATGGCGTTCCCGTGCGGCCCAGGCCCACGTCCAGGTCGACGAAAACCTGCACCTCGACCCCCGCGACCGTCGCTGCCGCGCCGTAGGCTTCCACCAGGGCCGGGTGATCCGCCACCACCGCCACATCGCCGCCGGCCTTGATCAGATCAATCACCAACGGGGCCTTGTCCGGCGCCAGCGGCGTGGTGATCAACAGACCCGGGATATCGTGTGCCGCCATGACCTGCGCCTCCCGCAACGAGGCACAGCAAAGACCGACTGCGCCGGCGGACACCTGACGGCGCGCGATATCGGGCGATTTGTGGGATTTTCCATGGGGCCGGAGGGCGAAGTTGCCCTGTTTTGCCCAATCCGCCATGGCGGCGATATTGGCCTCCAACATATCCAGATCCAGGACCAGGGCCGGCGTCAGCAATTTCCCGCGTGAGCCGGGCTGGCAGATAAGACCGTGGTTGGGCGATTGATCTTGGGGCAAGGCGGTCTCCTCCGACGCTGATTGCAGGCTGCATTGGCAGCAATTGTTCCGACGTTCACACAATGGGCCGCCGTTCTCAAGGCCGTGACGGTTGAATCTTCCTAGCTAAAGGACAAATGCCGGGCTCGCGCCGTTTCAACATGCCCGGATGCATTTGATTGCCGAGTTGGGACAGCAAACCTATACTTCCGTTAGTTGACGCTAGACTCACAAACGAAGTGCAATTCCTTTATGACCGGGAATTGCAATGGGTACAGCATACACTCACCTCGATA
>JASLLM010000302.1 GCA_030747035.1 Alphaproteobacteria bacterium | reverse complement strand
CCTCCCATATGAAACAGGATCATATGTCCCAAATGTTTTGATGACGGACAGGCCTTATTGTTATCGCCATCGTCTTGTCAGGCTTCTGGCGCGCAACACCGTGGGGTTTCCGTTCCTTTGAAAGCTTGCTGGCACCTGGCGCGGATCCCTGGCCGCGCTGGAGCACAGCAAATCCGGACAGCCGTGCCGAGATCGATTTCACAGCCTGGGACGGGCTGTTAAAGCGTTATCTGAAGACCGCGCCGAACGGCATCAATCTGTTCCGCTACGGCGCAGTCACCGCCGCCGACAAGGCCGCACTGGACAAGACCATCGCCGCACTGTCGGCATTGCCCATCAGCACCTACAACCGGGGACAACAACAGGCCTATTGGATCAATCTGTATAACGCCCTGACGGTCATGGTGGTGCTGGAACATTTTCCCGTTGATTCCATCATGGATATCGACATCTCGCCGGGAATTTTCAGCTTTGGCCCCTGGGACAAGAAACTGCTGCGCGTTGAGGGCGAAGACATAAGCCTGAACGACATCGAACACCGCATTCTGCGCCCGCTGTGGGGTGATCCGCGCATCCACTATGCCCTCAACTGTGCCTCACTCGGCTGCCCCAACCTTGGCGCCACGGCCTATGGCGCCGCGGATATGGAAGCCCGTCTGGAAGCCGCCGCGCGGGCTTTCATCAATCACTCCAGAGGCGTCCGCTTCGAGGACGGAGAGCTGGTGGTTTCCAGCATCTATGACTGGTTCGCCGCTGATTTCGGGGGCGGCGAGGCCGGCGTCCTGGCCCATTTGCGCAAATATGCCGCGCCGGAGCTGGACCGGAAAATTACGCAGCACGGCCGGCTTGACCGCGCCAGCTATGACTGGCGCCTGAACGGGTCCGAATAACGGCCCGGCGCCGCTGCGCCGTCATTGTGGAGCGGTGCGCGCAAGCGCACTAGCGTGAGCGAAAAATCAGGGCCGCATCCCGAAGCTGACGGGCCCGGGCGTGCGCAGGGGCGCGGCCAGATTGGCGAAGTCACACAGCAGGGGCCGGGTCCGGCAAGGCTCGATGATATCCTCGATCCAGAAAACCTCCGCCGTGCGATAGGGGGAGCGCAGACGGTTCAGGCGTTCCTCGATCTTCGCCAGCTCCGCCTCCCGGTCATCCGCCGCATCCAGGTCAGCGGCGTAGGCGGCCTCGATCCCGCCTTCCAGGGGCAACGAGCCCCAGCGCGCCGTGTACCAGGCATAACGCACGGAATAGCGGCCCACGGGACGATGCGCCCCGCCGGCGACGCCGAATGAATTGCGGATGATGATGGAGCACCAGGGCGTGGTGGATTGGTTGATCGATGCCATGGCGCGGACCCCGTGGCGGATGGTGCCCGTGCGCTCCGCCTCGCCGCCGACCAGGAAACCGGGACAATCGGCCAGATAGACCACCGGCAAATGAAAAGTTTCGGCCATGTCGACGAAACGGGTGACCTTGTCACAGGCATCCGAGGTCCAGGCGCCGCCATAGAAATGCGGGTCCGAGGCCATTAGCGCGACGGGCCAGCCATCCAGGCGGGCCAGGCCGGTGATGATGGAGCGGCCGAACATCTTGCCGATCTCGAAGAAAGAACTTTTATCCACCAGCGAATTGATGATCTTGCGCATGCGGTAAACCTGGCGCGTGTTCTTCGGGATGATGCCGTTTAGCATTTCGTCCTGACGGCCGATGTCATCCTCCTGGAGGCCGCGCGGCGGCAACTCGAAGACCGAAGAGGGCATATATGAAAGGAAGCGTCGGGCACATGAAAAGGCGTCTTCCTCGCTGTCGGCGGCGTGATCCACACCGCCCGCGGCGGTCTGGATGGCGTGGCCGCCCAGTTCCTGCTTGTCCAGATCCTCGCCGATATGTTTCACCACCGGCGGGCCGGCCACGAACATGGCGCCGATATCCTTGACCAGCACGGAATAATGCGTGGCCGCCAGGCGCGCGGCGCCCAAGCCCGCGACCGAGCCCAAGCCGAGGCCTACCACGGGCACCGTGGCCATGTTACTGGCCAACAGATCGAAACCCGACGAACTGCCATAGCCGCCCGGCAAATTGGCCCGGCCCTTGGTCTCAATGGTCTTGACCGAGCCGCCGCCGCCCGACCCTTCGATCATTCGAATAATTGGCAGGCGCAATTCGTTGGCCATGACTTCAGGGTATTGGGCTTTTTCCTTTATCGTCGCATCGGCGGAGCCGCCGCGCACAGTGAAGTCGTCGCCGGAAATAACCACGGGCCGGCCATCCACCTGGCCTCGCCCCATGACGCAATTGGTTGGCGAATGGGAGATGATTTCTCCGTTCTCGTCGTAACTGAAAGCACCGGCCAAACCGCCGATTTCCTGAAAGCTGCCGGGATCAAGCATATTGTCGATCCGTTCCCGCACGGTCAGGCGGCCGCCCTCGTGCTGACGCTTGATCTTGTCGGCGCCGCCCAGATTCTGCGCCAACGCCCGTCGTTGTTGCAGCTCGTCTTTCTCGCCTTGCCACTCGTCCATAACTACTCCCAATTTACCTGGAAGCCAGTATAGACAGCTTTTCGCGTCCGTGCTCGACCTCTCGGCCGTCTGTTCTGCTAGTGCTTTGAGGACCCGCGGCCTTGCGACGATTCACGTACCAAATCGCGGACGCTGCACCAAAACTTCAGACCCTCCGCCTCGCCGTGCTGTTCAAGTTCGGCGATACGAATGTCCGCCTGACGCAACGCATCATCGCCAAAGCGGCGCATCAGATTGCGCGCGGCTGCTTCGATCTGTGATTTGTCACTCATTCGGCCCGCACCTACCTCCAAGCGTATAGCAAAGGTATCAATGCGCGGTTTGAAGATGGCTTCAGCCGACTATCGAAAGGGAATCTAGCCTTCGAACCCGTTGCGGCTGT
>JASLLM010000301.1 GCA_030747035.1 Alphaproteobacteria bacterium | reverse complement strand
CCCTCAGAATAGAGAAGGCCTTCGATCTGGATATGGATACCATGCTGCGGATGCAGGCCTGGCACGATGGCGCCATGATGCGCGCGCGCGCCGGCGAGATCCATGTGCAACGCTACGAGCCGGCGTGAGTAGACACAATCAACCGTCAGTCAGCGCCCGTGATATCACGATCTTCTGGATATCGTTGGTGCCTTCATAGATGCGGTAGACGCGCACGTCGCGGAGGATCTTGGCCACCGGATAATCTTCCAGGTAGCCGTAACCGCCGAAGGTCTGCAGGGCGGCAGAGGTGACCTTTTCGGCCATGTCGGAGGCGAACAGCTTGGCCATGGAGGCTTCTTTCAGGCTGGGCGCGCCACTGTCGTGAATTTGCGCCGCATGCAGATACAGCCGCCGGGCGGCCTCGATCTGGGTCGCCATCTCGGCCAGACGAAAGGCCACGGCCTGATGCGCCATGATCGGCTTGCCGAATGTCTCCCGCTCCTGGGCATAGGCCAACGCGGCCTCGTACGCCGCGCGCGCGCCACCCACGGCCTGGGCCGCGACGCCGATACGCCCCGCCGACAGATTGGCCAGGGCGATACCCAGGCCGCGGCCTTCCCGGCCCAGCAGATCCGAGGCCGGCACCACCATATCCTCGAACGCCAGGGCGCAGGTATCGTTGCTGCGGTGGCCTAGTTTCGCTTCCTCGCGCAGCACCTGATAGCCTGGGTTGTCGGTGGGCGTGAGGAAGGTGGAGATGCCCCGCTTGCCCGCCTGCGGATCAGTGACGGCGACGATCATGGCGACATCGGCGCGGCGGCCGGCGGTGATGAAGCTTTTATGGCCGTTCAGAACAAAATTATCGCCCTCACGCCTGGCGTGGGTCCGGATGGCGGCGGCATCGGAGCCGGTGTGCGGCTCGGTCAGGGCGATACAGCCGATCATCTCGCCGCTGGTCAGGCCTGGAAAAAAGCGCTGCTTCTGCGCCTCGGTGCCATGGTCGCGCAAGGCGGCCAGAACCGGGGAATTGTTGGCCGCCATCAGATTGGCGATGCCGCCGTCAGCGGCTGAAATCTCCTCCATCGCCAGCACGTAGGAAACGAAATCCGCGCCGGCACCGCCCCATTCGGGATCGATGCAGATGCCCATCAGACCGGCCTGGCCCACCCTGCGCAACAGCTCCCGGGGCACACCGGTCTTGTCCCATTGTTTGATATTGGGCAGAATTTCGGACTGCGCAAAACGCCGCGCTGTCTCCTGGATCATCCGCTGTTCGTCGTTCAGGATCATCCTACTTGACGGTTTATTCCGCGCCGACCTGAAAAATTTCTTCTTCGCCAGCGTACCAATGATCCATACGGTCCCAGTAGAAGGCGACGAAATCCTTGATCTCGGCGGTTTCCGGATAGGGCATGGGGTAGCTCCAGACCGCGTTCTCCGCCTCCCTGTCCCCAGCCTTTACCGTCCAGTAGACGGCATCACCCTTGAAGGGGCAGTGGGTGGAATGATCCGTGGCAACCAGCAACTCCTGGCGCACATCGGCAAGGGGAAAGTAATAGACAGGCGCGTGCTTGGTTTCGATAAGGTACTGCGCATGCGCAGAGTCCGCAACCGTCTCGCCGTTGAAGACGACGCGAATACGCTCCGCGCAGGCCTCGAAATGGACATCATAGTCCGGATGCTTGTCATACAGTGACGGGCGCTGGGTGGTATCTGTCATGGTTCATCTCCCCCGTTTGTCATCCCTGGGGCATCATCGCCTTGTTCGCCAGCCGGTGCAATGCCATGGTGGACCAAGCAAAATTCAAAGCATGAGGAAACACCGCCATGGCAAAGCTGAGCCGCAGCGATCTTAGAGGCAAGGCGCAGACCGTGCTTGGCATCATTGACCCCGGCCAATTGGGATCGACCTTGATGCACGAACATCTGCTTTGGGACATCCGCACACCGTCGATGCAGGCAGAACCCGACCAGGGGCCGGAGATTAGCCTGTGCAATTGCTGGCAATTGAATTACGGCAGCCTCAAGTTGCCCAACAATTATGACTTCTCCGACCGGGAGATCGCCATCGAAGAGGTTGGGCGCATGCGCGATGCGGGCGGCCAGAGCATTGTGGAGCTGTCAACCGGCGGCTTGCGCCCCGAACCAGACGGCTTGGTGGAAATCGCCCAGGCAACCGGTGTCCATGTGGTCATGGGCTGCGGCCATTATGTGGACGAATACCAGGATCCGGCCAACCGGGACCGCGATGTGGACGATTTCGCGGCCGAAATGGTGGCGCAGATTTACGAGGGCGCCTGGGGCAGCCAGGTTCGGGCCGGCATCATCGGCGAAATCGGCTGTCAGTCCCCCTGGACCGACCTGGAAAAACGGGTCATGGCCGGGGCGGTGATTGCGCAGCAGGAAACCGGCGCGGCGCTCAACATCCACCCAGGCCGGGACGCGGACCAGCCCCAGGAAGTGGCGGACTTCGTCGCCGCCCAGGGCGGCGATGCCTCGCGTCTGATTATCAGCCATGTGGACCGCACCATCTTCGATGACGAGCGCCTGTTCCGCCTGGCCGACAGCGGCTGCATTATCGAGCTCGACCTGTTCGGCCAGGAGCAATCATTCTATGGCCTGAACCTCAATATCGACATGCCCAACGACGCCGACCGCCTGCGCTGGATCCGCCGCCTGATAGAGCGCGGCCATCTTGATCAGGTGGTGATCTCGCACGACATCTGTTACCGCAGCCGCCTTTGCCGGTTCGGCGGCCACGGCTACGGCCATATTTTCAACAACATCCTCCCCCTGATGCGCCGGCGCGACTTCTCGGAAGCCGAGATCGACCGCATCATGGTGGAAACGCCGCGGCGCCTTTTGACCTTCGTTTGAGCGAGACAACCAAGCCGCCCGCTCCCCCTCCCGGCCGCCCAATGAGTATGATCCCGTGGGCGGCTGGGAGGGGGAGCGGGCGGCTTGGAACAATCATGGAAAGATTAACCTCCCGTGA
>JASLLM010000300.1 GCA_030747035.1 Alphaproteobacteria bacterium | reverse complement strand
TGCAGGTCATCCTGTCCGCCGGCTCGCCACTGCGCCGGGATACCAAGACGGAGGTCATGCAGCGGTTGGGGCCGGGCCTGTTCGAGATGTATGGTTTCTCGGAAGGTTTCGCGTCGATGATCCGGCCGCATCAGCACGCCGATAAATTCGGCTCTGTCGGCACCCCGGTGCTGGGTTTCGAAGGGCGCATTGTCGATGACGGCGGCAACGAGCTGCCGCGCGGCGAGATCGGCGAGATCGCCGGCTATGGCGGCGGTCAGATGCGCGGCTACCACAAGCGCGGCGAGGAGACGAAAAAGATCATCTGCCGCGACGAACGGGGCCGCGCCTTCCTGCGCTCCGGCGATATCGGCCGCATGGACGAGGACGGCTTTCTATACATTCTCGACCGCAAGAAGGACATGATCATCTCCGGCGGTTTCAATGTTTTTCCCGCCGACATTGAAAGCGTGCTGGGGGAACATGACGATGTCATGGATGTCACCGTGATCGGTATTCCCGACGACAGGTGGGGCGAGACCGCCCTGGCCCTGGTGATCCCAAAAGACGGCGCCACGGCGGAACCGGAAGCGATCCAGGCCTGGTGCAACGAACGGGTGGCCAAGCATCAACGCCTGGCCAGGGTGGAGTTTCGCGACGAATTCCCCCGCAACGCCCTGGGCAAGGTCATGAAGCGGATGTTGCGCGAACCCTATCGGGAATAAATCGGTTTGTTGGCGCTGGCCTCCGGCGGCTTACCTGGCTTTCGTTCCGCCAATGCCATCGAACAGCACGCCAGTGATTCTTTTCGCCATTGCCTCGGTCGGCTCGTCCTCCTTGCGGTACCATTCGTGGGTCCAGAACAGCGCGCTTAACAGGAACAGCCGCAGATGGTGCAGGTCCACGCTTGCCTCGATCTCGCCGGCCTGCTGCGCTTCCTGCAGCAGCGCGCGCCAACAATCATTGTATTTTTCCCGTCTGATCAGGTGGCGCTTGCGGATATTCTTCGGCGCCAGGTGATAGTTGATAATATTCGCCGCCGTGTAGTCACTGTGGCGAAGCAAGGTTGCCAGATGCGCCAGGATGGCGGCCTCGATCCGTTCACGGTGGCTGATATCCGACGCCGATCCCGCGATAGCGTGCTGCACCGCATCGTGAATGCGATCGATGCCGATGTTCAGGACTTCTTCAAGCAGTTGTTCTTTCGAATCGAAATAGTAATAGATCGCCGGCGCCCGGACCTTGACGATCTTGGCGATGTCCTTGAGGGTCGTCGTGTCATAACCCTTGCGCCGGAACATCTTGGCGGAGGCGTCAAGAATTCGCCGTCTGGTGTCATCGGACTTTTTCATCTGGTAACCGTCTGGCTTGCGGTGCGGCAGGCGTTAAATTGCTTCATGCGCCACATGCATCTTTTAGACTGAATGACATTTTGTTGTCGATGCCGGCTTCCTTCTTGATGATTTGAAATTCCAGTATCGGCTTTCCACGACAGCGCGGACCGCCGACATGCGCCGCTGCCTAAACCGCATCCTCCGGGCCCAGCCATTCGATATCCTTGTGGGCGCCCTTGACGGCCCAGGCGTCCATTTCGATCAGCATTTCAGGCTTTGCCAGGCCCGAAATGCGGCAGCCCATGGAGACGGGGCGGCTGTCGGCGAACCAGGCCGGACCCTCCCCATAAGCGCGGTTCTGTTCGGCGGCGGCAATAGTGAACATGCGGCGGCGGACCACGTCATCCAGACTGGCGCCGGCCTGGGCCAGGGCGGCGGCCACGGCCTCGTGACAGATATCGTACTGCGCGGCCCAATCGCCCGGCGCCCGGACATTGCCGGCGCCATCCATGGAGGTACAGCCGCTAACATGGATCACATCGCCACCCGCGACGGCGCGGGCGTAGCCGCGGGGTTTCTCGTTTTCATCGCCGCTGTAGATATCCTGGCGGCTGGCGGCGGCACCGATGATCGCCTCCGCCTCGATCTCGACCAGCATCTCCGGCGCGATCAGACCGGGCACCCCCAGCAGGGTGGCGGTGGGCCGAATTTCGCCTAGCGCATCCATGCGAGCTTGGGTTTGTCCGGCCGCCTGGGCCAGATCGGTGACGAAGGATTTGCTGTAAACAAGGTCTCCCGGCACAGCGCCGGCCTGATCCAGTACCTCCAGAATGGTCCGGTAGATATCTGCTGCCTGGGCTTGCAGATCGCCGGGATGGGCCACGTTGCCCTGATCGTCCAGGGAAGTGGTGCCCGAGATAAAGACACGCTCCCCCACCCGCACGGCGCGGGAATAGGCATACAGCTGCTCCGTCGGGCGGCCGGACGATAGGCGCTGCGCCGTCTCCTTGGCGCCATCCACCGCATCCAGCTCGATCTCGATCAATTGCGTCGGCCGGGCCAGGCGGCTGACCTGCACCAATGTCGCCGCCGGACGCACATCGTGGAAATATTTCGCCAGGGCCCGGCCCGCCTGGTCCGCCAGAGCGATGTCGGTAACATAGATGCGGGCCCGGACCACATCATCAAGGCGTCCGCCGGCCTGGCCCATGGTGCCCTGGGCAATGTCCATGATGGCATCGACCTGTTTGGCGATATCCCCTTCACCGATCACGTTGCCTTCCGTGTCGATGGCCGTGGTGCCCGATTGCAGCACCATGTCATTGACACGAAGGGCGCGGGAATAATTGGCCAGCGGCTCCAGCGGCCGGCCGGAGCCAACATTGATGCGGCGGTTATTTGCCATGACTTGCGGTCCTCATGTAACGGGGTTGGGTGCCACCATGATCTTGCAATGATGATCCGTATCGGTGCGCGCGTCAAAGGCCCCGGCACAGGCATACGGGCGCGGCATGAAATTATTCTGTTTGAGATCCCGGGCAGGCAAAAAAAATGCCGGCGCCAACCAAATACGCGGCCGGCGCCGGCGGTGGCCTCATACTAGGCCAATGTACGCGTTACAATGTACTCGACACGCTTGGTACTCTATACGCTTACAGGTTACGCTCTATTGGTTA
>JASLLM010000002.1 GCA_030747035.1 Alphaproteobacteria bacterium | reverse complement strand
GGCGGGCGGATTGCTCTATGGCTTGGGTATTTATGGCATGGCGCACGCCGGCAGCCCTTCCATGTTCCATGTCACGGGCGGCCTGCTGGTTGGCCTGGGCATGTCGGGATCCGCCTTTCCCCTGGTTCTCGCCGCCCTTGGCCGCATGGTGCCCGAGGCACGGCGCAATCTGGCCTTTGGTATTTGCACCGCGGCCGGTTCCATGGGGCAGTTCCTGCTGGTGCCCATGGGACAGGCATTTCTTTCGGCCTACGGCTGGCCGACGGCACTGACGTTGCTGGCTCTGATAATCGCGCTGGTTATACCCTTGAGTACGGTCATGCGCGGCCGCACCGAGGAAGCGCCTGATGGTCAAAAGCAGTCCATGGGCCAGGCCCTGACCGAGGCACGGCAACATTCGGGCTATTTGTATTTGACCGCGGGCTTCTTTGTCTGTGGTTTCCACATCGCCTTTATCGGCACCCATTTACCGGCCTATATCACCGATCAGGGGCTTTCAGCGGAGCTGGGGGCCCAATCCTTGGCGCTGGTTGGTCTGTTCAACATATTCGGCGCGATCGGCGCTGGCGTGCTGGGCAACCGTTTTCAAAAGAAGAATCTGCTGAGTCTGCTTTATCTCGGCCGTGCCGTGGCCATTGCCCTGTTCATAATGCTGCCGATCGGCCCGTTGACGGTCCTGCTTTTTTCCGCCGCCATCGGCCTGACCTGGCTGTCAACGGTGCCCCTGACCTCCGGTATCGTGGCCCAGGTGTTCGGCCCGCGCTATATGGCGACGTTGTTTGGTTTTGTCTTTCTGTCGCATCAGGTCGGGTCGTTTCTGGGTGTTTGGCTGGGTGGCAAACTGTACGACGAGACCGGTTCCTACGATGTCGTCTGGTGGCTTGGCGTGGCCCTGGGTCTGTTTGCCGCCCTGGTACACTTGCCGATTGATGAACGCCCGGCGGCCCGCCTGGCGGCGGCTCGGTAATGTCCGGGAGAGTTTGGTAAAACTATTACAGATAGTAATTGTCTTGATGAAATATTAACAACTTCGATGCCTTAATGGTCTGTTCATGGGACGCCTGGAGTATTTTTTGGCGCCCGGACGGACGGATTGACCTTGAGGCTTTGAAATGGCGCAGTTAACCGCCGATTTGATTACCCGTCTTCGCGAGGAAGGCTCGCCCGAGGTGCGCCGTGAAACCGTGACCTTGTTGACGGCGGAATTCAATAGCCCGGGGGTGCAACCGGCTGAACAGCGCCTGGCCGAGGCAATTTTTCGTATCATGATGCGCGACACGGATGTGGCCGTACGCCGCGCCTTGGCGGAAGGTTTGAAGGATAATCCCGCCGTACCTTCCGACCTGGCAATGGCATTGGCCCGCGATGTCGCGGAAGTGGCGACCCCAATGCTGCACTATTCACTGGTCTTCACCGACCAGGAGTTGATCGAAATTGCCCGCAGTCAGCCCGAGGCCTGGCAGCAGGCTGTGGCGCGGCGGGAAAAAATTTCGGCGCCCGTTTCTGATGCGTTGGTCGAGGCGGGTAGCGAGAATGTCGTTGTCACGCTTGTCCATAACCACGGCGCGGAAATATCCGATGACACTTCAAGCAAGGTGATCGATCGTTTCTCGGGCAGCGAGGCAGTGACGACCGGCCTGATCCGCCGGCCCAATTTCCCACCCAGACTTGCGGAGCGGCTAATCACGGTCGTGTCGGAAACCCTCCGTCAGCGCCTGACGGCCATGACCGACCTGTCCCCGGAAATCACCGACTATCTGATCGCACGCGGCCAGGAAAACATGACCCTGGAAATTGCGGATCCGGCGGAACGCCAGGCGCAACTGGAGCAATTGATCCGCCAATTGGACATTAAGGGCCGCCTGAGCCAAACCTTGATTCTCCGTTCGCTCTGTAATGGACATCTGGGGTTTTTCGAAACTTCAGCCGCTCGGCGGGCCGGAATCGATCAGGCCAACGTGCATGCGTTAATCGCTGGCGGCGATCCAAAAGGTGCGGCCGCCCTGTGCAAGGCGGCCAAATTGCCGCGCAGCGTTACCGAAGTCATCGCGACCGCATATCGGCTTCGTACCAAAATCGAAGATCCGGACAGTGTTGAGGGCCGCGAGACATTTCAGGCCCAACTGATAGAAAACTGCCGGTCGCACTATCCGGACCTGGTTGCCGGCAAGCCTGAATCCCTGATCGCCAAACTGACACCCTTTCAAGGCGCCGCTTCCTGATCCGGCCGCCTAGGCGCATCCGGCGCGGGACGGACCAGAGGGGTCCGCATTCACAACAAAATGAACATGTTTGGGCGCTGCCCCCTGGCTTGTCACGATCCCTGAATCTATCATCGGCCCATGAACAGGATCGTTCTTTGCCTATCCCTTTTCCTGGCGCTGGCACTTGGCGGAGCCGGTGCGCGGGCGGATCAAACCGATCCGCGGCTGGATCAACTGTTCGTGCAGTTGCACGACGTCGATGGCCCACGCCAGGCCCGCCTGATCGAGCAGCTAATATGGGGCGTCTGGTTGGAGAGTAAGAGTCCAACCCTGCAATTACTCATGGGGCGGGTCGTCAATGCCATGGGCAAGCAGAAGCTTGGCGAGGCCCTGGAATTATTGAACAGCGTGGTTGCCATTGCGCCCAATTATGCCGAAGGCTGGAACAAACGGGCCACCGTGCATTTCATGCTGGGCCGGTATAACGATTCCATAGAAGATGTGGAGCGCACCCTTGACCTGGAACCCCGCCATTTCGGTGCCTTGAGCGGCTTGGGATTGATTTATAGCCGCCTGAAGGACGAGGCCGCGGCCCTGGACGCATTTGAACGGGCCCTGACCGTGAATCCCCATCTGGGGCAGGCCAAGGTAGAAGTCAAACGCCTGCGCCGAAAGGTCAAGGGCGAAAATATCTAGCCTTGTCCAAGCCCGGGGTAAACGCCTCTAGGGCACCCATGCAATGCGTAGACTGTTGGTCGCGCCGGGCGTCCCGAAAGGGACACCGGCGGTAATCACCAGACGGTCGCCGGTTACCGCAATACCCCGATCCGCCGCCGCGCGACAGGCTCGGTCCACCATATCGGTGAAGCCGGAAGCGTCGGCACTGTGTACGCAGCTAAGGCCCCAGGCCACCGCCAGGCGGCGGGCCGTAATCAGGCTTGGTGTCAATACCAGTGTTGGCACGGGCGGGCGTTCCCGCGCTGCCCGCAAGGCTGTGGAGCCGGAGGTGGTATAGGTCACGATGGCGGAGGCAGAGATGGTTTCAGCAACTTGCCGGGCCGCCGCCGTTATGGCGTCGGCGGATGTCGCCTCTGGATCGGCATGTTCGGCATCCATGATATTGCGATAGCCCGGGTCGCTTTCCACCTTGGCCGCGACCCGGTCCATGACCTCGACCGCGGCCACCGGATAATCGCCCGATGCCGTCTCGCCCGACAGCATGACCGCATCGGCACCGTCATAGACCGCGGTCGCGACGTCGGACACTTCGGCCCGTGTGGGCACGGGTGCGCTGACCATGCTTTCCAACATCTGGGTCGCCACCACCACCGGCTTACCGGTGCGCCGGGCCCGGCGCACTAAATCCTTCTGCAGGGCGGGAACCTCTTCCACCGGCAGCTCCACGCCAAGGTCGCCCCGGGCCACCATCACCGCGTCCGCCAGCTCGATTATCTCGTCAATCTGATGCAGGGCCGCGGGCTTCTCGATCTTGGCCATTACGGCCGCCCGGCCGGCGATCAGACGCCGGGCCTCGGCGATATCATCGGGACGTTGCACGAATGACAGCGCCACCCAGTCCACCCCGGCGTCCAGGGCAAACAGCAAATCCGCCTGATCCTTCGCTGTCATCGCCCCCATGGGCAACAATGCCTGCGGTAGGTTGACGCCCTTGCGGTCACTTAGGTGGCCACCGGTCACCACCTCGCAGTCCGCGAAATCATCGCCAATTTTGCCAACGGTTAGACGCAGGCGGCCGTCGTCGATCAAAAGATCCATGCCCTCTTCCAGGGCGGCAAAGACTTCCGGATGGGGCAGTGGCGCCCGCTTTTCATCGCCAGGCCGATCGGTCAAATCAAACCGGTAGGTTGCTCCGTCGGCGAGATCGATCCCGCCGCCATCAATGGTGCCAATGCGAATTTTCGGCCCTTGCAGATCCGCCATGACACCGATAGGCACGCCGGCTGATTGCTCGACCTCGCGGATGGCCTGCAAACTGGCCAAATGATCCTCGTGGGCGCCATGGCTGAAGTTCAGCCGGAACAGATCCGCCCCGGCCGTATGCAGGCTGGCGATTGTCTCCGGCGCGCTGCTGGCGGGTCCCAGGGTGGCAATAATCTTGGTTGAGCGATTTCGTTGCGCAATGTCTGCCATGGGGTCAGCTTACACGGGATCTATCAAAATTGCGCGGAAGTCGTTGACATTAGTCAGAGTTGGGCCGCTGATCACCAGATCATCAAGGCTATGAAACAGTCCATAGGCATCATTGTCGGCCAGCAGGGTTCCCGGATCCAATCCGGTCGCGGCGGCGCGGATCAGGGTATCGGGCAAGACAACGGCGCCGGCATTGTCTTCCGTTCCGTCGATGCCATCAGTATCGCAGGCGATGGCGCAAATCCCCGGATCCCCGCCAAGCGCCAGGGCCAGCCCGGCAAGGTATTCAAGATTTCGCCCGCCGCGGCCCTTGCCGCGGACCGTGACCGTTGTCTCGCCGCCTGACAGCAAGGCGACCCGCTGCCCGGCCCGATACCGCGTCAGGGCCATCTCGCCATGGCCTGCGCCAAGTTCGCGGGCCTCCCCTTCCAGATCATCGCCCAACAATTCCACCTGATAGCCCGCCGCAGCCGCAATCTCCGCCGCTGCCGCGATGGACTGCGCCGGTCGCGCTATGAGCGCGGTTTCACAGGCTTCCAGGCGGGGATCCCCCGGTTTGGGTGTTTCCATCTCGGCCGCCGCCAAATGGCGGGCTACAGCTTCAGGAGGGTCGATGTGATAGTTCGCCAATATCTCCCTGGCCTGGGCGAAAGTGGATGGGTCCGCCACCGTCGGACCGGAGGCAATAATCGCGGGATCGTCGCCGGGGACATCGGAAATCAGCAGGCTGACAACACGTGCCGGTGCCGCCGCCGCGGCCAACTGGCCGCCCTTGATGGCGGAAAGATGCTTGCGCACCACATTCATCTGGTCGATGGGCGCGCCACTGCGCAGCAGAGCCTGGTTGACCGCCTGTTTGTCGGCGAGGCTCAGGCCGGGACTGGGCAGGCTCAACAGCGAAGAGCCGCCGCCGGAGATTAACACCAGCAACAGATCATCCGGTCCTAAATCCGCGGCCAGGGCAAGGATACGTGCCGCCGCCGCTTCCCCCGCCGCATCCGGCACCGGGTGGGCCGCCTGAACAACCTCAATCCGGCTGGTTGGAACCGCGTGGCCATATTGTGTGACCACCAGGCCTTCAAGCTCCCCCTGCCAATTCTGCTCCACCGCCCGGGTCATGCTTCCAGCCGCTTTGCCCGCACCCAGAACCACCGTGCGGCCAAGGGGCGGTGACGGCAGATGAGGCGGCAAACAGACGGTCGGATCCGCGGCCGCGACGGCGGCTTCAAATAGTTCTACCAACAAGCCGCGCCGATTATCCTTCACAAAACTTCCTTTCCCCTGATTGCCGCCATGTCCCATTCGACGGTCCCGGTCCGGAAAACGATAGTATGACCCCGGCGCCTTCGTCCAACTCGCTGTTTTATTCGGCGCCAAGAACATCATACTACACGGATCGCAAATCTTGCGCCGAAACACCGCTGGCTGGCGTGGGCCATAATTTGCTAAGTACAGACCTTGGCTCGGACTTCTAGCCCCGCGCCTATAATTTTGTCTCCTGATACTAGGTAACGCCTTGGATAAGAAAGATTTTGAACAACTTCGGGCCATGAATTCGACGCCCGGCTTCGAAGGCGCCGCGATTGCGCATGATCCCTTCACCGTGGTCAATGATGGCGGTAGGGCGCCGGCCCTGATTATCTGCGATCATGCCAGCCGGCATATACCGCTGGAATATGCCGACCTTGGTCTGTCAGAGAGCCAGTTATCACGTCATATCGCCTGGGATATCGGTGCCGGCGAAGTTGCCGGCAGGCTTGCCGAGATACTGGATGCATCGGCGGTTCTGTGCGGCACCTCCCGCCTGGTGGTCGACTGCAACCGTCCTTTCGGCGTCGACAGCTCGATCCCGAAAACCAGCGATGGCGTCACTGTCCCCGGCAATGCCAACATTGACCTGGCGGAGAGGCAGCGCCGGATGGAGTGCTTTTTCCATCCCTATCATGACGAAATTGACCGCCGCATCCGTGCCCTGCAGGAACAACATCGGGCCCTGGCGCTGATTTCCGTGCACTCGTTTACGCCCGAGATGGAGGGTTTCAAACGGCCTTGGCATGTGGGTGTTTTATGGGATCAGGACCAACGCCTGGCCGCCCCCGTGATCCGCGAATTGCGCCGGAACCGGGATCTGCTGGTGGGTGAAAACGAACCTTACGATGGCACCAATCCGCCTGGCTATGCCTTGCACGTCCATGCCGCCGATAATGGCCTGCCCATCGCGGTTTTTGAAATTCGCCAGGACCAGATCGAGACTGCCCAGGGCGCTGAACGCTGGGCCCATATTCTGGCCAAGGCCCTGGCCCCGGTACTGACCGCCCACGGCGCGGGAAACGGTGCGAAGTAATGGAAGACCCTGACGCGATAACGGTGAGGATGAGAGCATGTCCATTTCCAAACCTAGTTTCACCATGGGTATCGAGGAGGAATACCTTCTTGTAGACCGCGACACCCGCGATCTGGCCACCAATCCGCCGGGCGAGTTGCTGCGCGATTGCGAGGCCCGTCTGGGTACCAGGGTGACGGCGGAATTCATGCGCTCGCAGATCGAAGTCGGCACCAACGTTTGCGCCAATATTGACGAGGCACGGGGGGATTTGCAGGAGCTGCGCGGCACCGTGGCCGAAGTCGCGGGGCAATACGGTCTTGCCCCGATCGCCGCCTCGACCCACCCTTTCGCTCATTGGAGCCAGCAAAGCCATACCGACAAGGAGCGCTATGACGATCTGGCCAATGCCCTGCAGGCCACCGCGCGGCGGCTATTGATCTCGGGCATGCATGTGCATGTCGCCGTGGAAGACGAGGACATGCGCATTGACCTAATGAACCAGGCCACATATTTCCTGCCGCACCTTCTGGCTTTGAGCACATCGTCGCCGTTCTGGGGTGGTGAGAATACCGGCCTGATGTCCTATCGCCTGACCGTGTTCGACGCCTTGCCCCGCACCGGGGTACCGGAGCGCTTTGATTCCTATGGTGAATACGAACGCCTTGTGCGGCGCTTGGTCAATGCCGGGGTGATTGAGGACGGCACCAAGATCTGGTGGGACATGCGGCCTTCGGCCCGCTACCCGACCCTGGAAATGCGCATGACCGACATCTGCACATCGCTGAAAGACACCCTGACCGTAGCCGCCCTGTATCAATGCATCCTGGCCATGCTGTACCGCCTGCGCACGTCCAATCAACGCTGGCGCATTTACCCGCTGATCTGTGTCGAGGAGAACCGCTGGCGGGCGCAACGTTATGGCATCACTGATACCATGATCGATTTTGGCCTGGGCGAGCAGGTGCCCTATGAAGACCTGTTGGCCGAAGTTATGGAGATGGTTGCGCCGGAAGCCGAGGCTCTGGGCTGCGAGGCCGAGGTTGAGCACGCAGGCGAAATTCTGCGCCGCGGCACCTCGGCGCAAACACAGGTCCGTATCCATGACGACGCTGTCGCCAGCGGCGCCACGAAGGAAGAGGCTCTGCGCCAGGTGGTGGATTGGCTGATCGGGGAAACCGTCCGGGACCTATAGCCGAGGACGTGGAAGACGCTATATGATGGGCAGGAAGGGAAAATGGGGAAGAAGATAATGTCCGAGCAAAATATCGATGCGCAAACTCAGATTGAGCTGGAAGCCGCCGCGTTCCGCCGTATGCGCGACCATCTGCGGGCGCGCACGGATGTGCAGAACATCGACATGATGAATTTGGCCGGCTTTTGCCGCAACTGCCTATCGCGCTGGTATATGGAAGCGGCCAATGAAAAAGGCCTGGATCTGGACAAAGGCGGTGCCAGGGAAATCGTCTACGGCATGCCGTACAGCGAATGGACCGAAAAATACCAGACCGAGACCAGCGACGAGAAAAAAGCCAAGTTCGACGCGATCATGGCAAGCGGCGAGCACGGCTAGGCCGCGCTGAACAGACCTATCCGACGGCGGCACGCAGGCTGTTGCGCGCAGTGGCGGCGTGGCTGGCTATGCGCTCCTCCGCCAACTGGTCGGCGATCTCGTTGGTGGGGCGGCCTTCCTGCTCCGCACGCTGGAAGATCTCCACCAGTGTATCGTGGATGCGGGCGCAATGGGCCATGGCTTTCTCGCGGTTATAGAGCCGGCCTTCGTGCGAGATGTTGATGATGCCGCCGGCGTTGATCACATAGTCGGGTGCGTAGAGGATGCCCCGCGCGGCCAAATCGGCACCGTGGCGGTCTTCTGCCAGTTGATTGTTGGCGGATCCGGCCACCGCCTTGACGTTCAGGCGCGGGATGGTGTCGTCGTTCAGGACCGCACCCATGGCATTGGGTGCGAAAACATCCGCCGCCACGTCATAAATAGCATTCACATCCACCACCTGGGCGCCAAGGTCGCGCTTGGCCCAGGCCAGGCGACCCTCGTCCAGGTCGGCGACCGTCAGAAGGGCGCCCCGGTCCGCCAGATGCTGCGCCAGATGGCCGCCCACGTGGCCCAGGCCCTGCACCGCCACATGTACGTCGTGCAGATCGCTCCGCCCCAGTTTCGCCGCCACCGCCGCGCGCAGGCCATGGAACACGCCCCACGCCGTGGCCGGTGAAGGATCACCATCGCCGGCGCCGCCGTCGGCGACGCCCGCAACATACGGCGTAACGGCATGGACGATTTCCATGTCGGCGGGGGAGGTGCCGACGTCCTCGGCCGTGATATAGCGTCCGCCCAGGCTGTTGACGAACTGGCCGAAGGCACGGAACAGCGCCGGGCTTTTCGTTCCGTCCCTGGGCGCCATGATGACCGCCTTGCCGCCGCCGAAGGACAAATTCGCCAGAGCGGCCTTGTAGGTCATGCCCCGCGATAGCCGTAGCACATCATCCAGGGCCGCATCTTCGTCCTCATAGGCCCAAAACCGGCAGCCACCCAGGGCCGGGCCAAGGGTGGTGTCGTGGATGGCGATAATGGCGACAAGGCCGCTGGCGGGGTCTTGATGGAACAGAACTTGTTCGTGATTACGGAAACTTTTGGCGCTGAAGACAGACATCACGAAAATCCCTAGATAGGCTTTACAGTCAGTCTATATTTCAGCAGAAATTTGTTAAAATTCAATTAGTTAATACTTGGTTTATGTAATTCGCCAGATTCTGTCGCGCCGCCATTCCGGGCCGGATCAATATTTCACGACGGCATGGTTATGTGAAATTATCCGTCGCCTCAAATTATCTCGAAATAGCGCTGCAATTGCCAATCCGTCACGGCCCGGCGCGCTTGCCGTTCCTCCCAGTCGCGAGAGGCGGCAAAATGTTCAACGAAGGCATCGCCGAACAGGGCCCGGGCCGGTTTGGAGTGTCCCAAACGTTGTGCTGCTTCACCCAGACTTTGCGGCAGGGCCAGCCGCTTTGGCTGACGTTGGTCGTAGGCATTGCCCGTAACGGACGCCGACGGCTCGATGCCGTGTTCGATACCCCACAGACCGGCGCCAAGGGCGGCGGCCAGCGCCAGATAGGGATTGGCATCGGCCGCCGCGACCCGGAATTCCACCCGTTGTGACTTTGCCCCGCCACCGATCACCCGCAAGGCGCAGGTACGGTTATCCAACCCCCAGGTTGCCTCTGTCGGGGCCCAAAAGCCGGGGATCAGCCGGGTATAGGCGTTCACCGTCGGCGCGATCAGGGCCAGAAGTTCCGGCATCAGGGCCTGCTGGCCGCCGATAAAATGCCGCATCAGAGGACTGATACCCGCCTCCGCCTTGGCATCATGAAAGGCCGATTTGCCGCTCTTGACTTTGTCCAGGGAGAGATGGATATGCCCCGATTGACCGGGATAGTCAGGTGACCATTTCGCCATGAAGGTGGCCATCAGGCCATGGCGTTGGGCGATGACCTTGGCAAAAGTCTTGAACAGCGCCGCCTTGTCGGCGGCGGCCATGGCTTGATCCTTGTCGATGCTGGCTTCCAGTACACCGGGCCCGGTTTCGGTATGCAGCCCTTCGAGGGGGAAATCCATGTCCCGGCAGGCTTGTAGCAAGGCGCCATGGAAATCCGACCAGGCCGAGGCGCGCAACAGGGAATAGCCGAAATTGCCCGGCGTTATGGGCTGCAGGCCGCGATAGCCCTTGGCCGCGGCACTTTCGGGCGTCTCGTCGAACAGGAAAAACTCGTACTCGAACGCGGCGCGTGCCGCCAGGCCCATGTCGCGGGCCCGCGCCACTACCCGGCGCAGCAAGCCACGCGGGCAAATCGCCTCGGCCGGGCCCATGAATTCGCCTAGGAACAATAGACCCCGGCCGTCGAAATCAAACGGCTGGTCACGGCAGCTATCGGGTAGAATGCGTACCTGGGCGTCCGGATAGCCGGTATGCCAGCCGGTATACGAGGTATTGTCATAAAGCTGGTCGGCACTGTCCCAGCCCAGCACCACGTCGCAAAAGCCGAAACCCTTATCAAGAGCCGAGAAAAATTTCTCGACGCCCATGAACTTGCCCCGCAACACGCCATCGGCATCGAACACCCCGACCTTCACATGGTCCAGGCCCCGTTGCTTGACAATGCGGCGCGCCTGGGCCGCGGTGCGAACGGCGCGGGCGCCGGTGCCTTGGGCCGATTTGCCGGGCCCGGACGCCATCAGAAGCGGTAGCCAACCATGACCGAGCCGGTGAAGAAGGCGTCCGACTCGCTGATCGGGCTGTCGGCCGCCTGTTCCATCAACATGGTGCCACGCAGTTCTGTGGAGACGTAAAAGGCCTGGGTAAAGTCATAAATCAGCTGCACATAGGCATTGGCGTCCCGAAAGCCACCCGCCGCCGCATAAGTCGAACGGCCGGCGGTTGCATTGGCGGCGGCGATTGAAAAATAGCTTTCCGCATAGGTGTCGTCCATGTAGGTCATACGCCCACCAAGGATAATCGATGCATTCTTTGACCAGCGGCTGCCCCAGGCCACCTCGCCGTTGAGCAGCAAGCCGCCATGGCCGCCGCCGACTTCCTGGCGGATATCACTTTTGAACCGCCATGCACCGGAAAATCCTTCCAGGAACAGGCCCAACTCGGTACCCAATTCGATATCAGGCAACCCGGCCAATTTGGGCGAATCCGAAGCCAAGCGGCCATAGTCGAAGGTAATTCTGGGCCCGGCCCGCAAGGTTGTCTTGCGCCACATGTTCCAGCCAACACCCTGCTGGGTGGAAAGAAACAGGGCACCGGCATAATTCAGGTCCACCAGGGGAAGGGGCTTCATTGCGATGCTGTCGGAGCCGAGATATTCCGGCGCCGCCGCCGCACCGGCTGCGACATTAAGGCGAAACGGCCCTAACGAACCCTGTTTGGCGGGCAATACCGCGTTCGCGGATGAAGTCCACAACTCCCAATCATTGTAACGGCCCTCGGCGTCGGCTTCGCCGATGGGCAAGGCAACGGACAGGCTCAAGATAATGGTCAGTGGCAACAAGAATCCAGGCCGCAAACCGCGCCGCCGGATGCCGAATAGTCCGTTCATTGAAACACCGCCCATTATCTTTCTCTCTTCTGGTTTTGCGCAAACTATCCCATGCCCGGCCAAGGCCGCAAGCGAGGCTCAATCATGCAACAGCGCAGCGACATGTTCGGCAATTGCCAGGGACGAGGTCAAACCCGGCGATTCTATGCCATAGAGATTGATCAGTCCGGCCACACCGTGGTCCGAGGGCCCCTGGATCAGAAAATCCTCGACCCCGCCACCCGGCTGCTGCAGCTTTGGCCGCATGCCGCTATAGGCGGGTTTCAGCGAATCGTCGGGTAAGGCCGGATAATAGCGGCGTACCGCCTCGTAGAAGACATCCGCCCGGCTGGGTTCCACGACGTAGTCAATGGGTTCGTACAGGTCCGTGACCTCCCCCTCCAACCATTGCTGGTCAGGGCCAAAACGGGCCTGGCCGCCCAGGTCTATGGTCAAATGCACCCCAAGGGAGGCCGAGGCGGGGACCGGATAGATCAGTCGGGAAAATGGTTGAGTGCCGGCGAGGGAGAAATAGTTGCCCTTGCAATAATACAGCGCCGGAACTTTTTCTGGATCCAGGCCTTCGATGGTGCGGGCCATTGGCTGGGCATATAGACCCGCGGAATTAATCAGGCGGCTGCAGGCCAGCTCCATCTCGCCACCGTCTTCACTCCTGACCCGCAAGGCAATGCCATCGCCCAGGACCCGCCCGCCAACGGCACGGCTGTTGAAGGCAATGACGGCGCCATGATCCTCCGCCTCGCCCTGATAGGCCAGCATCAGGCCATGACTGTCGATGATGCCGGTGGAGGGGGATACCAGCGCGCCGGTACAGGCGAGGGCCGGTTCCTGTGCGATCGCCTCCGCCGCACTGATTTCATAAAGGTCGTCGACACCGTTGGCGGCTGCCTTTGCCTTGATGCCGTCAAGAACCTCCAACTCGTCCGCCGACGTGGCTACGATCAATTTGCCGCAATTGCGGTGCGCCACGCCATGGGCGGCACAAAACTCATACAGCTTGGCTTTGCCGGAAACGCAAAACCGGGCTTTCAGACTGTCCTTGGCATAGTAAATACCGGCATGGATCACCTCGCTGTTGCGCGACGAGGTTCCGCTGCCAATGATGTCTGCGGCTTCCAGGACGATAACCTCATCCCCGGCCAGCGCCAGTTGCCGGGCAATGGCCAGGCCAACCACGCCGGCTCCCACCACGATGCTGTCAACTCGATCGATCATGGCGCGCAACTTGGCCCGCCTGTCCCCCAGGGTCAAGAACCAGCTATGGAATTGGGTCAAGAAGCTGTGACTTGCACACGATCACATGGTTGACGACCATGGGGACAAGGTATTGCAGGGAACGTAACGGAGGTGCGGTCATGAGACCCTATTTGACAATCGCGGCTTTGGCCGCCCTGGTCTTTTTCGTGGTGCCGGGACCCATTCAGGCGAACCCGAGCCAATGGAGCCGGGAATGGCCCAAAACCGATTTCTCCAAGCATTCCGTCCCGTTCGATCAGATCATGTCCGGCGGGGTGAGCAAGGACCGCATTCCATCGATCGATGATCCCCGTTATGTGGCGGTGGCCGAAGCGGAGAAATATGCGGCAACCGAGCCGGTGGTGGGATTGACCATCAATGGCAAAAGCCGTGCCTATCCCCTGTCCATTCTGATTTGGCATGAAATCGTCAACGATGTCATCGACGGTGTGCCGGTGGCGGTCACCTTCTGTCCCCTGTGCAACGCGGCGGTGGTGTTCGACAGGCGGGTTGATGGACTGACCCTGGAGTTCGGCACCACGGGCAAGCTGCGCTATTCGGATCTGGTGATGTATGACCGGCAGAGCGAAAGCTGGTGGCAGCAATTTACCGGCGAGGCAATTATCGGTGAAAGAACGGGGCAGAAACTACGCTTTCTGCCGGCGCGCTTGGAATCCTTCGCCAAGTTCAAGGCCCGTGCGCCGAAGGGCGACGTTCTGGTGCCGACCAATCCCCATATGCGCCAATACGGCATAAACCCATATCGCGGCTACGATTCCGCCCATACGCCGTTCCTGTACCGTGGCAAACTGCCGGGGGTGGTCGCCCCCCTGGCCCGCGTGGTGGCCGTGGGCAATCGGGCCTGGTCGGTCGATTTCCTGCAGATCAAGGAGCGGATCGAGACCGAGGACGGCCTGATATTGACATTTGAATACGGCCAGAATTCCGCGCTCGACAGCGCCATCATTGCGGAGGGCCGGGAGGCCGGAAATGTCCTGGTGCAGCGGCGCGATGCCAACGGTAATCTGGTCGATGTGCACTACCGTGTTGATTTTGCCTTTGCCTTTCATGCCTTCAACCCGGACGCAAAGATCATCGTTGAGTAGCGTATAGGCCGCCAGTTTCGACGCCGAGGCATCCTTGGCACTGGACAAGTCGCCGCCGCATACAATGTAATATGATGATGGCGAATGATAAGCGTGACATAGCGGCCAAGGGCGGCAATGCAGAGGTGCAGGATTTCCTGAACAAGCTGGCCGCGACCCCCACTGCGCATGCGGCCAAGGGCCGGGGACGGCTGTTGTTTGCCATGGACGCAACAGCCAGCCGGGAGCCGAGCTGGGATACCGCCTGTCAGATTCAGGGCGATATGTTCGCCCAGACCGCCGCCCTGGGTGGGCTGGATGTGCAGTTGGCCTATTACCGGGGTTACAAGGATTTTCGCGCCACGCCGTGGATCTCCTCCTCGGCCGATCTGATCCCCTACATGACAAGGGTGCGTTGCCTGGGCGGACAGACCCAGGTCGAGCGCCTGCTGCGCTATGCGGTACGGGAAACCACCAAGCAGCGGATCAATGCCCTGGTTTTTGTTGGTGATTGCTTGGAGGAGGATGTGGACCAGGTTTGTACCGTGGCGGGCGAATTGGGCATGCTTGGGGTGCCTTGCTTCCTGTTTCATGAAGGTCTGGAGCCGACGGCCAGCCGCGCCTTCAAACAAATCGCCACCCTCACACGCGGTGCCTATTGCCGTTTCGATGCCACTTCGGCGGCTCAATTGCGGGATCTGCTTGCCGCCGTGGCGGTCTATGCCGCCGGTGGCCGCAAGGCGCTTTCGGATTTTTCCCAGGGCAAGGCGCAGGCGGTTCTGCAGATCGCCCATCAGATGGGTTCGAAGCCCTCATGATCGGCTATTTCATCCTCGGCGTCTGTCTGCTGGGCGCCTTGGGCCTGATGGGCAAGCTACTGCTCAACGCGGATCCGAAAGTTCTGGCCAAGGCGCTGCGCTATCTCGGTTTTGCCGTATGTGCCGCCCTGGCGCTGTTTTTCCTGTTGACCGGACGCTTCGCCCTGGGCCTGCCACTTGCCTTTGCCGCATTCGCCTTCCTGCGGCGCTGGGCCCTGCCCAAACTTGGACCGCGCATGAGCCGTGGGCCGGCAAGCTCAACGGGCCGCAGTTCCAACGTCGAGACCGCCTATTTGCGTATGACCCTGGACCATGACAGCGGCGCCATGCGCGGGGAGGTACTGCAAGGCACCTTCGCCGGCCGTGATTTGAGTGAATTGAACCGTGAGCAGTTGCTCGATCTGCTGGATGAATGCCGGCGCCGTGACGGTGAAGCGGCGCAGCTGTTGGAAGCTTATCTGGACCGTACGCAGGACAGTGACTGGCGGCAGGATGCAAGCGGTCATGATGGCGATTACGCCGGCCAGACCGCACGGGCGCAGGGCAGCATGACGGAAGAAGAAGCGCGGGAGGTCCTGGGTCTGGACATCAACCCGTCGCCCAGCGAGATACGCGAGGCCCACAAACGCCTGATGTTGAAACTGCATCCTGACAAGGGCGGCTCATCCTACCTTGCGGCAAAAATCAATCAGGCCAAGGATTTGTTGCTGCGCGTGTGACGGGATGGCTTGCGCCATCGCCCCGCTCATGGCAGAAGCTCATCCTAACATTCTCACAAGGCAAGAAAATAGGCTGAATTGGCATGCGCGTACGCAAGGCGGTTTTTCCGGTGGGTGGAATGGGCACACGGTTTCTGCCGGCGACCAAGGCTCTGCCCAAGGAGATGCTGCCCATCGTCGACAAGCCGTTGATCCAATATGCGGTGGAGGAAGCGGCGGCGGCGGGAGTGGAAGAGTTCATCTTTGTCACCGGCCGCGGCAAGACCGCGATCGAGGACCATTTTGATCATTCCTACGAGTTGGAGGACCTGCTGTCATCCCGCGACAAGAACGATGAATTGGCGGCGCTGCGGGCCGCTATTCCCGACGCCGGGCAGGTTGCCTATACTCGGCAGCAGGAACCACTGGGGCTTGGCCACGCGGTCTGGTGCGCCAGGAACCTTGTCGGCAATGAACCTTTCGCGGTCCTGCTGGCGGACGATTTGATCCAGAGCAAGACGCCCTGTCTGAAACAAATGGCGGACGCCGCCGCCGAGACGGGGGGCAACATGGTGGCGGTCATGGATGTGCCGAAAGAACATACCGACCGCTATGGTATCCTGGATGTGGGTCAGGATGATGGCCGCCTGGCCGAAGTGCGGGGCCTGGTGGAAAAACCCGATCCGGCTGAGGCGCCGTCCACCTTGTCGGTGATTGGCCGCTACATCCTGATGCCGGAGGTATTTGACTATCTCGGGCGGAAGGAAAAGGGTGCGGGCGGCGAAATTCAATTGACCGACGCCATGGCTAAGATGATTGGGGAACGGCCTTTTCATGGCTTGCGATTTGAAGGCACCCGATTTGACTGCGGCGACAAACTGGGTTTCCTGCAGGCCACCATCGCTTTTGGTTTGGACCGGGACGATCTGCGGCAGGGACTGAGTGAATACCTGTCGGAAATCACCCCGGCAGGTCAATCCCGCTAACCATTACCTGAGTATTATGTAGGACCAGAAACAGTATGCATGTCACCATGATCGGCACCGGCTATGTAGGTTTGGTCTCGGGCGCCTGCTTTTCCGAATTCGGCCATACCGTAACCTGTGTCGACAAGGACGCTGATAAGATCGATGCCTTGCTGGCGGGCCGAATCCCTATATTCGAGCCGGGCCTGGAGCAACTGGTGGCAAGCAACGTCGCGGCTGGGCGTCTGTCCTTCACCACCGATTTGAAACAACAGGTGCCGGATGCGGATGCTGTGTTCATCGCGGTGGGAACGCCATCGCGCCGGGGCGACGGCCATGCGGATCTAAGCTACGTTTACGACGCGGCGGCGGAGGTGGCGGCGGCGCTGGACGGCTATACGGTGATCGTGACCAAATCGACGGTACCGGTGGGTACCGGCGCGGAAGTTGCCAGGATTATTGGCGAAAACCGGCCGGATGCTGACTATGACGTCGCCTCGAACCCGGAGTTCCTGCGCGAGGGCGCGGCCATCAGCGATTTTATGCGGCCAGACCGCGTTGTGGTCGGTACAGAAAGCGAGCGCGCCCGTGAGGTTATGCGGGAACTTTACCGCTCCTTGTTCCTGAACGAGACGCCGGTGATGTTCACGGCCCGGCAGACGGCGGAACTGATCAAATATGCCGCCAATGCATTTCTGGCCACCAAGATCACTTTCATCAATGAAATCGCTAATCTGTGTGAACGGGTGGAGGCGGATGTCCAGGATGTGGCCCGGGGCATCGGACTGGATGGCCGTATCGGCAGCAAATTCCTGCACGCGGGTCCCGGCTATGGCGGCTCCTGCTTTCCCAAGGACACCCTGGCCTTGCTGCGCACGGCGGAAAGCCTCGATCTGCCCATGAACATCGTCAAGGCGACCGTCGAGGTCAACGATCAGCGCAAGCGCGACATGGCGAAGAAGGTGATCGATGCCTGCGGTGGTTCCCTGCAAGGCAAGACCATCGCCGTCCTGGGCCTGACCTTCAAGCCGAATACCGATGACATGCGCGATTCCCCAAGCCTGGATATCATCCCCGCCCTGATCGCGGCGGGCGCGGAGATAAGGGCCCATGATCCCGAGGGCATGGATGAGGCGCGGGAATTGCTGACCGGGATTGAATATTGCGATGATGCATACGACACCCTGGCCGACGCGGATGCCCTGGCCATTATCACCGAATGGAATGCCTACCGCGCCTTGGACATGCCCCGGGTAAGGGATCTTTTGAAGACGCCGGTACTGGTCGACATGCGCAATATCTACGATCCCGATACCATGCGCGATCAGGGCTTCACATATGTTTCCATTGGCCGTCCGGCGGTTTAACCCTGACCGGGAAAGTCTGAAATAATGCAAGAACACAGCTTTCACGGCTCGGTGCTACGCGAATACGACGTACGCGGCATCGTCGGCGATACTCTGTCCACGGCGGATGCCTACGCGGTCGGCCGTGCCTTCGGCACCATCGTGGCCCGAAACGGCGGCACACGGACCGCTGTCGGCTATGACGGCCGCCTGACCTCGGTGGAAATGGCTGAGCATCTGGTAAGGGGCCTGAACGATGCGGGTATCACCGCCTTGCGGATCGGCCGGGGACCGACCCCCATGCTGTATTTCTCGGTCTATCATTTGCGGGCTGATGCCGGCGTCATGGTGACTGGTTCGCACAACCCACCGGATTATAACGGTTTCAAAATGATGCTGGATGGAAAAGCCTTTTTTGGTGATCAGATCCAGGAATTGGGCCGTATAGCGGGAGCCGGCGGCTGGGTGGAAGGCGCCGGTGGCGCCGAGGATCACGATGTCCGCCCGGCTTATCTGGACGAATTGGCCGCGGCCTACACCACGGACACGCCCTTGTCCGTGGCCTGGGATTGCGGCAATGGGGTTGCCGGCGACATATTGCCCGATTTGATCGCCCGCCTGCCCGGCCGCCATGTGTCCTTGAACGAGGTGGTGGACGGCACCTTTCCGGCCCATCATCCGGATCCGACGGTGGCGGAAAACCTGGTGCAATTGCAGGGCGCGGTGACGTCGGAGAAGCTGGACCTGGGCATCGGTTTTGATGGCGATGGCGACCGGATCGGCGTGATCGACGGCCAGGAGAGGATACTATGGGGCGATCAGCTATTGGCGCTGTTGTCGCGTGATGTTTTGGCGAAACATCCCGGCAGCACCATCATCGCCGATGTGAAGGCCAGCCAGGTCTTGTTCGACGAGGTCGCCCGCCTGGGCGGCGAACCCATGATGTACAAAACCGGCCACTCGCTAATCAAAAGCAAGATGGCGGAGACCGGCTCCCCCCTGGCCGGCGAGATGAGCGGGCATATATTCTTTGCCGACAAATATTACGGTTTCGATGATGCGCTATATGTGGCGGTACGGTTCCTGGATGCCGTTGCCCGGTCCGGTCAGAGCGTGACCGAACTGCGTGACAGCCTGCCGCAAATGGTCAACACACCGGAGGTTCGCTTTGATTGCGACGACGCCCGCAAATTTCAGGTCGTTGACGAGGTTGTCGCGAACCTGCGGGCCCAGGGCGCCAATTTTTCCGACGTAGACGGCGCCCGCGTCTCTACCCCGGACGGCTGGTGGCTGCTGCGCGCCTCCAACACCCAGCCCGTTCTGGTGGTGCGCTGCGAGGCCACCGACGATGCTGGGCTGAGCCGCCTGAAGGACGCCGTGACGTCTGCCCTGGCACCGTGCGGCGTGACGCCGCCAGCGGGTTTTTAGTTGAAAAGCTGGTTCGGCAGCCAGTTGGCCAACAGCGGGAAGGCCATGACCAGGCCGATTACGAACAGCTGCGCGCCCACGACGGGAACAATGCCGCGATAGACATCCGTGATCTTGACCTCGGGCGGGGCGGCGCCTTTCAGAAAGAATAGTGCGAAGCCGAAGGGCGGCGTCAGGAACGAGGTCTGTAGGGTCAGGGCGATCAGGGTTGCCATCCACAGCGCCTTGCCGGTGCCTTCGCCGGCATGGGCGGCGAAATCCAATTCCGCCAGCACGGGCAGAAACAACGGCAAGGTGATGACGGTAATCTCGATCCAGTCGATGAAAAAGCCAAGGATAAAGATGATGCCAATGATGGTCAGCAGCATGCCCCAATCACCAAAGGCCAGCCCATGCAACATGCCGCTGACAACTTCATCGCCGCTGAAAAAGCGAAACGGATAAGAGAAGATGTTGGTCGCCAGGACGATAAAGAAAACCATGGCGGTCATCAAAGCCGTGCCTTCTATGGCCTCGCGGAACAGGGGCCAGGTCAGCCGACGGTTTAGCAGCATCAACAGCAATCCGCCCGCCGCGCCCACGGCGCCTGACTGGGACGGCGTGGCCCAGGCAAAAATAATTGAACCCAATACCAGAAAGATCAATCCAGCGGGCAATATCAGGCCGCGCACATAAAAGCCGAACCATTGCCATGGGGACCAGCCCTGGCTCCAGTCCTGCTCCGTATGCCCCTTGGTGGCGGTGGGCGGCGAAATGATTGCCGCCGTTATGTAGTAGAGCAGATAAAGACTGATCAGAATGCCCGCCGGCCACATGGCGGCGAGGAAAATATGCCCAATGGGAACCCGCAGCTTTCCCGCCAGAAAAAACAGCATGATCGCGGGTGGCAGGATCAGCCCCAGGGTCCCCGCGGCCGCCACCACGCCGCTGGCCAGGGATGAGCGGTAACCCTGATCCAACATGGTTGGCAGGGCGATCAGGGCCAGCGTGGCGACGGAGGCGCCAACAACGCCTGCGGTGGGCGCCAGCAAAACGCCCAGCAAGGTTACCGCGATGGCCATGCCGGCCGGCACACGGCGCAACAAATGCTGCAGGCATAGCAACAAATCCCGGGCAATGCCGCTTTTCTCCAACGCCATGCCCATGAACAGCAGCATCGGTACCGTGGGATAGATCAGGCTGCCGTTAATGCTGCCGTACAGGCGCAAGGGCACGTTCAACAGGGCGATCCAAGGCATTTCGTCCAGGGCGATGCCAATCAGGGAAAAGGCAATGCCCAGGCCGGCCAGCAATATGGCCACCGGCAACCCGGAAAATATCAGGATCGCAAGGGCAGCCAGCATAGCGTAGGGCAGGATATCGACGAATTCAAACATGCAAACCCGGTCCTATTCCCGATCGTCGAATTTTTTCTGCCGCTGGGTCAGATTGCGCAAGGCGGCGACAATCGCCGCAACAATGAACAGACCGATGCCGAATGGCATCGCACTCTTCATTATCCAGCGTGCCGGGGCGCCAAGGGCCAAGGCGGATTTCTCGCCGCTGGTGAAGCTTTCGATAACGTAGGGTATGCCGTAGTAGATAATGACCGCGGCAAAGGGCAACATCAGCAAAAGCAGGCCGAGCAACTCGATCCTGTTTCGCAATACCGTCGAAAGCTGGTCACGTATGATATCGACCCGGACATGGGCACCACGGACGTAGCCATAGCCCAGGGTCAAAAATACCAGCAGTAGAAACAATTCCCATTCCAGATATTGCGGAAAGTTTGACGGCGCGTTGAAAACCTTGCGGGCGATGATCTCGTAAATTCGCACGCAAATCATGGACGGCAGCACAATTACCGCTGTCCAGAACCCGATACCCGCAACGCTGCGTTCAAGGAAATTCAAAATGACCAGTAACTTTGCCCGGGTGGTGCCCATGCGATACGCTTGCCATTTCTGCGGCAGCAGCGCCCGCCAGGTACGGAAGCGCTGGCGCTGGTTATGAAAATCCAACTGGATCGCGATAAGGGAAGGGATTACCAGCAGTACCAGAACGGTGGCGACGGCCAGTCCGAAGATCATGGTGATCGCCATGGGGATCAGGAACTGCGCCTGCAGGCTGGTTTCGAACAGCAATGGCGTTAGCCCGCCGATGGTGGTTAGCGAGGTCAAGAGTACGGCGCGCAGGCGGTCCTGGCTGCCGGCAATAATGGCCTGCATGGTTTCTTCGCCGGCAGCGATGCGCTCGTCGATGGTGGAGACCAGAATGATGGAATCATTGACCAGGATGCCCGACAGGCCCAGCAGGCCGACCAGCGTAAGCAGGCTAAGATCATAGCCCAACAACAGATGCCCGATGACGGCGCCGACGATGCCAAAGGGGATCACCGCCATCACCACGATCGGTCTGGTGTAGGAGGCGAAGACCCAGGCCAGGATAATGTAGATCGCCGCCATGCCGACCATGGCTCCTAGCTTCATATCGGCCATGGTGCGGGCCTGTTCCTCGGCCCGTCCGGCAAAGCTGTATTGCAGCCCGAAACGCCGGGCAATCTGGGGCAGTTCACCCTCCTCCAGCGCCTCAATCAGTTTGCCCGAGCGGATCTTGCTTTCATCCAGCTCCCCGGTGATGGCGATCTCGCGCTGACCGTCCTTGCGCCGAATGCGGGCGAAACCGGCGCTCTCCCGCATGGAGACAACCTCGCTCAACGGTACTTCCACACCGGTGGGACTGCTGAGGTAGAGGTTTAGCAGATCCTCGGTGGTTATGGCGCCACGGGCGTACTGCACCTTCACGGTGACCTCTTCATCGCCGCGTGGAAACCGTTTCGCGATGGCGCCCTCGAAGGCCGAACGAACCTGCCGGCCGACGCTGTCGGTGGAAAAGCCAAGGGCCCTGCCACGGGGCGTCAGTTCAAGAATAACCTCTTGCTTGCCATAAGGCAGATCATCCTCGACATCGCTGACGCCCGGGAAGCGGCCGAGTAGCGCCTTGATCTCGCGGGTGGCGTCTTTGAGATCCCGGGTGCTGCCGCCGCTCAGGCGGATATCGATTTCCTTGCCCGGCGGGCCGCCGCGGCGTTCGTTGAGGTTGACTCGATCGACACCAGGCTGCATTTGGATCTGCTCGCGCCAGGTCGTGATGAATTCAGGCATGCGTACCTGGCGGTGATCCGAGGGCACCAGCTGCACATAAAGGCCGCCGTACTTGTCGCCGCGCACGGATTGGAACTCGTTGGCCTGGGTCCGGCCCAGCTTGCCGAATGTTGACTGGATCAGGTCTTCGCCACTCCGCGTCTGCCCGGGATAGCGTTCCGCCGCGCTATGCGCGGCCCGTTCCAACTCCCGCACCATCGCCTCCGTCCGCTCGCGTGGCGTGCCGGGCATCATCACTACATTGCCGTAGACAATATCGCCCTCGGGTGTGGGAAAGAATTGAAACCCGACCCGTCCGCCGGCGATGATGCCGAGGGCCAGAATCAGACCGGCGAGCGCGCTAGCCAGGGTCAGATACCGCCATTGCACGCAGACCTCCAGTGCACGGCGGTAGCCGCCGCTTCGGAAACGGCCAAAGTGATGGTTGAACCATGCCCGCGGCCGGGATTCCTTTTCGCTGCCATGCAGCAACGCACCGCGCAAATGACCTGGTAGAATCAAGAAACATTCAATCAACGAGGCGACCAGAACCGAAACGGTGACCAGCGGAATGGCGCGTAGAATTGTGCCGATAATGCCGCCGATAATGAACAGCGGCAGAAAGGCGGCGATTGTCGTCAGGGACGAGGCGATGACCGGCGCCAGCATGCGCAGGGCGCCTTCCTCGGCGGATTGTTGTGGGTCCAAACCCCGGTCGCGACGGGCCGCGCTGTGTTCGCCAACCACGATCGCGTCATCAACGATAATGCCCAGGGTCATGATCAAGGCGAACAGGCTGACCATGTTGATGGACTGACCGCTCATCAGCATGACCCCCATGGTGGCCAACAGGGCCACCGGTATACCGGCGGCGACCCATATGGCGACCCTAAGATTGAGAAAGATGAACAGTATGATCAGCACCAACGCCAGGCCGCCAAGCCCGTTCTTCAACAGGATATTGATGCGCTCGCGTATCAATCCGGCCTGAACGTCATAGTGCTCCAACGTCAGAGTAGGCGGCAGGGTCAGGCGAAGTTCGGCCAGATAGTCCTCGACGGTTTGTGAGATATCCAGCGCATCGGCGCCGACAGCGCGCTTCACGTGCAGCTCTATCGCCCGATTGGCCGATAGACGTCCCTCGGGCGCACTGTCGTCAAAGGCTTCCTGTACCCTGGCAACGTCGCCGAGGCGGATCTTCTCGCCATTCGGCAGCGAGCGGATTTCGATATCTCCCAGGCCGGTGGCGGTGGTTTCTAGACCCAGGCTGCGGATCTGCTTCTCGACCTGGCCTTCGATGTTGCCCGAGGGCAGATCCTGGCTACGGGCGCGGATACGCTCGGCGATGTCATCAAGGCTCAGGTCCAGCCGGCGCAAGGACTGGGGCGTCATGTCGACCCAGATTTCCTCGTCTCTGGCACCGAACATGATGACCTGATCGATGCCGCGGGCCAGCAATCCTTCGCGGATACGCTTGGCAATGGCTTTCAAAGCGCTTTCGCTAAACGGGCCGGAGAGGGCAATCCGGGAGATCGTATCGAAACGGGCAACGCGGCGAATGATCGGGGTTTCGCTGCCCGCTGGCAAGGTCGTGACCTGGGCGACGGCGGACACCACGTCAGCGCGGCCGGCCTGCATATCGCTGCCGGCATTGTATTTTACCAAGACGGTACCAGAGCCCTCGACAGCGAATGACTCGACGTGGTCCACATCGTTCAAATAGCGCACTTCCGGTTCGATGGCCGTGACGATGTTGGCTTCGACGTCTTCGGCGCTGGCACCTGGCCAAGCAACGGTGATCGAGACCATGTCGATACCGAAGTCGGGAAAAAACTGAGTGTTTAGCCGGGAAAGGGATACAGCGCCCAGAACCAGCATGACCACCATCAATAGATTGGCCGCATTGCGGTGCCGGACGAACAGGCGTACCAAATCGGCGGGGGACATCTAGCGGATTTCCACCTTTTGCCCTGGCCCGATTTCCGCGAACCGGGTCGTTATGACCTGCTCGCCATTCTGGATTTCGCCGCGCAGCAGGACGTCATTGCCAACCCGCGCCACCAGTTCAACCGCGCGTTTTTCCAAGCGCTCACCTTGAACCACGTAAACCGTGTTGCTGTCATAGAGGGCGCTTTCGGGTAGTTGCGCGACGCCGCGAAATGTTCGGTCGGGCATGGTGACGGTGACGAAGGCGCCGGGCCGCAAAGGTTTCGACAGATCAACACCCGCGAGACGAATGAAAACCTGTACACCGCCGCTGGCACTATCAATGCGGGCGCCGATACGGTCCAGACGGCCGGCATAGGTGAAGCCGTGTCCGCCTACCTGCCAGGTGATCTTTACCGGCCGCCCGGTCAGCGCGCCGTCGGATACCAAACGGCCATACTGACGGTCGGACAGGGTTACCCGTGCTTCCAGCCGCCCGGCATCGATCAACCGGGCCACGCGGTCATTCGCGCTTAGCCGTTTGCCTACCTGGGCCTGTACGTCGGCCAGGAATCCATCGAAAGGGGCGGTCAAGCGAACCCGCTGCAAATCGCGCTTGGCGCGGCGCAGGCCTACGTTGAGGCGGTTGATGACGGCTTCCTGCTGTCTGATATGCGCTGCTTCCGCCGCCAGATCGCTTTGCCGCATTTCCGCGGTTTTTTGTTGTTGGGTCAATGCCATGTGGGCGTCGTCCATCTTCTTGTCGGAAACCGTACCCCGGCCGGAAAGCGCCCGCATGCGTTCCACATCGCGTTCGTGCAGCTTCACCATTTCCAGGTCTCGCCGCAAAGCGGCCGCATAGGATTTCTTGCGAGCCTTGATTTCCTCCAGCCGGGCGGTGGCTTCCCGCACCTGGGCTAAAAGTTCATCGTATCTGGCGCGATAGTCGAAATCATCGATGGCGACGATCATGTCACCCTGGCGCAGGCTGCCGCCATCGACGAATTTATCGGCAACGGCCACGACCTCGCCAGCCACCAGGGCTCGCAGCTCAACCTCGCGCCCGGCGACAATCTCTCCGTAAAGCTGAAGCCGGGGCTGAATATCACCCAAGCCGACCTTGGCCGCGGTGACCAGCCAAGGTTGCTCGACCTTGTCCATCGGTGCGACAACGGGTTTGGTGCGCAGCAGATACACCGCACCCGCCAGCGCCGCCAGAACCACAATACCGGGTACTACCGCTTTTCGTACTTGCCAAGACATGGCGGGAAACTACGCAGTCCCGCCGGTATGATCAAGCGCTCCGATTAGTGGACCGTCGCGCGGTCGACCGCTATCCTAAGCCCAACGATGTATTGGGGATCCGTCCATGTCCAAACAAGTCTTTACGTCGCGTCAGATGATCGAGCGTCTGGTCGCTTTTGATACCACAAGCCGGGAATCCAATTTGGAACTGATGCATTTCGTGCGTGATTATTTGGCGGAATACGGTGTGGAATCGACCCTGATTCATGACAAGAGCGGTGCCAAGGCCAATTTGTTCGCGACGGTCGGGCCGATGATCGATGGCGGCGTGGTGCTTTCTGGCCATACGGACGTGGTTCCGGTCGATGGCCAGGACTGGTCGTCCGATCCATTTCAAGTGGATGAGCGTGATGGCCGTCTCTATGGCCGTGGTACCGCGGATATGAAGAGTTTCTGTGCCATAGCGCTGGCCTTGGTGCCGGCGATGCTGGAACGCGGCCTCGCCCTGCCCATTCATTTCGCGCTTTCCTATGACGAGGAAGTCGGTTGCCTCGGTGCGCCGGACCTATCCCGCCATATTCAGGGGCTGCCCTGCCGGCCGCAGGCGCTGATCGTCGGTGAACCAACGGAAATGAAGGTGGTCAACGCGCACAAGGGATGCTGCGCCATTCGAACCACGGTGACCGGCCTGGAAGGCCATTCATCGGAGACGCACAAAGGCGTCAATTCCATATTCGCCGCCGCCGAGTTGATCCAATATCTGGCCAATCTGGCCGAGGAGTTCAAAACGTCCAACGTCAATGAACGCTTCGATCCGCCCTATACAACGGTCCAGGTGGGAACCATAACGGGGGGAACCGCCGGTAATATCATTCCCAAGGAAACCACATTTTGGTGGGAATACCGGGCACTGCCGGGCGTTGATGGTGGTGCGGTCATCGGTGCTTTCGAAGACTTTGCCCAGACAACAGTCTTGCCGAAAATGCGCGCGGTGCACCCTGAATCAGATATTCGGATCGATGTGCGCGGCGAAATTATCCCGCTGGTGCCCGAGGATGGTTCGCCGGCGGAAACTCTGGTGCTGGCGTTGACCGGCAGTAACCAGACCTATGCCGTTTCCTATGGCACCGAGGCCGGCATTTTCCAGAAGGGTGGCATTGCTTCGGTCATCTGCGGGCCGGGCAGTATTTCCGTGGCCCATCGACCGGACGAATATATCGAGATATCTCAGGTCGAGGCGTGTACCGACTTCATGCGCAAATTGATTGCGCGCCTAGCCTAGTTGCTCACCGCGAGGCTTTGAACGGTGCCAGATGGCGGTCAATATTGGCTACCATGACACGGTCGAAATCCTTGGTGGCCTCTTCGACGAAACGATAGAGCGCATCGTCGCGGTCGTTCATGCTGACCGCTTCGGGCATGGTGCGCTGCCGGGTCGCCGCCGCCGCCGCGAAACCCTTGCCCAGTCCTGCGGCTGTTTCGACCTCCAGCCGGGCTTCCAGCCGGGCATTATAACGGGCGGCCTGATCCAGGGTGAACATGGCCTTCAGGCCCTTTTTCTTCTGTAGCGGCTGCGCCTTGACGGAGGCATCGGCAATGACGAATACCGCCCGGCCGCTGCTGCCCACGGCGCGCAGACGGTCATTGGCCCAATTCCGCATGGCCTTGGCGGGAGCCAGAGGCAGTTCGTGTTCCACGTTGGGCGGCCGCAGCGGCGAACGATATTGCTCGACGATATCGATACGCGCCACGTTCAACTCTATCACTGGCAGGTGGTTGAAGCGCAGCTCCGGGTATTTGACCTCCTGCAGGGGGCTTTCGCAGGCGGTCAGCAGAAGGCAAAGACACAGGGCGGGCAGCAGGAATGGAGCAGTTGGAATTTTCATCTCTCGAAGCCTTGGCTGGATGCCATGAATTGTTCCAGGGGGAAGGTGTAGGAAGCATTGCAAAATTCACAGGTCACGATCAATTGATTATCGACCGCCAGCTCTGGCAATTCAGTATCGGGCAATTGCCGCAGTATTCTTTCAGCCCGCCCGGTGGAACAGCGGCAGCCGGGCTGCAACGCCGTTGGCTCGAATATGCGCACGCCGTCCTCATGAAACAGCCGGTATAGAAGTTCGTCCCCGGCCAAGCCTGGATCCGTCAACTCGCTGTCCCGGGTACTGGCCAGCATGGTCACCACGCGGCGCCAATCGTCCTCCGATACTTCGTCCCGCTCGACCTCGACCCCACGGGCCAATAGGCTCGGATCACCTTCGGGCAGACGTTGCAGCATGATTGCACCGCCGCGCCAGGGAGCCTCCGCGCCAGCCTTGTCGCAAGCCAGGACGATCGCCGTTTCGATTTGCTCGGATTCGCGGAAATAATTGTGCGCGCAATCGGCCAGAGTCTGACCTTCCAACGCTACAATACCCTGGTAGCGCTCCGTGTCGGCGCCCTGATCCACGGTGAAGGCAATATGGCCGGCACCTTGCAGACGCGGTATCGATGGGTTCGAGCTGCTATCGATGCTGCCGACCGCGTCCGCATCGAACTGGGCATAGCCGCGCAGGTCACCGGGCGATTTGAAGTCGGCGACCAGAGTGGTGACGGGGCCGTCGCCCTTGGTCTGCAATGTGAAAACACCATCGAACTTCAGGGCACCCGCAAGGGCACACGATAGGGCCACCGCCTCACCCAGGAGATGGGAGACGAGGTCGGGATAGTCGTGGCGCCCCAAAATCTCGTCTAGGGTAGGCCCCAGCCGAACCAGCCGGCCACGCACACCCATACCTTCAATTTGAAAGGGGCGGATCAGGTCGTCCGGTGGGGCGGTCAATGGTCTATCCCAGGCACCAGGTCAGAATGCCTTTTTGCGCGTGCAGCCGGTTTTCCGCCTCGTCCCAAGCCAGCGAACGCGGGCCGTCGATGACTTCCGCTGTTACTTCCTCGCCGCGGTGCACGGGCAGGCAATGCATGAAAACCGCATCGCTTTTTGCCTGCGCCATCAACTCCTCATTCACTTGATAGGGCACCAGTATATTATGACGGTTGCCCGCCGCTTCATCATCATCATGCATGGAAACCCAGGCATCCGAGACGATGCAGTCTGCGCCGGATACCGCGTCTTGGGCGGATTCCGTTACTGTGATGTTGGCGCCGTTGTCCCTGGCCCAGCGTACCGCGCTTGCCGATGGGCTCAACGGTTCCGGGCATGCCAGGCGCAGTTCATAACCAAATTGCGCGGCTCCATGTATCCAGGATGTCGCGACATTGTTGCCGCCGCCGGACCAGGCGATAACCTGGTTGTTCACATCCCCCCGATGTTCCTCCAGGGTCATCACGTCCGCCATCAGCTGACAGGGATGGGATGCGTCCGTTAGTCCGTTGATCACAGGTACAGTCGCATGGGCCACCAGTTCCTCCAGCATGTCGTGGCCCTTGGTCCGCAGCATGATTGCGTCCACATAGCGAGATAGAACCCGCGCTGTATCGGCCATGGTTTCGCCGCGGTCCAACTGCAGATCGTCGGAGTTGAGCACGATGGTCTCACCGCCCAATTGCCGCATGCCGATATCGAATGACACCCGGGTGCGGGTTGATGGCTGGATAAAAATCATCGCCAGTACCTTGCCCGTCAATGGCAGATCACCGTCGGTATTACCCCGTGGCTGGCCGGCCCGGGCCTCTTTGCGCGCCTTGGCGCTATCGAGAATGCCGCGCAGTTCGCCGGCGTCAATCTGGTCAATGTCCAGAAAATGACGCGGTTGGTTTTTCGCCTGGTTCACTGTCCCAGATCCCGGCATACATCTTCCAGTGCCGCGATGGCCTCGTCGATGTGACTCTCCTCGATATTCAGCGGCGGCAGCATGCGCATCACATTGTCACCAGCCGGCGGCACCAGGACACCCTTGCCCCGCATGGCTGTCACCAGGTCCATGTTGGGGACTTTCGCCTTGATGCCCAGCAACAGGCCACGGCCGCGTACGTCCTCGATCACCGCGTCATTGCGCCGGCAAACCTCCTCCAGCCGCGTGCGCAGCAGATCGCCCAGGCGCTCGACATTCTCCATGAAACCGTCGGCGAGGATCACATCCAAGACTGCGTTGCCCGCGGCGGCAGCCAGCGGATTGCCGCCATAGGTGGAGCCATGAGTGCCCGCCACCATGCCCTTGGCGGCTTCGGCTGTTGCCATGCAGGCGCCAATGGGGAAACCGCCGCCGATGCCCTTGCCCAAGGTCACGACATCGGCGTTGATGCCGGACCATTCATGGGCCAGCAGTCGGCCGGTTCGGCCCATGCCGGTCTGGACTTCATCGACAATCAACAACAAACCATTGTCGTCGCATACCTGCCGCAATTTCTGCATCACGGCGTCCTCGACCACCATTACTCCGCCTTCGGCCTGGACGGGTTCAATCATGATGGCGGCGGTCTCAGGGCCAATCGCGGCCTGCAGCCCGTCGAAATCGCCGACCGCAACATGATCGAAGCCATCGACCTTGGGGCCAAAGCCATCGAGAATCTTCTCCGTGCCGGTCGCCGCTATGGTGGCAAGGGTCCGGCCATGAAAACAGTCATCGAAAGTAATGATGCGGTAACGCTCTGGATTGCCGTTGGTGTGATGGTAACGGCGGGCCAGCTTGATGGCGCATTCGTTGGCCTCGGCCCCGGAATTGCAGAAAAAGACCGTGTCGGCAAAGCTGTTGGCGACCAGACGTTCCGCCAGGCGCTCTTGCCCCGGAATATTGTACAGGTTCGAAGTATGCATCAAGGTGGCGGCCTGCTTCTGGATTTCGGCCACCAGATGGGGGTGGCTGTGACCCAGGCACAGCACCGCAAGACCGGTGGCAAAGTCCAGATACCTGCCCCCCTTGGTGTCGTACATATAGGCGCCTTCGCCCCGTTCAAACGCGATATCAATTCTGCCATAGGTCGGCATGACTGCTGCGGTCATGGCAGTGCCCTCCTGCATAATATTGGTGGCGGTTCTTGCCGCCTGGGAAAGGGGCCGGATTATCTATGCAATCGCCCAAGTGTCAATGGACCATTGCGTGCCGATCAATCTAGTGTTGTTCGGATTCCGGCGGATAGCCGAAATGCGCCCAGCGTTCCCGGCCGCCTTCGATATCCAGATAGTTCAAGAGCGAGGATACCGGGCGGGTATCGAACGCCGTGCCGGTGCCCGACATCAGGGCCTTGGCCGCATCGTCGAAAGTCATGCCTGGCCGGTAGGCGCGGGCGCTGACCATACCGACGAAGGCATTGGCGACAGCCACGACCCGGGCGGTAAGGAGAATTTCCTCGGCCGCCAGGCCGGCGGGTTGGCCGCTGCCGTCCCAATGTTCCTGGATCTGCCGAATGGTTTCCGCGACCGGGCCGTCGAATTCCACGCCTTGGATCAAATCGGCGCTGGTGAGGACCGACTCTCGGACCATGGCCAGTTCCGCATCGGTCAGTTTGCTGGATTTGGTTAGAACCTCCTGTGGCACCGCGACTTTACCCAAGTTCATCAATGCGCCGGCGATGTCACAGGTTTCGACACCGGCCTCGTCCATATGCATGGCGTGGGCGATGGCGGAGGCGACCTCCGCGACGCGCGCGGAATGATGGGCCGAGAAAGGATCGCGGCGATCAACCACGGCGACACAGGTTTGCACCAGTTCCCGTAGAATTCGGGCGCGGCGTTCGCGCTCGTCAACCAGATCGGTAATGTCCTCCAAAATCATCAATACGCCGGAGACATCCTGACCCTTCGATTTCAGCGGAATATGGTCGGATTTCACCACGCGCCGGCCTTCGGCGCGATTTTCCACCCGCCATTCGGTCATCGGCTGGCCTTTTTCCACGACTTGTTTGTTGGCCCGCTCCAATTGCTCCGTCCTGTCTGCGCCCATCGCTCCCAGCAAGGTTTTGCCGACAAGGTCACTTGCAAGCATGCCGGCTTCCTCACCGGCTTTGGAGTTGGCAAACATGATCTGGCCCTGTCCATCAACGGCTGCAAATGCTGTCGGCTGGCTGTCCGTGACGACGCGCAGGAAATTGCTGACGGTTTGCAGCTGCGTGTTCGATTTCTCCAGGTTTTCCGCCGCCGCCGCCACCCTCATGGACGAACCATGACGCCAAACCGCGATGATTGTCGCCGTTACCACGGCGATTACCAGCCACAAGCCGATCAACAGTGTCGACTGCCGGCGGTCGGAGGCGGCCAGTGCCTCGGTTCGGTCGACACTTCGGATCAAGACCCAGGGCAGACCCTGGATGCCGCGGCTGGTGGCCAGGACTTCTGCACCTTGATAGTTGGAGAAAACGCCGAAACCGCCGGTCCGCTCAAGCAAGCCGGCCGCTGCCAACTGGCCGGTATCGAGCGCCAGCGTTCGTTTCAGTGGCGGGGTGCCGTCCTGCAAAGGAGAGAGATATTCCACCGTGGCGCTGCTTTTCCGTACCAGATAGGTCTGTCCGCTCTTCAGGATTTCGCCCGGCTGCTCCAGGCGCTGGAACAGATCGTCGGCAACCATACGGACAGCAAGAATGGCGCCGACCTGATCGGCGGGCAGATTTTCGCCCTGCAAGGCGAATATTGGCTGCAGGAATGCGATTGTCGGCTGCCCCGAGGGCCCGGCATAGAGGTCGAGGATGCCGCGCGAACCCAGCTTGGACCCGCGCACGAAATCATGCAGGCGGCTATCAAGGACCGGCATGCCGGGGGTGGCCACCAGAATTTCGCCGTCCCGGTTTAACAGGGCCAGGCCCGCCACGCCGACCCGCTTCACATTGGCCTGCACACCGGCGCCCTGCGCCGGTTCGCTGAAGCCGGATTGCTCCGCCGTCACAATCAACAAGTTGGAAAGATATTCCGCTTGCGCCGATTGGTCCGTGACCGCCGAGGATTGCCCGCCAGAAAGAGACAGTTCGGTCAGGTAGAGTTGCAGTGACAGATTATCGGCCAAACCGGAAAGCGCCGCGAATTGCCCGTCCTTCCATTCGCGCACCGCCTGGGCCCGACTGGCGGCGACAATGCCAAGGCGAACCTGCCATTGTTGCATCTCCCGTTCGCCTTCCGCCGCAACGAAACGATGGACGGCCACCAGACCCAACAAGGCGCATAGCAACAATAGACCTCCGGCAACGGCGACACGGTGGTTGACTTTGCCCATTGCCTTGCCCCGATCACTTTCAATGGTACTCATCCGAAGCTGCTCCCCAGCCGTGAGTCGATGCCGTAGGGACGAAATTAGCAAAAAATATCAGTATACATCGCATAGAATTTCCACTTTTACTGTGCCTTGCGTCACCTCCCCGTGGCGATCCAATATTCCTACTTTTCGCCAGGAAAATATTGCGATGCAAATTCCGCTGCTGGCGGTGGCCTTGGCGCTGCTTATTCACATTCTCTGGGGCGGCAATCCGGTCGCGGTGAAAATGGGATTGGTTGCCTTCCCGCCGTTATGGAGCGCCTTTCTGCGCTTCGCCATCGGCGCGCTGTGCATAATGATCTGGGCCCGCTTCAATCGTATTCGCATCTGGCCGGATGGGCGGGAGTGGCCCGGGTTGTTTGTCCTGGCACTGCTATTTACGACCCAGATCGCCATGATGAATCTCGGCATCAACCTGACCAGCGGCGCTTCGGCCGCCGTCATGACCGCGAGTTATCCACTCTTCGCGGGCCTTTTTGCGCATTTTATGATCGCCGGAGACCGTCTGACCGCAGGCAAGGTGGCTGGTCTCTTGATTGCCTTTTTCGGTGTTGGGTTGGTGCTGACCGGCGGCCGGATACCAAAGGAGTTGTCCAAAGCGGATCTCGGTGACCTGATAATCTTGGCGAGTACCGTGTTGCTGGGTGGGCGGATGATTTTTACCGCGCGGCTGGTCAGCAATATGGATGCAACGCGCGTGGTTCTTTGGCAAATGCTGTTGTCATTGGGGGTGTTTGCCGCGGGCGCGGCAATGTGGGAGGAAATTAGCTGGGGAGAGGTTGGCTGGCTGCCGGTTGCGGCCCTGGCCTATCAGGGGATCGTCATCGCCGGGCTTGCTTTCATGGTGAATACCTGGCTGATCAAGCGTTACAGCCCTTCGGTGATGGTCAGCTTCGGCTTCGTATCACCATTGTCCGGCGTGCTGTTAAGTGCCCTGCTGCTAGGCGATGCCCTGACCTGGGACCTGGCTGCCGGCACCGCCTTTGTAGGCGTGGGCCTGTTTATCCTGGCACGCCGGGCCCGTGCGCGCCCGCAAGGCTGACGCAATGTGGTATCATGAGGCTGAGGAGTGATTGTCCATGAACGCCAAACCGGAAATTTGTTTCAGTGCCTGCCCCCATGATTGTCCATCGACCTGTGCGCTGGAAGTCGAGAAATTGGATGCCCGGACCATAGGCAGGGTGCGGGGCGCCAAGGAGAACGCCTACACGGCCGGCGTGGTCTGCTCCAAGGTCGCGCGCTATGCCGAACGGATCCATCATCCGGATCGACTGATGCAGCCCTTGCGGCGCACCGGCGACAGGGATGCGGGCGAGTTCGTCTCGATAGGTTGGGATGATGCCCTTGACGAGGTGGCGGAAGCCTTGCTGAAGGCCGAGCAGAAACATGGATCCGAGACGGTCTGGCCCTATTATTACGCGGGCACCATGGGCATGGTGATGCGGGACGGCATTCAACGCCTCCGCCATGCCAAGAAATATTCCGGCATGTATCCGACTATCTGCGTGATTTCGGCCTGGAATGGTTTCATCGCCGGCACCGGACGCCTGGCGGGCGCCGATCCCCGGGAAATGGCGAAAGCGGATTGCCTGGTGATTTGGGGCACCAATCCGGTTAACACCCAGGTCAATGTCATGACCCACGCCGCCAACGCCCGCAGGGGCGGGGCGAAGATCGTCCATATTGATACCTATCGCAACGGCACGGCGGAGCAGGCCGATCTATTTCTGTGCGTGCGTCCCGGAACGGACGGAGCCCTGGCATGTGCGGTGATGCACATTCTGTTCCGCGATGGCCTGGCCAATCGCGCCTATCTGGAGAAATACACGGATTGCCCGGGCGAGTTGGAGGCGCATCTGCGTGATAGGACGCCGGCCTGGGCGGAGGCCATCACGGGCGTGCCGGCGGCGGATATAGAGACCTTTGCCAAGCTGGTTGGCGAGACGCCCAAGACCTTTTTTCGCCTGGGCTATGGGTTTTCCCGGCAGCGCAACGGCGTCGTAAATATGCACGCCGCATCCTGCATCGCCGCCGTCACCGGGTCCTGGCTGGAGGAAGGCGGAGGCGCGTTCCATAACAACGGCGCCATCTATCACTGGGACAAGACCTTGATCGAAGGCCTTGATGTTCTAGACCCATCCGTTCGGGTGCTGGATCAATCCCGCATTGGCCCGGTGCTGACCGGTGACGGGGAGGCCTTGGGCGATGGCCCGCCCGTGACCGCGCTGTTCATTCAGAACACCAACCCCATGCGCGTGGCGCCGGATCATAATCTGGTGCGCCAGGGTTTCGCGCGCGAGGATTTGTTTACCTGCGTACACGAACAGTTCATGACGGAGACCGCCCAGGCGGCGGACATTGTTTTGCCCGCGACTATGTTCCTGGAGCATGATGACGTCTACCAGGGCGGTGGCCACCAATACATCACCTTGGGGCCAAAGGTAGTCGAGGCGCCCGGTGAGTGCCGCTCCAACCACGAGTTGATCAATGGCCTGGCCAAGCGGCTGGGGGCCGAACATCCTGGTTTTGAGATGACGCCCTGGGAATTGATCGATGCGACGCTGAAGGCATCCGGTTGGGGCGACGCAGAAGAATTGCGGCAGCAACGTTGGATCGATTGTCAGCCGGAATTTTCCGATGCCCATTATCTTGATGGTTTCGCCCATCCAGACGGAAAATTCCGCTTTGCGCCGAAATGGCGAGAGGTGCTGCCCCATGGCTTTGCATCGGAAGAACTGATTGGCCAGATGCCTGCGCTTCCGGACCATTGGCCGGTGATCGAGGAAGCGACCGAGGCGATGCCGTTCCGGCTGGTGACAGCGCCCGCCCGCAATTATCTGAACTCCTCCTTCACCGAGACACCAACCTCGATCGCCCGGGAAGGCAAGCCGACGGTCATGATCCACCCCGATGATGCCTCCGAACTGGGTGTCGGAGATGATGATATCGTGAAGCTGGGCAATGACCGAGGTGAATTGCCGATTGCTGTGGAAGTATTCGCTGGCCTGCAGCGGGGCGTGGTTGTGGTTGAGAGCATTTGGCCGAACGCGGCCTTCGCCGGCGGCAAGGGCATCAATGTATTGACGGGGGCGGACCCGGTGGCGCCCGTCGGTGGCGCCGCCTTCCACGATAACCGGATATGGATCAGGAGGATGTCATGAGTCAGATCGAAGCCTTGCCGAAAGACGACAATCCTTTCGCCGATGGTGCGGCTTTCATTGATGGCGACTACGTGCCCATCGGGGAGGCGCGGATACCCATAACCGATTATGGCTTCCTGCATTCCGATGTGACCTATGACGTCGTTGCCGTCTGGGGCGGCGGCTTCTTCCGGCTGGCGGACCACCTGGACAGGTTTTTTCGCGGCATCGACAAGCTGCATATGCAATCGCCTTTCGACCGGAGCCAAATGTCCGCGATCCTGGCCGAATGCGTCAGCCGCGCCGGATTGCGCGAAGCCTATGTGAAAATGATTCTGACCCGCGGTACGCCGCCGCCGGGCGGACGTGATCCTAGAACCTGCGAAAATCAGTTTTATGCCTTCGCGGTTCCCTATATCTGGATCGCACCGCCGGAAAAGCAGGTGCAGGGCTTGCATTTGACCGTCAGCAGCGTGCCGCGCATTTCGCCTGAATCCGTTGATCCGACCGTCAAGAATTTTCATTGGGGTGACATGGTGCAGGGCCTGTACGAGGCCTTTGACCGTGGCGGCGAGACAGCGGTGCTAACCGACGGCAAGGGCAATATTACCGAGGGTCCCGGGTTCAATTTGTTCGCCAGCTTATCCGGACGGCTGGTAACGCCGGACAGCGGCGTGCTCAAGGGAATCACTCGAATGACGGTGATCGAACTGGCAGAGTCCCTCAACGTCAAGGTCGATGTGGGCACCTTGACGGAGGCCGAGTTACGCACCGCGGACGAGATCTTCATTTCCAGCACGGCCGGTGGCGTGATTCCGGTCAGCCGCCTCGATGGAGCACCCATCGGTGACGGTGCGCCTGGCCCGTTGGCCTTGCGCCTACGCCAGATGTACTGGGACGCCCATGACGACCCGAAATACGTTACGCCGATTGACTATCGTTAGCGGCGGCCAATGGGCCCGTCAGGGCCAGGGCCAACGGCACCGTGGTCAGCGCGAATAGCCCGACGATGGCCAGTGTATTCGGCACCCCGTTCAGGTCGCTAAGGATACCGAATATGGTGGGCGATATGGCCCAGGCGCCGATGGTCAGGGTCATGAACAGACCGAAACCACGGCCATGGCGTTCGGGCGCGACAAACTCTGCCACGCTGGCATAGAGGACCGACGAGGTGCCGTTTAAGGCAAGGCCGACAGCCGGCAGAAGGACCAGGTCCGCCGTTAGCGGCAGGGGTAATAGCAACAATATGCCGCCGCCCGTGGCCAACTCGGTCAGCACGGCGGTTCGCACGATGCCCAGGCGTTCGGCGATCAAGCCGCATACCAGCTTGCCCGCCGCGCCACCCGCGAATACCAGGACCAATGCGAAACCCACGGTTTCGATGCTCGCGCCCTTGCTGATCAACAGGAAAGGCAGAAAGGTCATGAAAGCGGCTCGGGCCGCGCCATCAATCATCGAGGTGGCTGACAACAGTACAAATCCCTTGCGCTGACGAATGCCCCAATCACTTGTCCTGCCGTGACCATCGCTATTACCTGACGGTACGTTCCTGGGCCTGCCGCCGACTTTGAGAAACCCGAAAACAATCAAAATTCCGACCGCGGCGACAATGCCAAAACCACCATATCCGGTTGTGACATAGCGCCAGTCCATGGTTGCCAAAACCAGGGCCGCCAGGCCCGGAACCGCCATTTTTCCCAGATCGCCGGAAAAATTGTAGATCCCCAACGCCGCCCGCCGTGGTCCATCTTCGTATGCGCGGGCGACGATGGTCGAGTTCAAAGGATGCTGTGTGCTGGCTCCAATGCCGGCCAGCGCCAATGCCAAGGCCAAGCCAAAAGCCCCGCCGGCGATACCCAGCAGGCAAAATCCAAGCCCAACCAAGGCCGTGCCGGCGACCAGTATGCGCCTTTCGCCCCAGCGTTCCGAGGCCAGGCCGGCGGGCAACTGGCCTATTGTCATGGCGCCTGAATAAGTCGAGGATATGGCACCGACCTGACTGAGGCTCAGTGCGAATTCCGCCTGCCAAACCGGCAGCAGCAGAATTATCAGGTCGGAGAACCCATCATGAATGAAATGGGTCGTGCACGAGGCGCCCAGGACGTGCCGCCGGTGCCGTGCCGCCGGCATGGTTACCATTGCGATCCGTATGGACGCTCTATGGTATCGAGAAATGAAAGAATATGTGCATGCAGGGCTGGTCCGGCGCTAATGACCGATTTGTGCCTTGTATCCGTCTGATTGTACTTGAAATCCTGGCCATGGGAGTTGGTATTGATGCCGCCTGCCTCTGCCAAAATTAACTCCGCCGCAGCGATATCCCAATCGCACTTACCCGATAGCGAGATACAAGCATCGTAGCGCCCCTCGGCGACAAAGCACATGCGGTAGGCGATTGAGTTGACCATGTGAAGTGTTACGTTGCGCGGCTTTTCCCCGGCGCGGGCCTGTTGAAAAATGTATCTGCCGGTCAGCAGGCGCGCGCCCTCGAAATCGGTCGCGGCGCTCACATGAATAGGCTTGCCGTTCAGGCGGGCACCACCACCCAGCAGCGCATCATAGAATTCCTCGGTGGCCGGATTGTACACGGCACCGGCCACGGGCCGCCCGTTGCGCACTAGGGCCGCGCAAACCGTGAATTCCTCCCGCTGCTCGATAAAGGCGCGGGTGCCGTCGATCGGGTCGACCACCCAGACGCTGTCGCAATCCAGCCTTGTGGGATCGTCTTCGGTTTCCTCGGACAGCCAGCCATATGTCGGCTGTGCGGCACAGAGTTTTTCCCGCAACAGGTCATCCACCGCATGATCCGCCTCGGACACTGGATTGTCGGGACCTTTCTTCCAATGCTTAACACCATCGTGAAAGTAGCTGAGCGCCAAGGCGCCGCCCTCGCGAACCGTTTCCAGCAACAGTGCGTGGTCTTGTTCCAGTTGGCTCACGTTCCCGCCACCATCAAACCGTCAATGCGCAGGGTTGGCGCGTTGCTGCCATAGCGGAAGGTCAAATCGTCGGCGGGGGTGATATTCAAAAACATGTCCTTCAGATTGCCGGCAATGGTCAGTTCCGACACGGGATGGGCCAGGGTTCCATTGTCGATCCAAAATCCGGCCGCGCCACGGCTGTAATCACCAGTAACGCCGTTAACGCCAAAGCCGATCAGTTCGGTGACATAGAGGCCGGAGGTGATGCCCGCCAACAGTTCGTCACGGCTACTGGTGCCGGGTTGCATGTACAAATTTGTGGTGCTCGGCGATGGCGGGCCAGAAGTGCCACGGCTGGCATGGCCCGTGGTCGCCAAACCCAACTGCCGGGCGGAGGCGGAATCCATGATCCAGGTCGTCAGTTCGCCGTCTTCAACCAGTTGCCACTGCCGGTTTGCCACGCCTTCCCCATCGAATGGCTTCGATGCTAAGCCTCGCGGCCGATGCGGATCATCGACAATAGTCATGCCCGGCGCAAATACCTTCTCGCCCATGCTGTCCTTCAGAAATGAGGTACCGCGCGCGACCGCGCTGCCGCTGATGGCGCCAACGAAATGCCCCAGCAAGGAATGAGAAACCCGTGGGTCGAAGACCACCGGAACCTGCTGGCTTTCAACCTTGCGGGGGTTCAGGCGCCTGACCGCGCGTTCACCGGCGGCCGTACCTATTTCCGCCGGCGCCTGCAAATCGGTGCCATGGCGGGCCGAAGTAAAATCGTAGTCCCGCTCCATTCCCGTGCCTTCGCCCGCTATTACGGATGCGAACAATGAATGGGAGGAGGCAGAATAGCCTCCTGCAAAGCCAGTCGAGGTGACCAGGGCTATGCGGTTGCGGCCCCAACTGGCCCCCGCGCTTTCGGAATTGCTGACGCCTTCGACGGCCAGGGCCGCCGTTTCGGCCTCGGCCGCCATGTCATACAGCGATTCGGGCGTTGGTTCGGCGTCGTCGTTTAGATCCAGATCGGGGATGTCGGTGCACAATCGATCCGCATCGGCGAGGCCGCAATAGCGATCATCGGGCATCGCCGCGGCCATTGCCAAACCCCTTTGGAGCAGTTCATTTAGACTGTCGGGTGACATATCGGTAGAGGATACGATCGCCTGCTTCTGGCCAATAAAGATGCGCAGGCCCAGGTCTTTGCTCTCCGAGCGCTCCAAATCCTCGCGGGCGCCGAGGCGATAGCTGACTTCGAGCGAGGCGGATTCGAACAAAACCGCGTCGGCGGCATCTGCACCGGCACGCGTCGCCTTCGTGACCAGGTCGGACAGCAGATTGAGGTCGTTGGCCGTATCGGCCGAATTTTGCGCCATGCGGTATCTCCACCTTTTGAAGATGACTTGCTTGCCTGTATAGGGCTTCCGCGCCGGCATTGCGACCGTCGCACCTGAAAAATGCCAAGAATTTGCTAACGAAGATGTAATTGTGCGAAGGGCCTATTTGCTAGAAATCAGAAACGATGCCCTTGCGTTCCCAATCCCCATAGCGGGTGGGTTCGAGGCCCTTGGGACCGCCGATTTCCTTTGCAGGCTTCCGCTTTTCTTTGTCCGAGGCCGGCTCGGCCTTATTGTCGTCGGATTCTCTAGAATCAGTCGCTTCTGATGCCATCAATTGTATCTCCCGCGCGGCAATTCCGACTATGTTACACATCCGTTGGACCTGAACCTACCAGCCACGATCAACAAGCGCTAGCTGAAGGGAAAGATTTGAATGAGCGATAGCGGGCGCCGATCACGAGCCGCCGCCATGCGGCTGCTGGCGCGCATCCTGGAACGGGGGCAAATGCTGGATCAGGCTCTGGCGGATGATTTGGAGCCTGGAGGGCGCTTGGCGGCGCTCGCACCTCGGGATCGCGCCTTCGCCCGCTTGCTGGTAGTGACCGTGCTGCGCCGTCTGGGCCAGATTGACGATGCCATCGCACGCTGCCTGGACAAGCCCTTGAACCGATCGGCACAGGCTGCCCGCAATGCTCTTCGTCTCGCCGCCGCCCAGACCATGTTTCTGGGCACGCCTAATCATGCAGTGGTCGATGGTGCGGTGCGCCTCATGGGGCCGCGACAACGCCATCTCAGTGGCCTGGTCAACGCGGTTTCGCGGTGTTTGACCCGCGAAGCATCATCGATTTTGGTTGAGCAGAATGAATTGCGGCTGAATTGTCCGGATTGGCTTTGGCGGACTTGGGTGGAGGCTTATGGCGAAGAAACGACCGAGCGGATGGTTGCAAGCATGTTGCAGGAACCGCCGCTTGATCTGAGTTTCAAATCAGACGCCAAAAAATGGACGGAGGATTTGCAGGGGGAGGTTTTGGCCACGGGCAGTCTGCGCCGGGGGCCGGGTGGGATAATCCAGGCTCTGCCTGGTTTTCAGGAGGGGGAGTGGTGGGTCCAGGATGCGGCCGCGACGCTGCCGGTAGCCCTGTTTGGGCAAGTGGAAGGCCGGGAAGTGTTGGACCTTTGCGCTGCACCGGGGGGCAAGACCGCTCAATTGGCGGCGTTGGGCGCGCGGGTAACGGCGATTGACAATGCGCCGAAAAGAATGGCGCTGCTGCAAACCAACTTGGATCGCCTAGGTTTGCGGGCGGAGACGGTCATTGCGGATGCACTGAAATGGCAACCGTCAAAACGCTTTGATTTCATATTGCTGGATGCGCCATGCAGCGCGACGGGGACCATTCGCAGGCATCCTGATATATGGCACCTGCGTACCGCCAGGGATGCGGCGGGCATGGCAGCGCTGCAGGATCAACTGCTGAAGGCGGCAGTCGAAATGTTGGCGCCTGGCGGGATATTGGTTTTCTGCACCTGTTCGCTGCAGCCGGAGGAGGGCGAGGAACGGATCGAGGCTTTGCTGGCCTCCGGTTCGCCCATCGCGCGGCAGCCCATAGATGCCGCGGAATTGTACGGTCTCTATGAACTGATTACACCCCATGGCGAAATGCGGACATTGCCTCATTACCAGGGTGGAATGGATGGCTTTTTTGCTTCCCGTCTGGTACGGCACGTTTGACTTGGTGCGGGCCCTGATTGGCTTGCGGCCAACACGGCAAACTGCTACCTAGCGGCCATGCAACAAGCAACCCGAATTGCACCTTCGATCTTGTCCGCTGATTTTGCCGCATTGGGTGAAGAAGTTAGAGCCGTGAGCGCGGCCGGCGCTGATTATATTCATATTGACGTCATGGACGGCCATTTCGTGCCTAATTTGACAATTGGACCGGCTGTGATTGCCGCACTTCGCCCCCATAGCGAACTGCCGTTCGATGTGCATTTGATGATCAGCCCGGTCGATCCTTACATCGCTGATTTTGCCTCCGCTGGTGCAGATATCATCACAGTCCATGCCGAAGCCGGTGCCCATTTGCACCGGACCGTGCAGTTGATCAAGGATCAAGGCGCGCGCGCCGGTTTGGCGCTAAACCCAGGTACACCTGTCGCTGCGGTGGAGCCGTTGCTGGAAGATTTGGACCTTGTCTTGGTAATGAGCGTAAATCCAGGCTTTGGCGGGCAATCGTTCATTTCGGGGCAGCTGGATAAAGTGCGCCGATTGCGGTCCCTTATTGATACGACCGGGCGCACGATTGATTTGCAGGTCGATGGCGGTGTTAACGCGGAGAACGCAGCCACCGTTGTTGCCGCCGGTGCTGATGTGTTGGTTGCCGGCTCAGCAACTTTTACCGGCGGTGCTGAGCGCTATGCGGCCAATATCAAGGGCCTTCGGGCGACCATGGAATAGAGTTGGGATTAGCACGACGTCATGAACGATGGCTGGGTGAGGCTGAAGAACGCTGGTTATAGAACTCGCCTGTATCGTCTTACCCTGGAACGGCGCCAGATCGAGCAGTTGGCGTTCCTGCCCAATGATCCTTGGCCTGGCGATCCGCAACAAGCTGATGAGTTGTTTAGAGGCCGGTATCGCTTTGCGGGCCGGGAGGCCAGCGCACCAAATCAGCCGCCCTGGCGATTGCGGCCCGACGATGGCGAGTGGCTGGCCGAACTGCATGGATTTTCCTGGCTCCGCCATTTCGAGGCCTCGGGCGGCGAAATGGCGCTGGCGCATGCCCGCCGGCTGGTTCGTTCATGGATAGATTTATGTGACGACATTGACCCCATTACCTGGTCCCCGGGTGTGCTTGGGCAGCGGTTAATGGCGTGGTTGAACCATGGCCGCTTCATGTTGCGCGGGGCGGACAGTGATTTTGCCGACGCCTATCGTGGTTCTTTCGCCGTGCAATGGCAGCACCTTCAGCGCACTTATGGCGATGAGTCAGGCGGCGCCGAGCAATTGGCGGGATTGCTGGGTCTTGTATATGGCGCCATGGCTCTGCCCGATGAAGATGACGTGGCAAGAAAGGCCTTGATGCAGATCGAAAGTTTGATCTCGAGCCAGACCTTGTCGGACGGCGGTTACTACAGCCGCTCACCTTCGGATCTGATGGCGGTGTTACGGCAACTTATCGGGCTGCGTGAAGCATTAAGCGATTCCGGCCGATCTGTTCCGCAATGGCTGCAAGCCAAGATAGATCATATGGCGCCCATGTTGCGTGGGTTGCGCCACGGCGATGGGGGCCTTGTACTGATTAACGGTGCCTTCGAAGAAAGCCGTGATGCTGTCGATATTACCCTCACCCGGTCCGGAGTGAGAGGCAAGGCGTTGTTGAGCGCCAATCAATCCGGCTTTCAACGGTTGACGGCGGGCAGTACGGTTCTTTTGGCCGATACCGGCGCGCCGCCGGCGGGGGAATGGGGACGGCGAGCCCATGCGGGCGGCGGCTGTTTCGAACTGTCCGTCGGCAAGCGGCGTTTGGTTGTCAACTGTGGCAGCGGTCGCGGGCGCAGCACGGACTGGCGCGCGGCAGCCCGGGCGACTGCTGCCCATTCAACACTGCAGTTGGTGAATGCGAACGCCTGGCCGATCACGGCAACTGGTGACTTTGGCCCCGGGCCTGAACGCCTGCATTGCCGCCGCCACGAGGACGAATTGGGCAACACCTGGCTGGAACTGCATCATGACGGCTATCGCCAACGTTTTGGCCTTACTCATCGCCGGCGTCTGTATTTGGATGCTTCTGGGGCGGACGTCAGAGGTGAAGACCGCTTGGATGCGGAGAACCAATCTGGATCATCAAAGGAGACCGCTGGGCGCGCGGTTGCAGTGCGGTTTCACCTGCATCCGGACGTAAGAGCCTCCGCCGTTCAGGGTGGGTCGGCTGTTCTGCTTCGATTGGGGGACGGTAAGGGCTGGCGGTTTCGCGCCGGTGGCGCCGAGATCTCGATGGAGGAATCCGTCTATCTGGGTCAACCTGATCGTATACGCCGAAGTCAGCAGATCGTGCTTTCCACGACAACGCAAGCCGCCGGCAGTGTCATCAAATGGGCCTTTCGGCAAATCTAACCGGTGATTGCCTGCACTTGATTACCATTTCCCAACAAGACCTGTTCCGTCATGCCGCAAAACAAGCCATGTTCGACCACGCCGGGCCAGGTGGAAAGCGTCTGCGCCAGTTCCATGGGGTTATCAATTGTCGGACCAAAGGCGCAGTCCAGTATCCAGTGGTTTTCATCCGTTCGGAAAGGTGCCCCATCTGCCGCCTGTCGAAGGGTGACGACGGCGTCGAGCTTTTCCAGTCGTCCGGTCAGGGGCTGCCGAGCCATGGGGATGATCTCCACGGGTAGTGGGAAAGCCCCCAAAATATCGACTTTCTTGGAGGCATCGGCAATAACGACAAATCGTTCGGCTGCTCCGGCAACAATTTTTTCCCGTAGCAGCGCGCCGCCGCCGCCTTTGATCAAATTCAGCGCGCCATCAAATTCGTCCGCGCCGTCCACGGCCAAGTCGAGCACGGGAGTCTCATCCAGATCGGTTAGGGCAATGCCTAGGTCGCGGCATAGTTCCGCGCTTCGTTCCGATGTCGCGACGCCGACCACGGACAATCCGCCCTGAACCCGCCGGCCTAGTTGTTGGATAAAATGTTCCGCCGTGGAGCCCGTGCCGATGCCAAGGCGCATGCCGTTTTCCACCATTTCCACGGCGGCGTTGGCGGCCGACTGTTTCGCTTTGTCGTTCATCCGGGCAACCCCATCTTTTTTCACCTTCGTCGTCTGATTCATTTCAGTTCACTTCGATCCAGGCTATATGTTTCCCATGTCAAATACTGCAAATAATGTCTCCGCGCCGAATCCGATACTCAAGCTTGCCCTGGAAATCGGCCCCCTGGTGTTGTTCTTTGTAACCAACGCGCGGGCCGGAATTTTTTGGGCGACCGGCGTCTTTATGCTGGCTATCGTCGTTTCGTTGTCGGTTACCTGGGTGCGTGAAAGGCGGCTGCCGACGCTGCCGCTGGTTACGGGCATTTTCGTTCTTGTCTTTGGTGGACTGACGCTCATCCTGCAAGACGAACTGTTCATCAAGTTGAAACCGACCATCGTCAACACTCTGTTCGCGGTGATCCTTTTTGGCGGGCTGCTCTGGGGCAAATCCTTTCTGAAAAGCCTGATGGGAAGCATGTTCCAGATGACCGACGAGGGGTGGCGGTTGTTGACCTTCCGCTGGGCCATGTTTTTTGTCTTGCTGGCGGTATTGAACGAAATTGTCTGGCGCAACACCTCGACGGACACTTGGGTCAGTTTCAAGGTCTTTGGCATCATGCCCCTGACTATTTTGTTCTCAATATCGCAGTTGCCTGCCATGAACCGGCATCGCCTTCTCGACGATGAGGACAAGACCTGATGTTTCAAGGCAGGGACATCGCTTGCGACCGGGGTGAGCGGCGAATATTTTCGAACCTTGATTTTCGGATAATGCAGGGTCAGGCGCTGGTTCTACGGGGGCCAAATGGTTGTGGCAAGACAACATTGCTGCGAACGGCGGCAACCCTATTGAAGGTGGCTAGGGGAAAGCTGACCTGGGATGGAACCGATATTTCCGAGGACCCAGAAGAACATAGGGCCCGTTTGCATTTCGTCGGACACTTGGATGCCGTAAAGGGCGCGTTGAGCGTACGCGAGAATATCGCAATTTGGGCGAAAGTGCGGGGTTCGACCGAGGACCGGATCGAGGCGGCGATGGCGGCGTTCGAGATCCTTCATTTGATGGATACGCCCGCACAGTACCTCTCGGCGGGCCAGCACAGGCGGACAGCGTTGGCCCGGCTGGTCGCCTCGCCCGCGGCGCTGTGGTTGCTTGATGAACCCACCGTTTCCCTGGATGCGGACGGAACGGCATGTTTGCAACGGGCAATCGCGGCACATCGTGCGGATGGGGGCATGGTCATGGCGGCGACCCATATTGAATTGGGTTTGGACGATGTGGAATTCCTACAATTGAAGCCGCAATGAAATCCTTCCGGGCAATCATTGCGCGTGACCTGCTATTGGCTGTGCGCCAGGGCGGCGCCACCTTCTTGGCGTTGGTTTTCTTCTTGCTTACGGTAACCTTGTTTCCCCTGGGCATTGGCCCCGAACCCGCCGTGCTGGCTCGCGTGGCACCCGGTGTGCTCTGGGTCGCGGCGCTGTTGGCGGCGATGTTGTCACTTGACCGGTTGTTTCAGGCGGATTTCGAGGATGGAAGCCTTGAACAATTGACGCTGTCTGGGTTGCCCGTGGGTTTTATCGTTCTAGCCAAAATCATCACACACTGGCTTACCACGGGATTGCCCTTGTTGCTGGCGGCGCCGGTATTAGCGGTCTTGCTGAACATGAACGACGAAGGTTTTGCCGCGTTGCTTCTCACCATGCTGATTGGCACGCCCGCATTAAGCCTCATAGGTGCCATCGGCGCCGCCTTGACCTTGACGGTGCGACGTGGCGGTGTGCTGCTATCGCTATTGGTTTTGCCTTTATATATACCAGTGCTGATTTTTGGCGTTTCAGCCATAGATGCGGCGGTGCATGGGTTGAATGCCAAGCCGCACATCCTGCTCCTGGCTGCATTGACCATGGCGGCCATCCCGCTTTGTCCATGGGCCGCCGCGGCAGCAGTAAAATTGTCGTTGGAATAGCCTCAAAGATGTCTGGCGAACCGCGACAATTTGTTACCATGCGGATGCTTGCACCGGTCGGCGGAGGGGGCTAAACCTCCACCCATGTCGATGCACTACTTTGCCAATCCAGCACGTTTTACCCGTCTTGCCGGGCGCATTCAGCCGTGGGCCGGTGGGCTGGCGGCGCTACTGTTGCTGGTTGGGCTTTATTTAGCCTTGGTGGAGGTTCCGGCAGACTATCAACAGGGCGATACGGTCCGCATCATGTTTGTGCATGTGCCATCGGCGTGGATGGCGATGTTCTGCTATATGTTCTTGGCTGGGGCAAGCGCTGTTGGCTTGATCTGGAAACATCCGCTGGCGGATCTGGCTGCGAAGGCCTCGGCTCCGATCGGCGCGGGGTTCACTTTTCTTGCCCTGGTCACCGGCTCCATTTGGGGCAAGCCCATGTGGGGAACATGGTGGGTTTGGGACGCCCGTTTGACATCGGTTCTGATACTTTTTTTCCTTTATCTTGGTTATATGGCTTTGTGGCAGGCCATCGAGGACAGTCAGAAAGCTGGCAAGGCGGCGGCCGTCCTGGCTCTTGTGGGTGCCGTCAATGTGCCGATCATCAAGTTTTCCGTAGATTGGTGGAATACCTTGCACCAACCAGCAAGTGTCCTGCGCATGGATGGACCGGCGATCCATTCCTCCATGTTGTGGCCGCTACTGATCATGGCGCTGGCCTTCAAGGCCTATTTCGTGGCGCTCCTGCTGACCCGTATGCGTATGGAACTGAATTTGCGGCGGATCCGCGCGCTACGCCTTGCAGAACGTACAAGTTAGGATAAGTAGCTATGGATGGCTTGGGGGAATTTTTCGCCATGGGGGGCTATGCCGGCTATGTTTGGCCGGCGTTCGGGATTGTTTTGATCGTCATGGCATTGTTGTGGATTACCAGTGTGCGGGGCTGGAACAATTCGGAACGTACATTGACGTCCCTGCGCGATCATCGCCGCCGGCGTGAGGCTAGTGAGGAATGACCAGAAAACAGCGTAGGCTCTATATCGTTGGCGGCTTCATGCTAATTTTCGCGACTGCGGCCGCGTTGGTGCTGATGGCGTTTGAAGAGAACATCGTATTCTTCTATTCACCGACCGAGTTGGCGCGCAAAATGGAGCAGCAACCAATATCTCCGGAGCGCCGTCTGCGCATTGGCGGCTTGGTGGAAGAAGGGTCGGTTCAGCGCGACAAGGATGGCCTGACGATCATGTTTCGCGTAACGGATACGGTTGAAGTCGTGCAAGTGCGGTTTCGCGGTCTATTGCCCGATCTCTTCAGGGAAGGGCAGGGTGTCGTGGCCGAAGGTAGTATGAGGGCCGACGGTGCATTTGAGGCGACGGAAGTGCTGGCAAAACATGACGAGACCTACATGCCGAAGGAAGTTGCGGATGCCTTGAAGGAGGCCGGCCAATGGCAGGGGGATCATGAATGATCGAAAGCGTTAATGGGGATAAGCCATGCGTCTTGTTGATTGAACCGATCCCGAGTTGGATTGTTGACCGTGCACGTGACGAATTCGATTTGATAGTGCTGCCGCATGAAAGTGAAAGGCCAGCCGAATTTCTCGAAAACACCGACCGTATTCGCGGCATCGCGATGCCCGGGTTTGCCAAGGTCGACGCTGCCCTGATGGGACTAATGCCGAATTTGGAGATCATAGCCTGCTTTGGAGTGGGCTATGACGGTGCGGACGTGGATTACGCCGTGCAGCACGGGATCGCAGTTACCAACACGCCGGACGTATTGACGGACTGCGTTGCCGATCTTGGCATGGCACTTATTCTGGCAACTTTGAGAAAGATCGTCGAGGGTGACCGCTATGTGCGGGACGGCAGGTGGGAGAGTGAAGGGATTTTGGACCTATCCAATTCGCCGCGCGGCCGTTGCCTCGGCATTGTCGGGTTAGGTCGAATTGGCCTGGAGCTGGCGAAGCGGGCTGAGGCGTTTGGCATGGAGATCGCCTACCATAACCGCTCCAGGCGGGATGATGTTTCCTATACATACCATGCCAGCGTCACCGCCTTGGCGGAGGCGTGCGATGTAATGGCTCTGACTTGTCCGGGTGGCGAGGCAACGCAAAATTTGATAGATGCCGAGGTGTTGTCGGCCCTGGGTCCGGAAGGATATTTGGTCAACATTGCCCGTGGCAGCGTGGTTGATGAACCAGCCTTGGTTCAGGCCCTGTTGGAGCGGAAGATCGCAGGTGCCGGTTTGGACGTGTTCGCGGCGGAACCAACAGTACCGGAAGCGCTATTCACACTTGAAAATGTTGTCCTCCAACCTCACCATGCCAGCGCCACCATCGAAACAAGAACTGCCATGGGAAATCTGACCGTCGACAATTTGCTGGCGCATTTCAAGGGCGAAGCTTTGCCGAACCAAGTGGCATGACTGAATGGCAAAGTTATATCGATATCCTATCTGGACCTTGGTATGGCAAGGTTGTGGGACTAGGCTTGGTATAAGTTCATGATAGCCGAATTGGGACATTATGCGCTGGTGCTGGCGCTGTCGGTTGCCCTGGTACAGGCGACAGTGCCGATGATTGGCGCGTGGCGTGGAATACCTGGCTGGATAGGTTCGGCACGGCCCGCGGCCATCGTGCAGTGCTTGCTGGTGATAGTAGCATTCGGTGCGCTGACCTATGGCTACGTGACCTCCGATTTTTCTCTACTCAATGTCGCTTCCAACTCCCATTCGGCGAAACCTCTGCTGTACAAGATTTCCGGCGTTTGGGGGAACCACGAAGGGTCGTTGCTCTTGTGGCTATTGATTTTGGTGCTGTTCAGCGGCGCGGTGGCGGTATTCGGTGGCAATTTGCCGGCACCGTTCCGAGCCCGTGTGCTGGCGGTTCAGGCCATGATCGCCGTTGGCTTTACCAGCTTCGTTCTTTTTACTTCAAACCCCTTTGAGAGATTGTTGCCCGCGCCCATGGACGGGCGCGGACTAAACCCATTATTGCAAGACCCTGGTCTCGCATTTCATCCGCCGTTTCTTTATCTCGGCTACGTCGGGTTTTCGATGGCGTTCTCATTTGCCGTCGCCGCCTTGATCGAAGGGCGTGTTGATGCCGCCTGGGCGCGATGGGTTCGGCCCTGGACTTTGGCGGCGTGGTGCTTTCTGACTTTGGGTATCGGCCTAGGCTCTTGGTGGGCCTATTATGAACTGGGTTGGGGCGGCTGGTGGTTCTGGGATCCGGTGGAGAATGCTTCGTTCATGCCCTGGTTGGCGGGCACGGCACTATTGCATTCGGCGATCGTCGTGGAAAAGCGGGATAGCTTGAAGAACTGGACCGTTCTGCTGGCGATATTGACATTTTCCTTGAGTTTGCTGGGCACCTTCCTGGTGCGCTCTGGCGTCCTGACATCGGTTCACGCCTTCGCCACAGATCCTGCCCGTGGTGTTTTTATTCTGGCTTTTCTGGTCGCGGTCATCGCGGGATCTCTGACACTGTATGCTGTACGGGCACCGGCTATGAAAGGCGGCGGCCTTTTCGCGCCCGTTAGCAGGGAAGGGGGCTTGGTCTTCAATAACTTGCTGCTCTCCACGGCATGCGCAACGGTGCTTTTGGGCACGCTTTATCCGCTATTTCTAGACGCCGTAACAGGTGAGAAGATTACCGTCGGTCCACCGTATTTCAATATGACCTTCGGACCCTTGATGGTTCCGGTTTTCATTGCCATGGCCGTGGGGCCTATGCTGCCGTGGAAGCGCGGTGATTTGCTTGGCGCGTTGCAGCGGCTGAAATTTACCGTGCTTGCGACCCTGGTTGCCATGTTCTTGACGCTTGCGCTGGCATTTGATGGACCTTGGCTGGCTATTCCGGGGATTGCCCTGGGCGTATGGATGATTGCCGCTTCGCTGGAAGAAGGCGCTTCCCGAATACGTTTGTTCCGCGGGCCAATTGCCGAGAGTCTACGGCGTCTCTCGCGTTCGTCACGGTCGGCCTGGGGCACCACATTTGCCCATGCTGGTGCCGGCATGGTGATCATCGGCATTGTCGCATCTTCCGCCTGGCAGGTGGAAAAATTGCAGGTCATGCGCCAAGGAGAGAGCCAAGCCGTCGGCGCCTATCAGTTCAGGTTCGAAGGCGCGGTGCCGCTGGATGGACCCAACTACGCTGCCGTGCGGGGAACATTTCACGTGAGCCGCGATGGAAAGGCGGTGGCGGTGTTGCAGCCGGAATCCCGCCGTTACGAGAATCCGCCCATGGAGACTACGGAGGCCGCGATCCGGACCGGTTGGGGGGGCGATTTGTATGCCGTGGTCGGTGATCCAACGGGTGATGGGGCTTGGTCGACGCGGTTTTACACTAAGCCTATGATCCACTGGATCTGGATCGGCGCCTTCGTCATGGTATTTGGTGGCGCATTGTCTCTGACAGACCGCCGTTTTCGAATCGGCGCGCCGGCCCGCGCCCGTAATGCGGCGAGACGAGCGGGAATTGCCGTGTCGACGGCTAGCAAATAGGATTTGGCGTTTTGGGCGAACCTGGACTAGGCCAACAACCACGCAGTACTTGGCTGCGATTGCTGCCTTTGGCGGTGGCATTGGTTATCGGCGGCTTCTTGTTCGTTGGTTTGGGTTTGCGGCCAAAGGAAATCCCCTCGGTCATGCTGGGCAAGGCCGTGCCGGCATTCGATTTACCAGCATTGCCCGGGCGTCCCAAGGGATTGAAGACAGCCGATCTGAACGGGCAGGTTTCATTGGTGAATGTTTTCGCATCGTGGTGTGTGTCCTGTCGGGCCGAGCACCCTTTGTTCATGAAGTTGAAGGGACAAGGCATCGTTCCGGTGCATGGTCTCAACTACAAGGATGAAGGGCCGGCCGCAATGGATTGGCTGCGGCGGTATGGTGATCCCTATGACCGTGTTGGGGCGGACCTAAATGGCAGGGTAGGCATAGATTGGGGAGTTTACGGCGTGCCCGAGACCTTCTTGATCAATGCCGAAGGACGAATTGTCTGCAAGCACATCGGGCCGGTCATGGAATCAGATCTCAAAGAGAAACTGCTGCCCGCTATCGCGGCTTTGCGCAATGGCGGTACCGCGAAATGCTGATGACCGTCATTCGGGGCTTGATTATTTGCTTTTGCCTCGCCGGATCGATGGAGCAGGCCTGGGCCGTGGCGGTAGACACGCCGCTCGAGGATCCGGTTCTGGAGGCCCGCGCCCGGGCCATCCACAAGCAGTTGCGCTGTCTGGTTTGTCAAAACCAGTCGATCGAAGATTCAAATGCCGGATTAGCGCGCGATCTACGGATTTTGGTACGCGACCGAATTTCGGCTGGCGACAGCGACGAAGCGGCAATTGGCTATATCGTTGAACGTTACGGTGATTGGGTGCTATTGCAGCCGCCGATCAAGGGTGGAACGATCATGCTCTGGTCGGCACCTGTAGTTTTTCTATTTTTCGCGGCAATTCTGATCTTCGTTTGGTGCCGCCGGCGCAGCGGGCCGATGGCAACAGAGGCCTCACCCTTGAATGCGGATGAGCAGGATCGCCTGAATGCACTGTTGGATGATAAGGATCAGGCATGAGTGTTTGGCTGGCCATTGGCGCTCTGACGCTACTGGCGGTTCTGCCAATCCTTTGGGCTTTGCTTCGCCCAAGTGGTGCTAGAAGCGAACGACTCGACCACGATTTGGAAGTTTATCGCGACCAGTTGCGGGAGGTTGATGCGGAATTGGCGGCCGGTGCGCTGACTGAGCGCGAAGCCGGGGAAGCTCGGCGGGAAATCGAACGACGTATACTTAGAGCCGCGGAGCAAAGCGAAACTCAAAGCGGTCCAGCCGCTCCGTCGACATTCATGGCCGTCGCAATCGCCTTGTTGCTGCCCGCTCTGACACTGCTGCTTTATTCCCAGCTAGGTCAACCGGGTCAGCCTGATCAACCATTGGCGGAGAGGGAGGTGCCGAGTGTCGCGCCACGTGGATTGACCACGGACCAGAGCAACCAAGTTAGCGAGATGATTGCGCGTTTGGAGACGCGCTTGCAGGCGCAACCGGACGATTTGGATGGCTGGATTCTTTTGGGCCGGTCACTTGCGGCGGTCGGCGATTTTGATAGTGCGGCTAAGGCGTTGCGCCGGGCCGCTGCACTGTCCGATGGGGATGCCGAGGTTTACGTCGCGCTCGGCGATATTCTAACGAGAGGCGAGAGGGGCACGGTTACGCCGGATGCCTTGGTGGCGTTCAGGAAAGCACTGGATTTGGCGCCTCGTAACTCCGCGGCTCGCTATTTCCTTGCTCTTGCGAACTTGCAGGCTGGTCGCTCTCGGGAAGCCTATGAAGCTTGGCTAAACCTCTATCGGGATTTGCCGGAGAATAGCGAGAACAGACAGGCTTTGGCGGAGCAAATTCGCCAGGTGGCGCAAGAAATTGGCGCGGATCCGGAAAGCGCCTTGGTAGCGGCGGGAGTGGCCGATACGCCCACGGCAACCGCGACATCTGAAACAGAAGTGAGACCGGGGCCCGACCGCGCCGCGATGGCGGCTGCCGCCGATATGCCGCCTGATGAGCGCAAGAAATTCATTCTATCGATGGTGCAGCGCCTGGCGGATCGCTTGAATGATGATCCTGGCGATTTTGAGGGCTGGATGCGGCTGGGCAAGGCCTATGGCGTATTACAAAAGCTGGATAAATCTGCGGACGCCTATGGGCGGGCGGCCGCTATCCGCCCCAGTGACCCGGCTCCCCTGGATGCCCAAGCCATGGCTTTGATCCAAAGTGCGTCATCCGAACAAACACTGCCCAAAACGACGCTCAACGTCTTGCGCAAATTAGAGATGCTGCAGCCGGAAAACGCGCGGGCGCTTTGGTTTCTTGGCATGGCGGATGCCGGGGCCGGTCGAACCGAAGAGGCGATTGATCGCTGGCAGCGGCTATACGATCAACTTCCTGCGGGGAGTAAGCAGCGCGATGGCCTCGAAGCCGCCATTAATCGCCTGCGGGCCGCGCAATAGATAGTACCGCAAGCGGTTTACCATTCCTTAAGTAGAATTCTGATAGCCTCAATTCCAAATGGGGGAATTGGATACGCATTATGGCGTGCCATCGAGAGGGCGTTTCGAAAAGGCAAACCGTTGGCGACGGCGGGGCGCAAAGCCTCCGATCTGTATGGATCAGATAGCGGGGCCGCCGGAAGGAGTTGAGTCTATGTCGACGGATATGCTGGTGTCGCTTCGTGCACTCATAGTTGACGATCAACGTACCATGCGCTCGATTGTCCGCACTTTATTGGCGCAGGTGGGCATCACGGATGTGGCGGAAGCAGCCGATGGAACCGAGGCCATTGAATTGCTCGAGACGCCCGGCGAAGCACCACCGGATTTCGTAATTTGTGATCTGCATATGAGTGATGGTGATGGTATGGCGTTCTGCAACAAGTTGCGGCGCCACAAGAATAGCGATCTCGCGCAAATCCCTGTGCTAATACTGACTGGCGACAGTGATGGCCTATTGCATGAAGTTGCAATGCAGATCGGCGCCGCCAATGTGCTTACAAAACCTATTTCAGCGCCCGATCTGGGACGGGAAATTAGCCGCGCGGTAGGATTTGCTGCCTGATCAGGATCGATATTTCGGCGGCATACGGTATCAGGCGCCTTGCGGCGAGATCGGACCGTCAGCAGGTATCAGCGACTGCGTCTCATTTGAACCCTTGCCAATACGCCAAGATTGGTTTCCACGGTACCCGCGCCGAAACGGGAAATATTGCCCAAATTCCGGTTATTCGCCTCGGAAATCGGGAAGGCGACGATCTAGCTTGGCTCTGACCCCTTCCTTGGCATCTGCGGATGCCGCGACCTTGGCCACGTCGGCGTTCAGGTCGTCGTAGTCCGTAGTATCCCGGAAAGCCATTTGCCGCACCATCATGGCTTTCATGTTGCGCAGCGACAGCGGTGCATTGGCGGCCAGCCGGCCGATGATTTTTTGGGCTTCATCCTCCAGGTCGTCCGGTTCCGCCACACGCGCGATGATGCCGAGCTCGTGCATCCGGGTAGCGGGCAGTGGGTCGCCCAGCAATAGAATCTCTCGCATGGCCACGGGGCCGGCGACCTCCATCAATTTCTTGGCCAGGAACCAAGTTGGGGCTAGTCCGATCTGGGCCAGGGACATGCCAAATATTGCCGTGGAACTGGCAACAACGAAGTCGCAATGCATGGCCAATTCATTGCCGCCGGCAATGGCTGGCCCGTGTACGACGGCAACCACGGGCAATGGATAGATTTCAACCCGGCGCAACATGACCTCAATCGCCCCGGGTTTGCCCAGGCCGGCGGCTCTTTGGCTCAAATCCATGCCCGAGCAAAAAGATGGTCCATTCGCGCGCAGCACCGCCACCCGCTCTTCCGGGCCGGGTTCGTCCGGAAACGCGGCACTGAGGCCGTCCAAGGTTTCCGTATCCAGGGCATTTCGTTTGTCTGGTCTGTTCAACGTTACCGTCCGTACGGGGCCGTCAATATCCACTAGGACTTTGCTCATGTCTCGTTCCTACCATTCATTGTTCCATTGTCGTTGAAACAATAATAGCAGAGACAGTGCGCGGACAGAGCCGGATATTGTAATTTCGCCAGAGAGACGGATGGCGCGCTTTCCGTGACTAGCGAAGGCTTCCGTGATCCGCATGGGGTCCTCCAAGAGCCATTGCCGGGCACGCTGACCGATCCACGGATCCCGGCTCTTGTCGCATTTTTTTATGACTTTCATGAATAGCAGCGCTACCAGGGCCTGCCGTCGATTGCCGCCATGGGCTGACCCATTTATATAAGATTCACCGCACGCAATTACGCCGCAATTCCATGTTCTTGTCCCTTTGCCCTACGGTGCATGCGAAGAACCGACACAAGGATTTACCGCATCCATCTGCGCCTTGCGCTGCTCGTGAGATGCCGTGGCGTCCCAGGTCAGGGCGTTTTTCGCCTCGCCCTTCATGCGCCGGCGTTCAAGGGGATCGGCCACATTGTAGTCATTGACCAGGCGCCGGTTGACGCCGTATTGGCCGGCTGTGTGGACGGCATTGCCGGGTTTTGTGTATGGCGCCTCCTGCATGTCAAGAAAGTCGAACATGTCAGGCGCCCGGGTTTTGTTGCGCCGCCGTCTGACCGGGTCCCCGTAGTCCTCGGGGCGGTCGCCAGGGCGGATGGTGTCGAAATTGTTGTTGGCCTGGCTGAGGTAGTCGGGGGAGAAGGGACTGTCCTCCCAGTCGTCGCCCCAGTCGATGGTGTCATCTGATTTACGGTCGCCAAATATGTCGATCATCGGTGCTTCTCCAATTAGGTCGGTTAAGTTTGTGTGGGGATAGGGGTGCCGGAATCCGCCCGGGCCCGGAAACGCAGGGCGTGGCCCAGAAACAAAAAGAGTCTCAACGCATTTATCTGCGCGGACCCTGTTTCAGGCTCGTACGTTGATTTTCAGAGATGGATTCTGGACACAAAAAAAGCGCCGGTTCGGTTGCTCAATCAGAGTCTAGCCGAACAATAAGGCGCCCGTTCGTCTGAATTGCGCGGATTTTGGACCGCTAATTTCAGTGTGCAAAAAATGTTTTTCAATAGAGGTCCGAATTACAACGATCATTTGAAAAGTTATCGTTGGCACCTGGAACAGTAGAACGTGGAACGGCCGGCCTGTATCAGACGCTTGATCGGTTGATCGCATTCGATACACGGTTCACCCTCGCGCCCATAAACGGCGAATTCGTGCTGAAAGTATCCAAGCTCGCCAGATGCCTGGACATAGTCCCTTAGGGTCGAACCTCCCTTGGCGATGGCCTGCGTCAGGACATCACGGATGGCGGGCACCAATCTTTCGGCCCTGCGTCCCGCGACCGAGGCGGCAAATCGGCGTGGCGAAATGCCGGTACGGAACAGGGCCTCACAGACATAGATGTTGCCTAGGCCGGCAACAGTCTTTTGGTCCAAGAGTGCCGACTTGATCGGTGTGCGCCGGTCCCGAAGAGCGTTGGACAGGTATATCCCATTGAATTCGTTGCCAAGGGGCTCCGGCCCCAGGTCCCGCAACAGGCGGTGCTTGCCGAGATGCTTCGCCTGCACAAGATCCATCATGCCGAAACGGCGATGGTCCTGAAACACCACTGTCCCGCCGCTGTTGGTCTGCAACAGCACATGGTCGTGCTTGCCAGGATCAGGCGCCGAGCCTTCGTGGATAAACATGCGGCCCGACATGCCCAGATGGGTCATCCAGACCCAGCCGTCATCAAGGTCCGCCAGAATAAATTTTGCGCGCCGGTGCAGGCGCTGAACAGTTCGGCCTTCCAATCGCGCGGCGAAATTCTCGGGCAGGGGCCAACGCAACTTGTCGCGGCGCTGGGTAACCTTGGTTAGGCGGCGGCCAACAAGATGTCCTTCCAGGCCACGGCAAACGGTTTCAACTTCGGGGAGTTCGGGCATGAATGGAAAGTAGCGGATATTTCCATATGCTGCCAAGTGCGTGCCAAACCATGCTATTGTTCCGCGCCTGAAAGTAACGACGGAGTAGCGTCAGCATGTCGCCAACGGCAAGTACCGATTTCGGTTTTGAATCCGTACCATGGGAAGAAAAGACCGCCCGCGTGCGCGGCGTCTTTGATTCCGTGGCGGGCCGCTATGACGTGATGAACGACCTGATGTCGGGCGGCCTGCATCGATTGTGGAAGGCCGCATTCATAACTTGGCTGCGGCCCAGGGCGGATATGCATTTATTGGATTTGGCGGGTGGAACCGGCGATGTCGCCTTTCGCTTTCTTGCCGGCGGTGGCGGCAGGGTGACCGTGACTGACATCAATCAGGAAATGCTTTTGGTGGGGACAAGCCGTGCAAGGGGAAAACAGCTTTCCGGTGACATCGAATGGCTGTGTGCCAATGGAGAATGTTTGCCTGTTCCCGATGCCTCGGTAGATGCCGTGACCTGCGCTTTCGGCATCCGTAACATGACTGACAAACCCAGGGCGCTGGCAGAGATGTGCCGCGTGCTGCGCCCCGGTGGCCGTTTCCTTTGCCTGGAATTCTCTCGTCTCGCCCTGCCAGGGTTGGAGGGCCTGTACGACAAATACTCTTTCCAAGTGGTACCCCGCCTTGGCCGGGTCGTGGCCGATGACGAGGCGTCTTACCGGTATCTCGCAGAAAGCATCCGCACCTTTCCGGATCAAGAGAGCTACGCCTGCATGATTTCAGAAGCGGGCCTGAGTAATGTCAGCTATCGCAACCTGGCAGGCGGTATTGCCGCCATGCATTCGGCTTGGCGGATTTGAATGCAGGTCGTTTCGAAGAACTCGCCAGCTAGATTTGGCGGCCTAGTACACCATTGAAATCCAGGTCGCCAACACCATTTGATATATTTACCATAATATCTTGCGGGGCGATTAATGCGAGCTTTGCTGATCGAAGATGATGCAGCGATGGCCAAGACCGTGGATCTGCTGTTGCAAGGTGAAGGTTTCGACGTCAGCGAAACCGACCTGGGCGAAGAAGGTTTGGACCTGGGAAAATTCTACGCCTTTGATGTCATCGTCTTGGATCTAAACCTGCCCGACATGCATGGCTATGAAGTCCTGCAGAGGCTCCGCGCCGCGGCGATAGATACACCTATATTGATTCTTTCAGCCATGGCGGAGCCTGACGACAAGACCCGGGCCCTTGGTTTCGGTGCGGACGACTATCTGACCAAGCCGTTCGATCGCGGTGAGTTGATTGCCCGTATCCGGAAACTTGCTGCAACCGGGCCGTCGCACGGCGCTAGGCGGACCGGCGCTACTATTATCGGTGCGGGCAGGGGCAGACAGGAACCCGCCGGGCGCCTGCATCTTACCCGGACGGACATGTTTGAATTTCTGTCGCTGTGGTGAGCAATGGCAGGCAGTTGATGAGCTAACCGAGCCACAATTCACGTTCCTCCGCTCTGCGCCGCACCAGGCCGCGCAGGATACGCCCGCCAGCCCGCCGCCATTTGGGGAACTCATCCGCCGCGCCAGCCATATCGCCCCGGTTCGCCTTTTGACGCAGGGTGGAGCGTTGCAGGTTGCCCGGCCCAACATTGTAGGTGAACGACACCAGGGCGGCGAATTGGTTGTCCGACAGGGGCACGCGGATTAAGCGATGCACCGCCCGTTCAGTGTGATCGACCTCTCGGGCCAGCAAGGCCTCCCCATCATCCCCGTCAATCTCAGGGTGATCCATCATTACCCGTTTTCGGTCCAGACCCCAGATGGAGCCGTAGCCGATGGTCGGGATGCCGATTGGGTCCCGATACGGCAGGCGCGAAAAACCTTCATATTGCTTGATGATCGCCAACCCTTTGGCATTGGTCTTCATCGTGGATAGAAGCTTTTCAGGGCCCGGTGCCCGAACCAGAACGATAGAATCGCGGCAAAAAGCGCTCTGGTCTCTTCGTCCCAGACCACGGCCAGGGTATCCAGCGTCACGCCGTCCGCGCCGAAGATCAGAAACATGGCCGCTGTTTTGATGAAGACGAACTCCAATACCATGATGTAAGTCACCACCGGCCGCACCGATCCGCGCAGGCCGTCGACCCAGGCGATACCCGCCTTGCGGTCATGGCGGTGCAGGCTTTCGGTTTCCCGGATATCGGCCTCGATGTTGATTTCCTCAAGGCGCATTTCATGGCCGCGCTCCTGCACGGCCATCTGTTTGTCCATCACCGCCAATTCGTGTGCCTTGTCCTGGCGGTCCTGGAAATACTCCATGACCTTGGGTAGGAACGAGGTGCCGAAGCCCCAAAAGCGCCCCTCGCTGGCCGCGAACAGCCGCCGATTCCGATGTCAGCCGGACGTTGCTTAGGATTTGTCGTCGCGCTCGGTGATCTTGGCGTTGATAGCTCTTGCTCCACCTTCTCCGGTTCGGTCTCGAGCCGTTCAAGAAATTCCTGCACGTGCGGGCGCGCGGTCTCGATGCCGATGCGGAGTAAGTTGCCCGCCTTGTTCAACGCGCGGCCTGTGTCGCCCCGCGCATAGGCGCCCATCATGCCGCGGAATTCCGCATGCGCACCCGGGGATTCTGGTGTCTCTGAAGCCTCCGTGGCTGCGTTGTCGAGGCTCTGGTTTGCTGGAGTCTGTTCAATCTTGGATGCCGCCGCGCCTGTTCCGTCTGGATCAGGTGTGTAGTTCGCGGTATCGTTTTGTGGCCCGGAGAATTCCACGTCCTCACCGCCGTATTCGGTCCGGGTTGCCTCTTCGTTATCCGGATCGGTGAAGTAAGTGTCATCGCCACTATCATAGTTCGGTGAATTGTCAGTGTTCGCACCGGTGGCATAATTGCCTTTGTTGTAAATGGTCTCCGGCACGCCCCAGTCTGTGTCGTCACCGCCGTCGGCGTCCTGCACGGGCGCCTGGTCCGGCATCCCGCTGAAATCCTCGTCCATGCCGGTGTGGGCCCATGGCATGATGCGCTTGTTGATGTCCTGGATCAGCGCCTCGTGCTCCTCCGGCGCGCCGTTTAGATACCTGTCGAATTCGTCGGGCTGGACCTCGAACTTGCCGGCCGTGGTCATCACCTTGGCGAAGTTGGAATAGTCGTTGCCATCGTCCCGGGCCCAGCGTGCCGCTTTCGCGAAGTTGGTGGCATAGGCCTGATCGGCGATCTGCTCGTCGGCCGCCCCCAACCACCAGTCCTGGGCCTTGGCGACGTTGTCGTAAATGCGTTTGCGGTTTGGTGGATCGGCATCGTTGTATTCGTCGGCGATGGTCGGCGTCAGGCCGTAAACCATCCCATCAATATGAAGAAGAATTTGGCGGCATGATCAGACAACGGAATGCACCTTAGCAACGCCGCCAAGCTGTCCAACAATGTGGGACCACCTCACTTTGCCGACACTGGCTGGGGAGTGCTCGAACTCAATACTTGACACCTTGGTCGAATGTCTCCCTGCATTCGTCGTACCCGCAGACGAGAAAGAACTGAACACCATTCCAGACCAAAATATTATACGGTCCGATTAGTGCACGGTATTTGACGACGACATCCTTGGTAACAATCATCCCGTCATGCAAGGTTTCCGTGTCTGTCAGTACTCGCCAACCGGTTTCATTTGAGCCTTGCAACACATAGCCACTGCAACCCCTTGCGCCACAATGGCCAGAGCCGACAAATGCAACCACCAGCTCCAGCGTGCCGTCGTAGTCCATATCGACCGGGACGCCGGCTAGGTTTGCTCTGTCAAGCTTATGCGCTCCGCTAGGCGAATAAAGTTCCTGGAGCAGACCTTCGATTTCCGGTTTGACCGGCAAACCGAAGGGCCAGGGCAGGAACGCCAGTTTTTCAGCGGCGAATGACTGTGAACATGAACAAAGGAGCATCACGACCGTGGCAAATATCACAAGCGAATATCTTTTCCCCTGTTGAAATCCGCCGATCGGCATTACAGGGCTGGTGACCATTGTTGTCCTAGGT
>JASLLM010000029.1 GCA_030747035.1 Alphaproteobacteria bacterium | reverse complement strand
CTCTTCAAACCAGAGGAATGCTGGAACTTCTTCGCCGAGGATGGCTATGCCCCAAAATAATCCGGAAACGCTCTAGGACAAGGCCGCGCGGAGTTGCTCAATCGATATGGGTTTGCTGTGCTGGTCGACTTCCATGCTACCGCCGGCATCAGCCAGGACGCACGCCATTCTGGCGTAGTTCGGCGCATATCCGCTCACCACCAAAAGCCGCCCACGATAATCGACTTTCGACAACCAGCGAATGATTTCTATCCCATCGACATCGGGCATGACGATATCGAGCACGATGGCATCCCACGGCAGCGGCGCCTCGGTGCTCATGATATCCTTGCCAGAGCCGCTCGTCTGAACATCAAAGTCCAGGAGCTTGCCAACGGATTGGACGAAGCGGCAGAAGGCCGGTTCATCATCGATCACAAGAAGCCGCCTTCTTTCCGATTTATCATGCATCAGCGTAACCATCCTCGCCGCACTGAACGGCTGTTTCGAAGCGCGGCAACATGCCACCGATGTATGTAAATTGGTGTCAAGGATGGTAAGGATTTGTCACGATGCGCACGGCGCCGCGACAGGGTGGAATAATTTGGTATGAAGCCTCGTGCGGCTGAGGTCGGATACGGCATTACAGGTACTTTTGCGGCTGGCTTATCCGGCCTGGGCAGTGGTCGCCAACATGTAGCCCACGCCCCGGACCGTCTTGATAATTTGCGGCTTGGCGGGGTCTTGTTCGATTTTCTTGCGCAGATTGGCGATATGCACATCGACGCTGCGATCGTAACCGCTGCGCGTGTTATGGCCGGGCGCGACACTGAATAGATCATCCCGGTTGACCGGCTTGCCATCATTCTCGGCCAAGGTGGACAACAGATCGAACTCTATGGTGGTCAATGGAACGGCGTCCCCCGACGGCGAGCGCAATTCGCGCCCGGTGCGGTCAAGACGCCAGCCGTCGAACAAGACAATCGCGGAAGATGCCGATGGCGACCCCCTCAAAGCCCCCAACCGGTCCGAGCGGCGCATATAACTGCGCACCCGGGCCAACAGTTCCCTGGGTTCAAAAGGCTTCGTAATATAGTCATCGGCGCCAACTTTCAGGCCGACGATGCGGTCAATGGTATCGCCCTTGCCGGACAAGATGATGATGCCCGTCTGCGGATAATTTTGCAGCTCCCGCACCAGATCCAGCCCGCTTTCCGCGCCAAGCCCCAGGTCCACGATGGCCACATCGGGCCGCTGCGTTTCCAACACACGCATTGAGGCGGCCAGATTATGCGCGATGGCGATGTCGAAGCCTTCGCCCCTCAGCGTATTCTGTATGAGCCGGCAAAGCTGAACATCATCATCAACGACAAGAACATTACGCATCATTTTTCCACAATCCGTCGTGGCGCGGCCGCGCTACATTCAGGAACATGTTTGTACAATCACAACCAATAACCAAATTTTCGTGAATATAGTTAAGAATTTGCAAATATACTCGTTTCTCGGCGAACTTCCATCCTATTTAGCATACTACTAATGTAATATCTCCACCCGTCACGGTCCCAGCCGGGCGGGCCAATTGCCATATTTCACCGGTCGAAATTGTTCATGCTGTTGTTTATACTGAAAGCATGGCTTTTCTGTTGCGCCATATCGCCCGCTATGCGGCACGAAAAATCGCCTCCGACCCGGTGGCGCGGGAGCAGGCTGCCCGTGCCGCACGCGGCGTCGTCAAGGAAGCCCGGCAGATCGCCACGGACGAGGATCCGGCCAAGGCGGCTGGGCGGGCCATGCGCCGGGCCATGAACAAGCTGCAAGGGCAGTAAGTTCACGGCTTCCCGGACGGCTTCCGAGCCTAGATTGCTACCTGGTCAACCAGATGCGCGCCGCGCGCCGCCATGAAATACAGCCCCATGTGATGGGCTGCCTCCTGGGGATGGGCCACGCTGGCTTCCAGGCCAAGTTCCTCGGCCGCCACGCGGGGCAGGTCATAGGTCGCGCAGCCATCGGCATGGACATGAATGTCCCGCAAGGCCGGCACCAGACCATGGTTGCGGGCGGACAACAGGGTCAGCACCAGATCCATCACGCAAATGTCGGTACAGATGCCGACCACCAGGACCTCTCCGATGCCGTGCCGGTTCAACCAATCCACCAGAATGTTGGAACCGTCGGGCCGAATCGCACCGATAAAGCCGTTGATGCAGTCCTTGCGCACCAGGGTGGCGTTTGCCTCTTCCTCCAGCCAGAGCAGTTCGGGCACCAGATTTTCTTCCCCCGTGCCGATTTCGCAATGGGGCGGATAGGGCGGCTCGGCTTTGCCGGGCTGATGGCTGTCGAGGAAGGCCAGCAGCGGCCAGTTCCGCTCCGCGAAGCCACGGGCCAGGCGGTTCGCCTCCGCCACCATTTGGCTGACCTGGCTGTTGGCCACCGGCGGCGCCAGATTTCCGGCCCCGACGGTCGCGAAGCCGTTGACGATGTCGACCAAAATCAGTCCCATTCCGCCCGTCGACGTTACTGAATTGTCCAGGTCCAGTCCATCCAAGGCCAAAGGCATGGCGGTCTGTAATTGCGCAATCAGGTTATCGGCCATATGCAAGATCCCTCCCTGCAAAGCACAATAACTATACAGGGATCGGCGGAGAAATTTCATTTCATTGCCGCTCCGGCTTCCCCGACCGGCGTGATGGGTGTATGAACCATCGAAGTAATTCCCTGTTACAACCACTAAGGATCCAGCCCATGATCCCGCGCTATTCGCGCCCCCAAATGGCGGCTATCTGGTCACCGGACAGTAAATTCAGAATCTGGTTCGAGATCGAGGCACATGCCTGCGATGCCCAGGCCAAATTGGGCGTTATCCCGGCGGAGGCGGCGAAGGAAGTCTGGGAAAAAGGTACCTTCGAAGTGGCCCGCATTGATGAAATTGAGCGCGAGACCCATCATGATGTGATCGCCTTCCTAACCAATCTGGCTGAACACGTGGGCCCCTCGGCCCGTTTCGTGCATCAGGGCATGACGTCATCCGATGTGCTGGATACCTGTTTTAATGTCCAGCTTGTGCGCGCCACGGACATTCTGCTCGGCGATCTGGATCATCTGTTGGATGCCTTGCGCCGGCGCGCCTACCAGCACAAGAACGACATCTGCATCGGCCGCAGCCATGGCATCCACGCCGAACCCACCACCTTTGGTCTGAAACTGGCCCAGGCCCATGCCGAATTTGACCGCTGCCGCGACCGTTTGCGCCGGGCCCGCCGGGAAGTGGCGACCTGCGCCATTTCAGGCGCCGTCGGCACTTTCGCCAATATCGATCCCGCCGTCGAGGAACATGTGGCCGCCGCCATGGGCCTGGCGGTGGAGCCCGTATCAACCCAGGTTATTCCCCGGGACCGCCATGCCATGTACTTCTCTGTTTTGGCGGTTATCGCCTCCTCCATCGAGAGGCTGGCGACGGAAATCCGCCATCTGCAGCGTTCGGAAGTGTTGGAGGCGGAAGAGTATTTCGCCGAAGGTCAGAAAGGCTCTTCGGCCATGCCGCACAAGCGCAACCCCGTGCTGACGGAAAACCTGACCGGCCTGGCCCGGCTGGTGCGCATGTCCGCCGTCCCGGCCCTGGAAAACGTCGCCCTGTGGCATGAACGGGATATTTCCCATTCGTCCGTTGAGCGGGGCATCGCGCCGGATACCACCGTGACCCTGGATTTCGCCCTGAACCGTCTGACCGGGGTGATCGAGAAACTGACCGTCTATCCGGAAAACATGAAGGCCAATTTGGACCGTTTGGGCGGCTTGATCTTCTCACAACGGGTGCTGCTGGCCTTGACCCAAAATGGTGTCAGCCGCGAAGACGCCTACAGCTGCGTCCAGCGCAACGCCATGCCGGTGTGGCGGGGAGAGGGCAATTTTCTCGATCTGCTAAAGGCGGACACGGAGGTCATGGCCGCCCTGTCAGAGGCGGAATTGGAAGCCATGTTCGACCTGGACTATCACACCAAGCATGTGGACACGATCTTCGACCGGGTCTTCGCCAGGCCCGATGCAAATCGCTGGATTGATGAAGACTAGATCCGTTGCCTGCCGCCGTTAGGCGCGGGAGAGGATATCAGGCCTCGGATGTGACCTGGTCGCGCGCCACTTCCAGCAAATCCTGCATCTGCTGACGCACCTGCGCCTCGCTTAGATCCAGGCCCTTGCCCTGAACATCGGCCCAGACCTTTTCGAACACGTCCTCGTCTCCCGGCTTCTCGAAATCCGAGGCGATCACCTGTTTCGCATAGGCGTCCGCATCGGCACCATCCAGACCAAGCTGTTCAGCCATCCAAAGGCCCAGCAATTTATTGCGCCGGGCGCCGATCTTGAACAGGGTTTCCTGATCGTGGGCGTATTTCGCCTCGAATGATTTTTCACGTTTGTCAAAGGTTGTCATGGAAACGCTGCTCCCGTACTTGATAGTTCAATGATCAATAAACCCGCTGCCCCACCCATACCGGTCCCGGCGGGATGAAGCAACTTCATATCTGGTCCTTTTTACGCAATTTGCCAATCCCCCAGGCCCCTAATCGCCTAAGATACATTGTTTTGCCACCGCTTATCGGCTATACGTCGAAGCCTTCGGTGCAGGGCTTGATTCGTGCCCGGGAAAGCCACCGCCCCACAATTTCGAGGTTACCATGGCCAGGCGTAGAAAAGTCTACGAAGGCAAGGCGAAGGTCCTTTACGAAGGGCCGGAACCGGGCACTTTGGTGCAATATTTCAAGGATGACGCGACCGCCTTCAACAACGAAAAGAAGGGCACGGTCACCGGCAAGGGCGTTCTGAACAACCGTATTTCCGAGCATGTCATGCTGCGCCTGGCGGAAATCGGTATCCCGACCCACTTTGTCCGCCGCCTGAATATGCGCGAGCAATTGATCCGCGAAGTCGAGATCATTCCGGTCGAGGTGATCGTACGCAACATCGCCGCCGGCTCCATGTCGAAACGCCTGGGCATTCCCGAGGGCACGCCCCTGCCCCGCTCCATCGTGGAATTCTGCTACAAATCCGACGACCTGGGTGATCCCCTGGTATCGGAAGAGCATGTCACCGCCTTTGGCTGGGCCAGCCCGCCGGAAATCGACGACATGATGGCCCTGGCGCTGCGGATCAACGATATCATGTACGGCATGTTCGCCGGTGTCGGTATCCGCCTGGTTGATTTCAAAATCGAATTCGGCCGCCTGTACAACGAAGAAGAGGTGCGCACGGTTCTGGCCGACGAGATCAGCCCCGACAGTTGCCGTCTTTGGGACATTCAAAGCAACGAAAAGCTGGACAAGGACCGCTTCCGACGGGACCTGGGCGGCGTCGCGGAGGCCTATCAGGAGGTCGCCCGCCGCCTTGGCATTCTGCCCGAAGGCGGCCCGAACGATCTGAAGGGCCCGGCGGTGATGCAATGATGGTGAAGCAATGAAGGCACGCGTACATGTTTCCTACAAGAACGGCGTCTTGGACCCCCAGGGCAAGGCCATCGGCCTGACCTTGGCGAACTTGGGTTTCGAGGGCGTCGGTGACGTCCGCCAGGGCAAGTTGATCGAGCTTGACCTGGCCGAGAGCGACGCCGCGGCGGCGCGAAAATCGGTCGAGGCCATGTGTGAGAAGCTGCTGGCCAACACGGTGATCGAAAATTACGCCATCGAGCTGGAAGAAGACTAGATTTCCATGAAAGCGTCCGTAATCGTTTTTCCAGGTTCGAACTGCGACCGGGATGTGCAGGTTGCCCTGGCCAGCGCCATCGGCGGCACCCCGGATACGGTGGAGATGGTCTGGCATGGCGACAGTGAGATGGCCAAGACCGACCTGATCGTCCTGCCCGGCGGCTTCTCCTACGGCGATTATCTGCGCAGCGGTGCGATGTCCGCCCGTTCCCCGGTGATGCGGGAAGTGGTGGCGCGGGCCGAACAGGGTGTGGCCGTTCTAGGCATCTGCAACGGCTTTCAGGTCCTGACCGAGGCCGGCCTGTTGCCCGGTGCGCTGCTGCCCAATGCCGGCCTGAAATTCGTCTGCCGCGATGTCCAAATCCGGGTGGAAAACAGCCAGACCCTGTTTACCAACGGCTATCAGCAGGGTCAGACCCTGCGCATTCCCGTGGCCCATCACGATGGCCAATATTTCGTCGAGCCCGAAACCCTGGCCGAGATGCGGGAGCGGGATCAGATCGCGTTCAGATATTGCGATGCCGATGATGGCCGCGCCGCGAACCCAAATGGCTCCATTGACGACATTGCCGGGGTTTTCAACGACCGCAAATCCGTTTTGGGCCTGATGCCGCATCCTGAACGGGCCGCCGATGCTATCCATGGCGGCACCGACGGCCAGGGTCTATTGAACAGCCTCGTCTCCGCTCTATCCTAGGGTATCCGCCTTGCGTAACGAACCGACCATTACACCCGAACAGGTCGCCGAACACGGCCTGACGGAGGATGAATATCAAACCATTCTGAATGTTCTGGGCCGGGAGCCGAACCTGACCGAACTGGGGATCTTTTCGGTCATGTGGTCCGAGCACTGCTCGTACAAATCCTCCAAGGTCTGGCTCAAGACACTGCCGACCGAGGCGCCGTGGGTGATCTGCGGCCCCGGCGAGAACGCCGGCGTGGTCGATATCGGCGATGGCAAGGCGGCGATCTTCAAGATGGAAAGCCATAATCACCCCTCCTTCATCGAGCCCTACCAAGGTGCCGCGACTGGAGTGGGCGGTATCCTGCGCGATGTCTTCACCATGGGCGCGCGGCCCATCGCCAACATGAATGCCTTGCGCTTCGGCGCGCCGGAGGATGACAAGACCCGGCATCTGGTGTCAGGCGTCGTCGCCGGCATTGGCGGCTACGGCAACTGCGTCGGCGTGCCCACGGTGGGCGGCGAGGTCAATTTCGATCCCGCCTATAACGGCAATATTTTGGTCAATGCCATGACCGTCGGCCTGGCGGACGCGGACCGGATTTTCTATTCCGCCGCCGCCGGCATCGGCAATCCGGTGGTCTATGTCGGCTCCAAGACCGGGCGGGACGGCATTCACGGCGCCACCATGGCCTCGGCCGAATTCGACGACGCGACGGAGGAAAAACGCCCCACGGTGCAGGTCGGCGATCCCTTCACGGAAAAACTGTTGATTGAGGCCTGTCTGGAACTGATGGCCACCGATACCATCGTGGCGATCCAGGACATGGGCGCGGCTGGCCTGACCTGCAGCTCGGTGGAAATGGCGGACAAGGGCGGCGTCGGCTTCGATCTGGATATCGACAAGGTGCCGCAACGCGAAGCGGGCATGACGCCCTACGAGGTGATGCTGTCGGAAAGCCAGGAACGCATGCTGATCGTGCTGCGCCCCGGCACCGAAGCCCAGGCTCAGGCGATTTTCGATAAATGGCAGTTGGATTTCGCGGTTGTCGGCCATGTCTCCGACTCCGGCCGCTTCACGGGCCGCGTCGCGGGCGAGGTGGTCTTCGATATCCCCGTCCGGCCCCTGGTGGAGGAGAGCCCGGAATACGAACGCCCCTGGGTGGAGCCGAAGGCACCTGCCGCCCTGGCGCCGGTGACGGCTGCCATGGAGCATATGGCGGCCCTTAAAAGCCTGCTCGCCGGGCCGCATCTGTCGTCCCGGCGTTGGGTTTGGGAGCAGTACGACCAGACCGTCATGGCCGATACTGTGCGCAAACCGGGCGGCGATGCCGCCATCGTGCGTATTCATGGCTCTGACCGCGGCCTGGCCATCGCCACCGACTGCACGCCGCGCTATTGCCGGGCCGAACCGCGCCAGGGCGGGGCCCAGGCGGTGGCCGAGGTCTGGCGCAACATCACATCCGTCGGCGCGCGGCCCCTGGCCATCACCGACTGCCTAAATTTCGGCAATCCAGAACGGCCCGAGATCATGGGCGAGTTCGTCGGCTGCATCCAAGGCATGGGAGAGGCCTGCCGCACACTGGATTTCCCCGTGGTCTCGGGCAACGTCTCGCTTTACAACGAAACCCATGGCCAGGCCATCCTGCCCACGCCAGCCATTGGCGGCATCGGGGTTCTGGATGATCTGGAGCGCCACGCCGACCTGGCGCTGCGGCGCGACGGCGACAATCTGATCCTGATTGGCGAAACAGCGGGGCATTTGGGGCAGACGATCTATCTGCGGCAACTGCTGAACCGTGGCGACGGCCCGCCGCCGCCGGTGGATTTGACGGTGGAACGGCGCAACGGCGATTTTGTCCGTGCCCTGATTGCCGCCGGCAGGGTCGATACCTGCCATGATCTATCCGACGGCGGCCTGTTGGTGGCGGCGGCAGAGATGGCCATGGCGGGCGATACCGGCCTGGACCTGAATGGCCCGGAAGATGCGGGTTTTTGGTTCGGCGAGGATCAAGGCCGTTATCTGCTTGCCGTACCGGAGGCGGACACGGCGGAAATATTGCAACTGGCCGAACAGCAGCAGGTGCCGGCGCAATCCGTGGGCCGGACCGGCGGCGAGGCGTTGACCCTGAACGCCGGCGCGCCTATATCGTTAGCTGAGTTACGCCGCGCGCACGAGGCGTGGCTGCCCGATTACATGCGTAATGACTGAATACTGGAGATACGCCCATGGCCATGGATGCCGCCGAGATCGAAAAATTGATCAAGGATAGCATTACCGACGCCCAGGTCACGATCGAGGACCTGCGCGGCGACGGTGACCACTATGCGGCCATGGTCGTCTCCCCGGCGTTCGAGGGCAAGTCACGTGTGCAGCAGCACCAGATGGTTTACCAGGCCCTGCAGGGACGCATGGGCGGACAATTGCATGCCCTGGCCCTGCAAACGGCGGTGCCGGGCGCTGAAAAATAGACGATTTTCATGTGGCGGCCGTGGGGAGCCGCCGGAACGAAAGGATCCAGACTATGAGCGACAATCCCGTTTTCGACGCCATTCAGGGCGAAATCGACGCCAACGACGTGGTGCTTTTCATGAAAGGCACGCCGGTTTTCCCGCAATGCGGCTTTTCTTCCATGGTGGTACAGGTGTTGAGCCATGTGGGCGTCAAGTTCAAGGGCATTGACGTCCTGGCCGACGATGCGGTGCGCAACGGCATCAAGGAGTTCTCCAACTGGCCGACCATCCCGCAACTCTACATCAAGGGCGAGTTTGTCGGCGGCTGTGACATCGTCCGGGAGATGTTCGAGGCCGGCGAATTGCAGGAGACCTTCAAGGCCAAGGGCATCGAAACCGAAGCGGCCTAGCCATGGCGGCGCCTGAAGCCATTCAGGATTATCACGCACACGTCTATTTCGACGCCGATAGCCGGAAGACGGCCTGGGCCGTGCGTAGAGAGATCGGAGCCAACTTCGATATCGAGATGGGGCGCTTCCACGAGAAACTGGTCGGGCCGCACCCTAGGTGGAGCTATCAGGTCAAGTTCGGGCCGGAAGTCTTCGCCGCGCTGGTTCCCTGGCTGATGCAGAACCGCCGCGGCCTGACCGTCTTCCTCCACCCCAATACGGGCCGGGACCTGGAAGACCACCGCGACTGGCCGATCTGGATGGGCGAAATGCTGCCCCTGGATCTGGCCATGTTCGAGGGTGATGGGTAAACGTAAACCAACGACCGCTAGCCAGGGCAGCCGTCACACCGAAAAATAGGCAACGGCATCTTCGCCATGGCCTTTCCGCGCGGTAGCCTAGATAATGGCTGCCTCAACGTGGGAGGAAAGCCATGAAAGTCGGGTTTATCGGGGTCGGTCACATGGGCGGGCCCATGTGCCGCAATATCATCAAGGGCGGGCACGAGGTAATCGTGCACGATCTTTCGCCGGCATCCGTGCAGGCCTGCGTCGATGTCGGCGGCATGGCCGGCGGCTCCATCGCCGACGTAGCGGGCCAGGTCGAGGTGGTGATGACCTCGCTGCCCATGCCCAGGGATGTGGAAGCCGTGGCCCTGGGCCCCGGCGGTATCCGCGACAACGCCGAGCCCGGCACCATTTATGTCGATCTTTCCACCAACTCCCCCGCCATGATGAAAAAAATTGCGGCGGCGATGGCGGAAAAGGATATCCCCACCCTGGACGGGCCGGTCAGCGGCGGCGTTGTCGGGGCCGAAAAAGGCACCATCGCCATCATGGTCGGCGGCGAGAGGGAGGTATTCGACCGCTGCATGCCAGTGTTTGAATCCTTCGGTGAAAACATCATCCATACCGGCGCCTTGGGCAGCGGCTGTATCGCCAAGATCGTCAATAACATGGTCGCCTTCACCAATATGACCGCCGGTGCCGAGGGCCTGATGCTGGGCGTCGCCGCCGGCATTGATCCGGCCATCCTGGATCAGGTGGTGCGCAACAGTTCCGGCAACTCCATGAGCTACCGCGGCGTCGCCAAGAGCGCCCTGACAAGGGATTTCGCCCCCGCCTTCACCGTGGATCTGGCGTACAAGGATTTACGCCTGGCCCTGGAATTGGCGGATGAGCTGGACATGCCGCTGCTGTTGGGGCCGCAAGTGCACAACATCATGCGCATGGCGCGTAGCAAGGATGGCGGCGGCGAAAACGTCACTGCCGTTCTGAAGGTTTATGAGGCTATGATGGGACAACAGGTCGGCCCGGCGGAATAGATGGCCGCGCCGGGAAGAACAATCGGAAACATACGAGGAAATCATGAGTGCAAATAGTCAAGCAAGCGGCCCCCTGGCCGGCGTCAAGGTAATCGAACTGGCGGGCATCGGCCCCGCCCCCCTTTGTTGTTCCCTATTGTCGGACATGGGCGCGGATATACTGCGTATCGACCGCAACGCGCCCTCCGGCCTGGGCAGTCCGCGCACCACACGCACGGATCTGTTACGCCGGAGCCGTCCCTCCGTCGCCATCGATATGAAACACCCCAACGGCATCGCCACGGTGCTGAAACTGGTGGATCAGGCGGATGCGATCATCGACCCCTTCCGCCCCGGCGTCACCGAACGCCTTGGCCTGGGCCCGGACGAATGCCTGGCGCGCAATCCCAAGCTGGTTTATGGCCGCATGACCGGCTGGGGCCAGGACGGCACCCTTAATCAGGCCGCCGGCCATGACCTCAATTATCTCGCTTTGACCGGTGTGCTGCACGCCATCGGACCCAAGGAACTGCCCACGCCGCCCCTGAACGTGGTGGCCGACATGGGCGGCGGTGCGATGTTCCTGGCGGTTGGCATACTGGCCGGGGTGATCGAGGCCCGGCAGTCGGGCCAGGGCCAGGTGGTGGACACGGCCATGACGGAAGGTTCGGCCTATCTGGGCACCGGTGCCTTTGGCGCCCTGGCGGCGGGTGATTGGGTGCATGAGAGAAATTCGAACATCCTGGACGGCGGGGCGCATTTTTACCGCTGTTACAAGACCTCCGATGGCAGGTTTGTCTCCATCGCCTCGATCGAGGCGAAATTCTACGCCATTCTGCTGGACAAACTGGGGCTGGACCCGGCCGATCTACCGGCCCAGATGGACCGCCCGACCTGGCCTGATATGTCGCGCAAATTCGAGGCGCTGTTCGCCGAGAAAACCCGGGACGAATGGTGCGACATCATGGAGGGCACGGACATCTGCTTCGCCCCGGTCCTGACCTTTGACGAGGCCTTCGAGCATCCCCACGCCAAGTCGCGGGGCAGCTTTGTCGAAGTGGACGGCGTGAAGCAACCGGTGCCCGCGCCGCGTTTCTCCCGTACCCCATCGTCGGTCAAATCCGCGCCGCCGGAGTATGGCGCCGATACCACCGCCGGCCTGGCGTCCTGGGGCCTGGGCGAAGATGAAATCGCCGGATTGATGGCGGAAAAGGCCATCGGCTGGCAGGGATAATCCAGGCCGGGCGGAGCGGCCGATCATGCAGGAGGTTTTTGACCGCGCCGTAAGCCGACATAATGCCGGTGATCTGGCCGGAGCACAAAAACTCTACCGCCGGATACTGAAAGCGGAGCCGAACAATCCACAGGTTCTCAATCTGGCCGGCGTGGCGGCCTTTCAACTGGGGCAGCGAAAGCGCGCCGTCGACAGCCTTTCGAAGGCGATCGCCCTCGCGCCGGACTATGGCGATGCCCACTACAACTATGGCAACGTCCTGACCCAGCTGGGCCGGCTGGAGGATGCGGCGGCGCGTTTTCGCGAAGCAGTCCGGTTGGAGCCGGGACATGGCGATGCCCATTTCAACCTGGGCACGGTGCTGCTTGATCTTGGCCGGCCCGAGGACGCCCTGGAAAGCTATCGCAAGCTGCTTGCCCTCGGCGCGGATGTTCCCGAACTGCACAACAGCATTGGCTTGGTGTTGAGCGAACTGGCGCGCTGGGACGAGGCGGCTGAAAGCTTTGAAAATGCCATCAGAGGCAGGACGGATTTTGTCCAGGCCCACTGCGCGCTGGCCCTGGCGCGGATGGAGCAGGGCCGGATGGAAGACGCGAAAACAAGCTTCCGTGCCGCCATCACCATTGATCCGGCCTACGCCAGGGCGCACTACAACCTGGGCAACCTGCAGCGGACGGCCGGGCAGCTGGAGGAGGCGGCGGCTTGTTACGAACGGGCAATAAAGGCCGATCCAGCCTACGTGCTGGCCCATAATAACCTTGGCCTGACCTTGAATGAATTGGGCCGCTTGGCGGCAGCGGCGGACAGTTTTCGCCGCGCCATCGCCGCCGACCGGGACTACGCCCCGGCCCGGATCAATCTTGCCAATGTGAGCGATAGCGCCACCGACGAGGCAAATATCCGCGAGATGGCGCGCCTGGCCGACAAGCCGGATCTGGCGGCTGATGACGCCATTGGGTTGCAATTTGCCCTTGGCCGGGCCTTTGGCCAGCAAGGCGCGGATGACCAGGCCTTCAGCCATTTTCTGGCGGGCAACCGCCTGAAGCGCGAAACCCTGAACTATGACGGCGCGGCCATGGCGGAGGAATTCGCCACCACATTGGCGGTGTTCGACGAAGCCTTCATGGCCCGCCATGGCAACGGCGGCAATACAAGCGATCTACCCATATTCATCCTGGGCATGCCCCGGTCGGGCACCTCTCTAGTGGAGCAGATCCTTGCCAGCCATGGTGACGTACACGGTGCGGGCGAACTGCACGATGTACGAAAGATTGCCGCGGCCCTGCCCCAGCGCATTGGCTCGAAACTGCCCTATCCGGCCTGTGTCAGGAACGCCGGGGACGATATTTGGGCCGAACTGGGCGGTGAATACCTCGACGCGGTATCACGGCTGGCGCCCGGCATGCGGCGGGTGTGTGACAAGATGCCGGGAAACTTTCTGCGCCTGGGTCTGATCCATTTGATGCTGCCCAATGCCACGATCATCCATTGCCAGCGGGATGCCATGGATACCTGCTATTCCTGTTTCACGCTGCTGTTCAGCGAGGGCCAGCATTTTGCCTACGACCTGGCCGAACTGGGCGATTATTACCGGCACTACGACCGCCTGATGCGCCATTGGCACCAGGTTTTGCCGAACCGTATCCTGGATCTACGCTACGAAGATGTGGTCGGCGACCTGGAAGGTTCGGCCCGTCGCCTGGTGGCCCATTGCGGTCTGGACTGGGATGATCGATGCCTGGAATTTCACAGCACCGAGCGGGCCGTGCGCACCGCCAGCATGAGCCAGGTCCGCAAACCAATTTATGCCAGTTCTCTTGGCCGCTGGCGCCGCCATGAACACCACCTGGGGCCCCTGATCGATGCACTGGGACCGCTGGCGGACACCTGACAAAAAAACAAACATTTCGAGAGGGAATTTGCCATGGATTATGAACTCATCAAGGTAGAGCGGGGCGGCGAGATCGCCGTCGTGACCTTTAACCGGCCGGACAAGGCCAACGCGGTCAACTACCAGCACCTGCAGGAGATCGAACACGCGGCCCTTAGTTTCCGGGATGATGAAACGGCGCGGGTGGTGATTTTTGCCGGTGCCGGCAAGCATTTCAACTCAGGCGCCGACCTGACTGGAAAGGACCCCGATCATCCCCTGCTGACGGTCCGCCGCCGCCGCAAGCGCATTGGCGAACGCTGCATCCAGGCCTTGCGGGACATGGATCAGATCACCATCGCCGCCTGGCGGGGCGCGGCCATGGGCGGCGGCGCCTGCATCGCCACGGCACTGGATTTCCGTATCGGCGCGCGGGATTGCTTCATGTCCTATCCGGAGATCCTGATCGGCGTCAATCTGATGTGGCAGAGCCTGCCGTTGTGCGTGCATCTGGTCGGCCCGGCGCGGGCCAAACGCCTGGTCATCGGCGGTGAACACATCAGCGGCCCGACCCTGCTGGATTGGGGCGTGCTGGACGAAATGGTCGAGGCCGAAGAGGTTATGGACAAGGCCATGGAATGGGCCCGGCACTATGCGGGCCAGCCACCCGTGGCGGCGCAAATGATCAAGCGCAGCGTCAATGCCATCTCCTCCGCCCTGGACCGTTCGATCATGCACATGGATTTCGATCAGAATATCCTATCGGCCGAAACCGAAGACGCCGCACAGGCCGTCAGCGCCTATTTGGAGAAACGCCCGCCGACGTTTACAGGCAACTGATACGCCTTCGGCCGGTGCGGATACGCTGAATCATATCGAACACGATGATATCGGCGATGTGCGCGGACGGCGGACCGCCTTTGTCGATTTCGTTGCTGGCGACAAAGGCCGTCGAGGGGGGCGTTAGGGTTCCCGCCCCAGGGAGGCCATCAGCTCGCGCCATTCGCGGGGTGACAGGCCGCTGCCCTTGGCCGTGACCTCTTCGCCAGCCAGCAGACGCTTGATAACATCCAGACCGGAGGCCGAGAGATGCACGCTGCCCATACGATAATCCTCAAACGCCTCCGCCGTCAGGGGCACCCAAGCCCGCAACGCATCCATCATCGCTTCGGCATACACCCGTATCTCATATTGTGCATGAGGATCCGCGCGTAACGATAAGAAATGTAACAGATTATGCAGATCACACTTCCAGTACCATTCGGTATAGATATTTAACGGCAGGTTCATCCGCGCCAGTTCACGGGCCAGGCCCTGGCGGTTTGGATCGATGATATTGCCCTCATCATCCTCGTTCAGCATTTCCTGGTAATCGGCGTAATTGCGCGCCGAGTCTTCGCGCAGGATATCCAAGACCCGGATCGCCTCGTCACCTTGCAGGACGGCGCCCCGGCCCTGGCGGTTGTCCTGGGACTGGGCGGCTAGTTGATCCGGTGCCGGAATGTAAAATTCGCGGTTCAAAATGGAGTAGCGGGCGGAATATTCATTGACCGAGGCGGTGCGGTGGCGGATCCACTGGCGGGCCACGAAAACCGGCAGCTTGACGTGAAACTTGATCTCGCACATCTCGAACGGCGTGGTATGGCGGTGGCGCATCAGATAGCGCAGCAAGCCGCGGTCCTCGCTCACCTTGCGGGTGCCCCGGCCATAGGAAACCCGGGCCGCCTGGACCACCGCGGCATCGTCGCCCATATAGTCGATGACCCGGATAAAACCCTGATCCAGCACCGGAATGGCCCGATACAGCATTTGCTCCAGGGCCGGCACCGTGGCGCGCAAGGTGGTGGTGGATGCATCACGAAGCTCCGCGATTTCCCGCTGTTGCGCCTCATTTACCGGCATCGTGGTCTCCAAATTCTGCTACTGAAGCGAGATCGCCCGAAGCGTCAACATACATGGCCGCCGTCCCGGGGGCCAATGGCGGCGCGCGGCCAGCGCGGGCAATATCGCGCGGCACGGCTCAACCCTTCCAAAATGGGCGAAAATGCTTATATTTGGAGTGCCGGCTTGTCCGGCTATGACGCTAAACGCTTTGCGGAATAGACGTAGCGGACCCGGGGGCGGTACCCGGCGCCTCCACCAGGAGCGCATTTTTGGCCGAATCACTAGCAACTGGCCCAAGGATGTGTTGCTGATGGGGGCGAAATAGGATCGACGCGCGTAATAAAGGCACGGTTTGCGTTCGGCATGGCTCCGCCGTTATCGGGCCATATCTACAAGTGCCAATGATAATGAAATGGTGCTCGCTGCCTAATTGAAAGGTAAGCGCGGTTTCGGGGGGCACCGGGCAACAGAAGCCCCCCACTTATTTGCTGGACCCACCCGCCAGCCTCGGGGTATGTCCGCGCCATACATGTTTGGGGCATGGCTGATAGAGTAGATAAAGTGGGGCCGGAATGGCGCAAGATCTAATGCAGTATGGCCAGATGGTCGAAGACAGCCTGCGCGGCGTTGTGCGGCAGGCCCTAAGCCGCGCCGCCACGGATGGTCTGTTGGGCGATCATCACTTCTACATCGGCTTCAAAACCCAGTTTCCCGGCGTCGATATTCCCGATCATCTGGGCCTTCAGTACCCGGAAGAGATGACCATTGTCATCCAGCACAAATTCTGGGGCCTGGAAGTGCACGAGGATGCATTCGAGATTACCTTGAGCTTCAGCGGCCAGGGCCAGCGCCTGTATATTCCCTTCCAGGCCCTGACATCGTTCCTTGATCCCAGCGTGCAATTCGGCCTGCAGTTCGGCCAACAGGAAGGTGAAGCCGGTGCGGCAGAGGACGGCGGCGAGGCGCCGGCGCCCAGCGCTCCTGAAACAGTCGTCGCGTCGGAAAAAAAATCCGGCGATAGCGAAAATGGCGACAACGTCGTCACCCTCGACCAATTCCGCAAGGACTAGGGGCGCCGCCATGACCGCGAAGACGCTGGATACCGGCACCGATCACCTATTGGCGCGGCAGGAAGACGGCGTATTGGTAATAACCCTGAACCGGCCCGAGGCACGCAACGCCCTTTCCGACCAGCTTTCCCCCGCCCTGCGCCGCATGCTGGCCGCCGCCGCCGAGGATGACAGCGTCGGCGCGCTGCTTTTGACCGGCACCGGCACGGCCTTTTGCGCCGGCGGCGATGTCAAGGGCATGGGCGGCAATTCAGCGAAGAAGGCTATGACGGCGGAGGAACGTATCGCCGATCTGCAACAACGCCAGCGCACCTTGACCGGCGCGCTCTTCTCCATGCCGCAACCGACCATCGCCGCCCTGCCCGGTCCGGCGGTGGGTGCCGGCCTGGCCATTGCCCTGGCCTGTGACATTCGCATTGCTGCCGCCTCCGCTTTTGTCTCCACCGGCTACCGCCGCGTGGCGTTGAGCGGCGATTATGGTCTGTCCTGGACCATGACCCGTCTGGTGGGTACCGCCCGGGCGCGGGAGTTCATGTTTTCTGGCGAGCGGATCGAGGCGGAGCGGGCGGAGCGGATCGGCCTGGTCAACCGTGTGGTGGCCGACGAGGAACTTCAGGATGCGGCCATGGATATGGCCAGATCATTCGCCGAGGGCCCACGCACCGCCCAGCGCCTGATGAAGGAAAATCTCGAATTGGCCATGCAGGCGGACTTCCTGACAGCCCTGGATCACGAGGCAGAGCAGTTGATCAAGGCCTCGGCCCATCCCGATCACGGTGAGGCCGTGCGCGCCTTCATCGAAAAGCGCCTGCCCGTGTTTGGCAAATCGGATAGTTGATCCGGTTCGGGAGGCAAACCTACTCGTGCACATCCGTGTGGTATGATTTCGAAATGATGCACCAGCCCGCCGAAGTCCGCATCAGGGTCAGATAGTCGGTGAAATAACGCGGCGGAATGGCGCAGTTGACTGTTGCCATGGCCGTATCCGGGCCGGATCTATGGATCGAGACAATGCGGTCGTAGCGCTTCAGGCCCTGGCTGCGGGCCGACTCCCGGCCGCCGATCATCTCGAAATATTGCGCCCTGGGCATATCGGTGACCGCCGCGCCGTCGGTGGAATAAAGATGTGACTCAGGGTGAAAAATACGCCCGAATTTGTCCAAATCACCGTCATACAGGCCATCGAAATAATCCTGCAGCAGCTTGGTGATGTCCTCGATGCTGGGATCGGAGAAATTATCGTTCATGGCATGCCTCTCTTCAAAATGGCCTGTCGCCCTGCACCACGGCGCGGTGGACGATACGCCGCTCCTTCGCCGCATCATAGGTGGTGACGCAGTGAACGGTGCAACGGTTGTCCCACATCAAGACGTCATTGTCCCGCCAGCGGTGACAATAGATATATTTCGCTTGGGTACCGTGGCGTTCCAACTCGGCGATCAGGGCCTCGCCCTCGGCCCGGTCCATGCCGGCGATGTGGGATGCGTGATTGCCTAGATAGAGCGCCTTGGCGCCGGTCTCTGGGTGAGTGCGGACCAGGGGATGCTCCACGGGCGGCGCGGCGGCGATTTCCTCCGCCGTGGCCGGCCGTTCGTTGGATTTTTCCCGGCTGCGTTTCCAATCATGCACCACCCGCAGGTTCCCCAGCGCTTGCGCGCGGTCCTCGTCCAGATCCGCATAGGCCCGTTCCATATCGGCGAACAGGGTATTGCCCCCCTGCCGCGCCACCGATGGCGAACGCAGCACCGTAAACATGGACGGCGTTGCCACGTAGGATTTATCCGAATGCCAGACCAGGGTGCCGCGTTCGGGATGCACGCCGGTCGGATTGCCGCTCTGATCCACATTGCCGAAGATCTGAATTTTCGGCAGCGCATCGTGCCGGGTCGCGCGGTTGATGTGCCCCTCCAGCGGCCCAAAGCGCTGGGCGAAGGCAAGATGGCTGTCATCATCGAGATGCTGATCGCGAAAAACCAGAACCTTGTGCCGGATCATGGCCGCGCGGATCGCCTGAAAGGCCTCCTCCGGCACCTCCGCCGCCAGATCGACGGCGCCGATCTCGGCCCCGAACCCGCTCCCCTCGGCCCTGACTTCGATTTCTAGGTTGGCCATTTCCCCATCTCCATGCCACCCGGCGCCCGGCCCGCGGTGCCGCCATTGCCGCCCGACAGCATGCGACGGCGCGGCGCAAGAGGCAACCGTCGCGACGCCCAAACCGGCCATCAATCTGCCGGCCCGGCAGTGCGAGCATTCGGAAATTCTTGGACATAACGTGGTGTTGCCGCCAGAATAGATCAAGCAACCGGTTCCCCTTCCCGCCATTGCCGGTGGGACCAGTATCCCGCCAGGCGGTGCGAAGGGCAGCATTCGTATCCGGGAAAACGACGCCGGGGCATTGACCTTGGCGCGATCTGGAATGAGGAAACGAGCAATGGCAAAGGCCCGTGGAACAATCACCATTGATGAAGAACGCTGCAAGGGCTGCGAGCTCTGTATTCACTATTGCCCACCCGAGGTGCTGCGCCTGTCGGAGCGGCGCAACAGTCTGAACCATCTGGTGATCGAACTGTTTGACGAGGCCAACTGCACCGGCTGCGATATCTGCGCCAGGGTCTGCCCGGACATCGCGATCACGCAGGTGTTCCGTGAAATTCTGGCGGCCTGAAGGGAGCGGACAATGGCAAATACGCAATTCCTGAACTGCAACCGGGCCATCGTCGAGGCGGCGCTGCTGTCGGATTGCCGGTTTTTCGCCGGTTATCCCCTCACCCCGGCCACCGAATGCCTGGAACAGGCCAGCCACCGCATGGCTGATTTCGGCGGCGTCTACCTGCAGGGCGAGAGTGAGGTCTCGATCATCAACATGTTGAACGGCGCGGCCGCGGCCGGGTTCCGCTGCATGACGGCGACTTCTGGAACCGGGCTGGCCTTAATGCAGGAGGGCCTTTCCCACATGGCGGGCATCGCCGAGGTTCCGGTGGTCATTGTCAATGTGATGCGCGGCGGGCCCGGCTTCGCCAATCTGGCCCCCAGCCAGGCGGACTATTTTCAGGCCACGAGGGGCGGCGGCGCGGGCGACTACCGCTGCCTGGTATTCGCGCCAGAGACCGTACAGGAAGCGGTCGATATGACCAAACAGGCATTCCATCTGTCCGATAAATACCGCGCGCCGGCCATTATTCTCTCCGATCAGATGCTGGCGGAAACTTCCGAGGCAGTGGATCTGGGCCAGCCGCTCAGCGGCGATGATCTGCCGGAAAAATGGTGGGCCACGACGGGCTGCGAAGGCCGCGAGCCGATCTATTCCGGACGGCCGGGCAAGGATTACGGGCCCCATGCCCAGTACCTCTCGGGCGACCTGACGATGAATTTGATCGGGCTCGAAATTCCGGGGCGCGATGAGGATACGCTGGAGGCGCACATGCTGCGCCTAGGGGAGAAATACCGCCTAATCGAGGAAAACGAGGCGCACGCCGAAACCCTATACATTGATGACGCCGATCTGGCGGTGGTCGCCTTCGGCACCTCGGCCCGGCTGATCCGCCCGGCGATTGAGGCGGCGCGCGCGGACGGCCTGCGGGTCGGCCTGATCCGACCCACCCTGCTTTGGCCCTTCCCCTCGAAGCTGTTGGCGGAAGCGGCGGAGGGGATAGCGAACTTCCTGGTGGTCGAGATGTCCATGGGACAAATGCTCGAGGATGTGCGCCTGGCGGTGCAAGGCAAGGCGGCGGTGGAGCTGTTCTCGACCCTGGGCGGGGCAATCCCACGGCCCGAGACGGTGGAGCCGGAAATCCGCCGCCTACTGGGCGCGGCATAGGAAGGGCGGGATAATGGAACAAATCTTCGAACAATCGCCATCCGCCGCGCTGAAGCATCGCTACGATTACTGCGCCGGCTGCGGCCATGGCGTCACGATCCGCTTGCTCGCCGAGGTGATCGATGAATTGGCGTTGCGGGAACGCACCGTCGGGGTGCTGGGCGTGGGCTGCTACAGCACCTCGCCGGTGACATTTGACTTCGACTGCCAGTTGGCCCTGCACGGCCGTGCCCCGGCGATGGCGACGGCGGTTAAACGCCTGCTGCCCGATCGCCTGGTCTTCACCTTTCAGGGTGATGGCGACATGGCCGCCATCGGCACCACGGAGATCATTCATGCCGCCACGCGGGGTGAGAATTTCACCGCGCTACTGCTGAATAACGCCAATTTTGGCGAGACGGGTGGCCATCTGGCGCCGACCACGGTCCTGGGCCAACGCACCCCCAGTTCACCGCAGGGCCGCGATGCCCTGGAACATGGCTATCCCACTCGCCTGACCGAGATGCTGGCGCTGCTGGACGGCGCCAATTATGTCGCCCGCGTGGCGGTGAACAAGCCGGCCAATGTCCTGCGCGCCAAGGCGGCGATCAAGAAGGCCTTTAAGGCGCAAATGGCGGGGCCGGGCTTTTCCATGGTCGAAGTGCTGAGTGCCTGTCCCAGCGGCTGGCGCCTGACACCGGTGGAGGCACATAGCTGGATCGAAGAGGTGCAGACGAAGACCTACCCCCTTGGCGTCCTGAAGGATGCCACTTCATGAGCGGGCCGGAAAACAAAGTACATGACATCGTGCTGGGCGGCTTTGGCGGCCAGGGGGTAAAGGTTATCGCCACGCTGCTGGCCCAGGCGGCTCATTACGACGGCAAGCATGCCATGATGTATAACATATACGCCGCCGCCATCCGGGGCGGGCCGATCCATTGCACCGTGCGGGTTTCAGACCAGGCGATCCTGGGCGGGCCGACGACAACGGCGCCGTCCGCCGTGCTGGCCATGGACCCCGATGCCATGCGGGTTTACGAGGATGTCCTGCGGCCCGGCGGCACCCTGGTCGTCAATTCGACCCTGGTCAGTGATCATCCCCGGCGCAACGACCTCAATGTGGTCTCGGTGCCGACCAACGAGATCGCCGGCGAGATCGGCGATATGAAATACACCGGCATGGTGGCGCTGGGCGCCCTGGCAGCGCACACCGGCGTGGTCTCGCTGGAGGCGATCAGCAACTGTCTGGAACAGATCCTGCCCCCCTATCGCCATCATATGATCCCGGACAACGTACAGGCCCTGCAACGGGGTGCGGCCTGTCCCGGCAGCCTTGTACCGTCATAGAGAAAAAGAAACGCGCGTGAGCCGGAGGAGTCTACGCAATGTCCGCCGATAAGTCTGACTGGGTGCTTGACCGGGTTTTGCGCCAGCGTGCCGAGAGCATGGCGGAAAAGCCATTCCTTGAAGTCGTCGGCGACCGCTGCGAAAGCTACCGGGAGACTTACGAGGCGGCGTTGAGGCTGGCGGCCCGCCTGGAACAGCTTGGCGTGGGCAAGGGCGATACCGTGGTCATCATGGCACCCAATTCATTCGAGGCGGTACATGCCTGGATCGCCGCCAATATGCTGGGCGCCATCGACGTCACCATCAACACCGCCTACCGCGGCCAGCTTCTCGAGCATGCCCTGAACATGGCCCAGGCCCGAATCATCCTGCTGGACGAGGAGTTTCTGCCCGTACTGCGCGACAGCGAAGCAAAGCTGCCGCAGATGGAAACGGCGGTGCATTTTCGCACCCACGGCAACAACTACGAGGCAGCGCCGCCGCAGTTCGAGCGTATTGCACTGCGGCCCCTGTGGGAGGCGCCGGAGCGGCCGCTTTCCAACGCCACCGGGCAGGCCGATTTCAGAGAGACCGCCTCGGTAATCTATACCTCCGGCACCACCGGACCGGCCAAGGGCGTGATGATGCCACACGCCCAAACGCACTATCTGGCGCAACAGACAATTGCCGGACTGCGCCTGCGGGAGGACGATGTTTTCTATTGCTTTCATCCCCTGTTCCACATGGCCGGAAAGTTCATGGGCATCTACGCCACCATGCTGGCGGGCGGCAAGATCGTCCTGGACGCCCGTTTCGCCGCCGAGCACTGGCTGGAGAGGGTGCGGCAATACGGCGCCACGGTTGGGCTGGCGCATGGGCCCATGATCGAGATGATTTTCGATCAACCCGCGGGCCCCAATGACAGGGACAACCCCATGCGGCGCATTCTGGCGTGCCCGTTCCCGAAACATATCGCGCTTGAGTTCGAACGGCGCTTTGACCTTCGCGGCTACGAGGTCTGGGGCATGACCGAGATCAACACGCCCTGCTGGACGCCGTACGACGAACCGGTGCGCCTGGGATCCTGCGGCAAGATCATGGAGGATGCGGTCGATTTCCAGATCGTCGATCCCGAGACCGACGAGCCCGTGCCCGACGGCGAGACCGGCGAATTCGTGGTCCGCCACAAGGAGCCATGGACCCTGATGCAGGGCTATATGGGGATGCCGGAGAAAACCAACGAGACTTGGCGGAACCTGTGGTTTCACACCGGCGACATGGGCTACCGCGACACCGAGGGCTATATTTATTTCGTCGACCGTTTCAAGGACCGTATACGCCGCCGGGCCGAGAATATCTCCTCCTACGACATCGAGGTCGTGGCGGCCACCCACCCCGCCATCGCGGAATGCGCCGCCCTTGGCGTGGCGTCCGAGTTCGTCTCGGACGACGACATCAAGCTTTGCGCCGTGCTGGCGGACGGCGCGGCCCTGGAGCCGGCGGCACTGATCGAATTTCTGGTCGAGGGGCTGCCGTACTACATGGTGCCGCGCTACATCGAATTTCTCGACGCCCTGCCCCGCACCCCGACCAACAAAATCAAGAAGGCGGAAATGCGCGCCGAAGGCATAACGGAGAACACCTGGGACCGCCAGGCCGCCGGCGTTTCCGTGCGTCAGATCGTAGAGGCGGCCAGACAGCAAAAGGGGAGCGGCCAATGATATTGAGCGCTCCCATCTTTCGCCATTGATCTATTAGCGGCCCGCGGCAACCTTGTTGACGAAGGCGTCCACATCGTCGTTGAGCTGGCAGGAAATCGTTGACAGTTCAGCCGCCGCGCCGCTGATCTGCGTTACCGCCGAAGACGACTGCTGGGCACCGGCGGCGACGGACGCAATGGATTCCGCGACCGAGCTGACGCCCTGTACGGCGGTCTGAACATTGCCGCTGATTTCATTCAGGACACCACGTTGTTCGTCCACGGTTCCGGCAATGGTGGCGGTGCCATCGTTCATTTCCACAATCATCTTGCTGACCACCGCGATGGCCTCAACCGCCTCGCGGGTACCGTGTTGCATGTTTTCGATTTGCATACCGATATCTTCGGTCGCCCTGGCGGTCTGATTGGCCAGATTCTTGACTTCGCTGGCCACCACGGCAAAGCCCTTGCCGGCCTCTCCGGCCCGGGCCGCTTCAATGGTTGCATTGAGGGCAAGCAGGTTGGTCTGCGAGGCGATTTCGTTAATCAAGGCGACAACCTCGCCGATTTTCTCGGCCGATTCATTCAGGGACTGGATCGTGACGTCACTGGCCTCGGCGCGTTTCGCGGCCTCGTTGGCCATTTGCGCGGAACGCTGCACCTGATCGGAAACCTCGCCGATGGAAGCGCTGAATTCCTCCGTCGCAGCGGCGACGCCGGAAACATTGGCGGACGCGGACTCGGCGCCCTCGGTAACGGATGCCGCCTGCGTGGACGTATCCGTCGCCGTCTGCCCCAGCGCGCCGGCGGAGGCTTCCAGTTCCGTCGCGGCGGAAGACACGGATTGCACGATCGCCTTCAGTTTTTCACCCATGCTATTGGCGTCTTCCGCAAACGTGCGGGTTTTGTCCTCCATGGCCTCGAGGCCCTTGTTGAAGAACTTGGACCGCGTCAGGAAGCTGCCACGGTTTCCGGTCAACAAGATGTGGCGGAAGTATTTGCCGTCGGCGGCCATCTGCATCGCCGCGCTTGATTCCCTGGTAAAGACCTCCGTCTGGTCCATCAGCCGGTTGAGATTGTGCATCAATTCCGAGATCGGACCGCTGCCGCTAATCCCCAGGACGCGCACGTTGAGATCGCCATTGGCGGCCCGTTCGGCAACATCGGATGCTTTGACAACGCTACGGATGGCACGGCGCAACACATGGAACCCGCCGGCCGCCGCAAGCGCCACGGCCAGCCCCAATGCGGTCTGCATCCAATCCCGCGACAACACGCCCGTCGCCAGGACCATCAGGCCCAGCAAACAAGAGGCGATGATCGCGAAATTGACCTTTTGTAAATTTGAAATACCCATACCAAAAATTTTGTTCGTCATGTCCACCGCCCCGATCAAAGTGTCTGCAAGGAAAATACAAGCCGTTCGTAGTCCAAGCCCTGCTTGCTAACGATGTGGCCAAAAAGCTCAGAGGCTGAATTCATGCCGTCCTTGCGATTTTGGAAGCGCTGTTCCTCTTCCAACAGCCTGGCATACAACGGTTTGACTTTTTCCAGCGCCAACGGGTTCGGCACCCGCCGGCTGGAGTGATAGCCGTTGATCGTGCCGTCCTTGCCATAGCTGGCCGTGACGTGGGCGAAGACCCAATAGTTGTCGCCGTTCTTGGCGCAGTTGTTGACGTAAGCGAAGATCTCCCCGCCAACACCGATCGTGTCCCACAACAACTTGAAGACACAGCGCGGCATCTCCGGGTGCCGGATGATACTGTGTGGCTGTCCCAGCAATTCGCTTTCGCGGTAACCTGAAACCCTCAGGAATACATCGTTGGCGTATTCGATGCGCCCCTTCAGATCCGTTTTGCTGACAATGATTTCGTTTTCCTCGAAGGTCCGTTCGACCCCCGTGAGGTGCCTGGCTTTACTCATTTCCAATATTTCCCTCGGTGATGCCGATCTACCGCATTTGCATACGCTGCATCGGTCTTGTTCACCGCCAAATATTGGATGAAATGTTATATAAATGGTAAATTCTAGTTTAGTGTGATCCTAATATTTACAACCACATAGAATGATATGTAACAATTCTCTAATCTGCGACGTTACATTATTCGCCATCCGCGCCGGCCCCGGCCCGCGTGGCCTAAGTCCCAAACAGCGTTTTATACCGCTCCTGAAAGACCGGCCAGACCTCGGGGTTGAGCAGGCGCGGCGGGCGCCGGCCGGCGAAAACTTCCAGCAGTTGCTCGCCCGCGTAGCTGGCGACCTGGTGGCGGGATTCGTGCGTTACGCCCGCCGTATGGGGGCTGGCCAAAACGTTTGGCAGGCTTAGCAACGGATGATCCGAGGCGGGCGGTTCCACGGCCCAGACATCCAGGCCGGCGGCGCCCAGGTGGCCCCTATGCAGGGCAGCGTAAAGGGCGGCTTCGTCATGGATGCCGCCACGGGCGGTGTTGATGAAGATGGCGCCGGGCTTCATCAGATCAAAGGATGCGGCATTCAGAAAATTCATCGTTTCTTCGGTGCGTGGACAATGCACGGTGACGAAATCCGAACCGGCCAGCAGATCATCCCACGACGTCTTGCGCGCGCCCCTGGCCTCGAAATCGCTGTCCACCAGATAAGGGTCATAGGCCAGAACCCGCATTCCAAACAGGCTGCCGCAAAGCTCCGCCACGCGCCGGCCCACATGGCCGAGACCGATGATGCCAACGGTTTTGCCCTGGATATTGTTGCCGATATAGGTATTGCGCTCGATGCCATCCCGGGCCCGCATGAATTGATCGGTCTCGCCCACCCGTTTTGACAACATCAGCATCATGCCCAGGGCATGCTCGGCCACCGCCTCGGCATTGCCGCCGGCCTGATTGACCACCATCACGCCAGCCTTGGTGCAGGCCGCCACATCCACCGTATCGAAACCCGCACCCATGGAGGAAACCACCAGCATGTTGGGGCAACGGCCGAGGAAATCGGCGTGGGCAAAGAATTGATCCGGCAACTCGTCCCGGGCGGCGCGGATCTGATAGCCATGCGCCGCGGAAAGGGCCTGCCAGTTTTCGGCATCGCTGTCGCTAAGCTGTAAGTTTTGTACGGTGATTGAAGGATCGCGGGCAAGGATTTCACCGGTTACGGGGTGGGCGAATTTCTCGAAATAGACCAGACGCTTTTCGGCGCCGTTACCACTCTGTGACATCGCGTGCTTCTACTTTTCTTTCGATTTGGACAATTTGTTCCAATCATAGGCCAAGGGTCGCTTGGCGGCAAAACGGGCGATGGCCTCGGCGTGATAGTCGCTGTCGAAACAAACCGCCTGGGCCGAGGCTTCCATCTCCGCCATGGAGCGGTAGTCCTGATGCAGGGATTGATTGACCAGGGCCTTGGTCGCCGCCTGCGCTGATTTCGAGCCCACCGCCAGGCGTCCGGCCAGGGCACGGGCCTGGTCCATCAATTCGTCCGGCTCGCAGACCTCCAATACGATCCCCATATCCTGGGCCTCCTGTGCGCCAAAAGCGCGGGCGGTGCACATCAATTCCTTGGCCCGTTGACCGCCCACCATACGCGGCAGGGTATACAACATGGCCATGTCGGGGATCAGGCCGATACGGCCGAAGACGGCGCAAAATTGCGCCCGTGTCGTGGCGACGATGAAGTCTGCCACCAGGGCCAGGGAAAAGCCGCCGCCATAGGCCGGGCCGTCCACCGCAGCAATCACCGGGCAATCCAGGTTGTACAAAGGCTCCAGCCAGACATGCACGTCCAGGACGCGGCTGCGTACCTGATCGGCCTTGCCCAGACCGCCGGCCATGACCTTGGTATCGCCGCCGGCGCAGAACACCCCGCCCGAACCGATGATGATCAGTGCCTTTACCTCGTCATTGCCGCGAACAGCCGCGATCATCTCGGCGATTTCATCGCGCACCTGCAGGCTCAGGGCATTGCGTGCTTCCGGTCTGGTCAGGGTAAAGGTGGCGATGCCGTCGGCAATTTCCAATTTGCTGTGCGGTTCGGTCATGGCTTTCTCCTCCTCAATTTTTGCCACAATAGAGCAGATAGCCAGCGCCGCGCTGCATTTCTTTTCTACCCATCATGACTTCTACTACCAAAGTACCGCTCCGATCCCGCCTTGCGTCGCGCGGCTTTGAGCAGCATTCTCGGATCTCTGTATATCTAGTAGGAGATTTTGGGTCATGACAGGCAAACGCCGCAGTTTCTATGGGTGGGGATATGAGGAGGATGCTGTCTCGGCGGACGAGATGGCCTGGTTCGAAGGGACCTGGGCCAAGCTGTTCGGCGTCGATGGCTTTGATCCCGCACCCATGCCGGTCGAGAATGAGATTGATCTGCGCGCGCCCCGCATGGCCATTCCAAAACCGCTGCAGGCATTTTGCTCGACGGATAAGTATGATCGTCTGCTGCACAGCTATGGCGCCTCGGTGCACGATTTGGCGCGGATGATCCATGACCGGGATTTCTCCAATCCGCCCGACGCCGTCGCCTATGTGCGCGATGAGGCGGACATCCAAGCGGTCCTGGACTGGTGCGGCGCCAACGATCTGGCAGCGGTGCCATTCGGCGGCGGCTCCTCGGTCGTTGGCGGCGTTAACCCGCCCAGCGATGGTCGTTATCGCGGCACGGTGACCATCAACCTCGGCCAGTTGAACAAGGTTCTGGAAATCGACAAAACCTCACAGGCCGCCCGCATCCAGGCCGGCGCCTTGGGCCCGGATCTGGAAAACCAGCTTCGTTCCTCCGGTC
>JASLLM010000299.1 GCA_030747035.1 Alphaproteobacteria bacterium | reverse complement strand
GCCTCATGGCCCAGGCGGCGTTTGCGGTCTTCTTCGTAGGCTTCGTAGTTGCCTTCGAACCATTCCACGTGGCTGTCGCCTTCGAAGGCCAGAATATGGGTGGCGATGCGGTCCAGGAACCAGCGGTCATGGCTGATCACCATGGCGCAGCCGGCGAACTCCAACAGGGCCTCTTCCAGAGCGCGCAGGGTATCAACGTCCAGGTCGTTGGTCGGCTCATCCAGCAGGATTAGATTGGCGCCGGACTTCAGCATCTTGGCCAGATGCACCCGGTTGCGCTCGCCGCCCGATAGCTGACCCACGGGCTTTTGCTGGTCGGGACCGCGAAAGCCGAACCAGGTGCAATAGGCCCGGCTGTTGACGCCGCGCTTGCCCAATTCGATCTCTTCCGCCCCGCCCGATATTTCCTGCCAGACCGTGGCGGTGCCGGCCAGGGCATCGCGGGACTGGTCCACATAACCCAGCACCACCGTCTCGCCCACGCGCAGGCTGCCCGTGTCCGGCGTTTCCTCGCCCACCAGCATGCGGAACAGGGTGGTCTTGCCCGCACCATTGGGGCCGATCACGCCGACGATGCCGCCGGGGGGGAGGCGGAAATCCAGGCCTTCGATCAACAGACGCTCGCCATAGGCCTTTTCCAGGCCCTGGGCCTCGATCACCAGATCGCCCAGGCGCGGCCCCGGCGGAATGACGATCTGGGCCCGCTTGGCCCGGGCTTCGGTATCCTGGTTCAGCAACTCCTCGTAGGCCCGGATACGGGCCTTGCTTTTCGCCTGGCGGGCCCGTGGTGATTGCTGGATCCATTCCAGCTCGGTCGCCAGGGCGCGCTGGCGGGCTTCCTCCTGTTTGCCTTCCTGTTCCAGGCGTTTTTGTTTCTGTACCAGCCAGCCGGAATAGTTGCCCTCGTAGGGAATGCCTTGGCCCCGGTCCAGTTCTAGAATCCAGCCGGCGACATTGTCCAGAAAATAGCGGTCATGGGTAATGGCCACCACGGTGCCGGTGTAGTCATGCAGGTGCCGCTCCAGCCAGGCCACGGACTCGGCGTCCAGATGGTTCGTGGGCTCGTCCAGCAGCAGCAGATCGGGCTTTTCCAATAGCAACCGGCACAACGCCACCCGCCGCCGCTCGCCGCCCGACAGCTTGGTCACGTCCGCATCGCCGGGCGGGCAGCGCAGGGCGTCCATGGCGATCTCGATATGGCGGTCCAGATCCCAGGCGTCCGCCGCGTCGATCTTCTCCTGCAATTCGCCCTGTTCCTCGATCAGGGCATTCATCTCGTCGTCGGTCATTTCCTCGGCGAAGCGGGCGCTGACTTCCTCGAAACGGTCCAACAGGTCCTTGGTCGCCCGTACGCCGTCCATGACGTTGCCCTGTACGTCCTTTTCCGGGTCCAGTTCCGGTTCCTGGCTCAACAGCCCCACATTGACGCCCTCGGCGGCCCAGGCATCGCCGGAAAACTCGGTCTCCAAACCCGCCATGATCCGCAACAGGGTGGACTTGCCGGCACCGTTGCCGCCGATCACGCCGATCTTGGCGCCGGGGAAGAAGGCCAGGGTAATGTCCTTGAGGACTTCCCGGCCGCCGGGGAAAACCTTGCGCAGGTTGCGCATGGTGTAGATATATTGATAGGACGCCATGCCTGATCGGTCCGCCATTGCTAAATAATAGGAACTGCGGGGCCTGCCGGCCGCCGCAAGGTTTGCAGATACCCAGGCGGGCCGACGAAGTCAATATTACCGGCCCAGTATTGCCGGCCCAGTATTGCCGGCCCAGTATTGCCGGTGGCAATTCGTTCACCAGAGGTTCAGGTACTCTGGGTTAGGATGGGGCATGTTTCGCGGAATCCTCATACTGCTGCTTCTGGCCGCCGCCCTGGCGCTGCCGCCCATCGCGCGCGCCAAGCAACCTGCGTTGAGGGCGCAGGCGGCAGGGATGCTGGCCTCGGCCGGGCCGGATCTATTGCTGCTGGCGCAGCAGGGCCGCCAACGCCGCGATCATGACCGGGCCCGCGATGCGGTCGGGTCCGGTGCTGTCCTGCCCCTGCAACAGATTATGCGGCGTTTGCAGCGGCAATACCCGGGCCGCTTGCTGGACGCGGATTTGCGGCAGGACCGACAAGGGCGCCGGATCTACCGCCTGAAATTGCTGGCCCCCGGTGATCAGATACAAGTGCTGATCGTCAACGCCCGCACCGGCCAAGTTTTACAGAGTGGAAGGCGGCGCTGATGCGGTTGCTGGTGGTTGAAGATGACAGGGATCTGGCCCGGCAGTTGCACAGTGCCCTGACGGATGCCGGGCATGCCGTCGATCTGGCCCATGATGGCGCGGAAGGCCACTTTCTGGGCGATACCGAACCCTATGACGGGGTGGTGCTGGATCTCGGCTTGCCGGAAATGGACGGCATTACCGTGCTGCAACGCTGGCGCCGGGACGGCCGCGACATGCCGGTGCTGATTTTGACGGCGCGGGACCGTTGGTCCGACAAGGTCTCGGGCATCGACGCCGGTGCCGACGACTATCTGGCCAAACCGTTCCATATGGAGGAGATGCTGGCGCGCATCCGGGCGCTGCTTCGGCGCGCCGCCGGCCACGCCAGCAACGAAATTCAATGCGGCCCCCTGCGCCTGGACATCGCGGCCTCGCGGGTCAGCCTGGATGGCCAGGCGGTGACCCTGACCGCCCTGGAATTCCGCCTGCTGTCCTATCTGATGCATCACCAGGGCAAGGTGATTTCCCGCACGGAACTGGTCGAGCATTTGTATGATCAGGATTTCGACAAGGATTCCAATACGATAGAGGTATTTATCGGACGCTTGCGGCGAAAGACCCGGGCCGGTCTGATCGAAACCGTGCGCGGCCTCGGCTATCGCCTGACAAGTTCCCCTGGCGGCGATGATAAAGCCTAAGGTTCATTCCCTGCGCCTGCGCCTGATCGCCATGGCGGCCTTGTGGTCCGCGGTGGCGCTACTGGCTGCCTGGGCCGCGCTGTCGGCATTGTTCGCCGATCAGGTCAGGCGCGGTTTCGATGCCCGCCTGGCGGC
>JASLLM010000298.1 GCA_030747035.1 Alphaproteobacteria bacterium | reverse complement strand
GATGGCGCTGCGGGCCCGCCGGCCGTCACGGTCAATATCGAAATCCCAGACCGTCACCTGACCCGCGGTCTTGATCACCAGACCCGCCAGTATATTGATAAAGGTGGATTTTCCCGCCCCGTTGGGTCCCAGCAGGCCGACAATGGCACCCCGGGGAATATCCAGGTCCACGCCGCGCAGGGCCTCCACCACCCGGCGGCCGCCGTAGGTCTTGCGCAAGCCGCGTGCGCTTATGGCTAGATCCGGCAAGTGCGGCGGCGGCGCGTTACTGGGTGACGGGCTGGGCATGGCATGCCTGTTGATTGTCGGGCCGCAATGGGTATCATCCGCGTGGCGCATTTTCAATGGCGCCCGAAACAGCCCTGTCCCCGCCCGCGATAAGTCCAGCGTGCCAGAACAGAGCCGGTACGGATGATTTGGTTTAGGGAATGGATGATGCCATGGCCGATGCAGCGCCGGAAACGATTGAAGTCGACGAGACCACGGTTCGCTGTGACGGTGGCGGCGAACTGGGCCACCCGGCGGTATATCTGAACATGGGAACCAAGCGTCAGATCGAATGCCCCTATTGCGACCGCAGGTTTACCCTGAAGGCGGGCGCTGCCACGCATTAGGCCGCCGACTTCCGGCAGCGCCGGCCAGGGCGGCCGGACAGGTGCAAGGCGGCCGCGTTTTGCCCTATGATGGCGCGCCATGATGATGTCAAGCCGTATAGCCCACACCGACCGGCCACGTCCGGCAATGGGCAGGGTGCGGGTGCGTACCTTGTTGCTGATCCGCTGGCTGGCCATCTTTGGCCAGTTGATTGCCCTGCTGGTGGTGGATGAGCTGCTGAACTATGCCTTGCCGATGATTCCGGCAATGGTCACCATCGGCGTCTCCGTGGCGGTGAATTTATGGATCCTGGCCGGATCCAATTTGAACGAATGGCACCGTGACCGGGTGGCCGCCACCTATCTGGCCTTTGATATCGTGCAACTGGCGGTCTTGTTGTATCTGACCGGCGGTCTGCACAATCCTTTTGCGCTGCTGTTCCTGGTGCCAGTCACCATTTCGGCCACAATTCTTAGTCTGCGCAGCACGATCTACCTGGGTCTTTTGGCGGTATCCTGCGTCAGCCTGCTGGCGCTGTATCATATGCCGTTGCCCTGGCCGGCCCCGGGCTTTCAGCTACCGCAAATCTATGCCGCGGCGATCTGGATCTCTCTGGTTTTGGGCGCCGTTTTCCTGATGTTCTATGCCTGGCGCGTGGCGGAAGAGACCCGGCGCATGTCCGATGCCCTGGCGGCGACCCAGGCCTATCTGTCGCAGGAGCGGGAGTTATCCGCCCTGGGCAGTCTGGCGGCGGCGGCGGCCCATGAACTTGGCACGCCGCTGGGCACCATTGCCCTGATCGCGAAAGAGCTTTTGCACGGACAACCGGCCGGCAGCGAAGTCCATACGGACCTTGAAGTGCTGAATGGCGAGGTTGAGCGGTGCCGGGAGATTCTCGCCAGTCTGGCCCGCAATCCCTCCGCCGGGGCCGACCCGGCGCTATCGGAGATGGCCTTCGATGCCCTGATCTCGGATCTGGCGGAACGCTATGGCGACGATGACACGGCGGTGCTGGTCACCGCCAAGGCCACCGCCCTGCCGCCCCTGGTCAAACGCAGCCCCGAACTGGTGCAGGGATTGGGCAATCTGATTGAAAATGCAACGGAATTCGCCCGCAGCCAGGTTGATCTTGCATTTACCTGGGACCATGATCAGGTGGAATTATCGATTAGCGACGACGGGCCGGGATTCGCGGCAAATATTCTTGATTTGCTGGGGGATCCATATATTAGCACCAGGCCGGGCAGCGGCCGCATGGGACTGGGCGTTTTCATCTCAAAAACCCTGCTGGAGCGAACCGGCGCGGCCCTGCATTTCTTCAACCGGCGGCAAGGCATGGGCGCAACGGTTGTCATTCGCTGGCCAAGGCACATAATAGACCTTGCGGACGAAGATCATGCAGCTACTGATGCCGCCGGTGCGGGACAGTTGCAACAGGCGAGCCAAGGAGACTAGTGACGATGACTGGCGAAGGAGCCAACGAAGGTGGTGGGGCCGGCGGTACGGCGGGCGATGGGGCCGAGGCGGTCCGTTCCCTGCTGTTGGTCGATGATGATCATGTCTGGCTGCAGCGTTTGGCCGTGGCGATGGGCCGGCGGGGCTTTGCGGTGATCACTGCCGCATCCGTGCAGGATGCCATCGTTCAGGCGCGGGAGCATGCGCCGGACTACGCGGTGATCGATCTGCGCCTGGAAGACGGCAGCGGCCTGGATGTAGTCAGTGCCCTGCGCGAAGTGCGGCCAAACGGCCGCATCATCATGTTGACCGGCTATGGCAATATCGCCACGGCGGTGGCGGCGGTGAAACTGGGCGCGGTCGACTATCTATCGAAGCCGGCTGACGCGGACGCCATCGAGGCCGCCTTGCTGGCCGAGAACGGTGAAATTCCCGCCCTTCCGGAACGGCCCATGTCCGCCGACCGGGTGCGCTGGGAGCATATTCAGCGGGTCTATGAACAGTGTAACCGCAACGTCTCGGAAACCGCGCGTCAACTCAACATGCACCGGCGCACGTTGCAGCGCATCCTGGCCAAGCATTCGCCCAGGGAATAATACCAAACTCCGGTGATGGAACCGCTGGCCCGGTCAGTCTTCGTCGAACTTGTTGGCGGTCAGTGCGGCCAGGGCCGCGATGGCATCGGCGGCGTCGGCGCCCACGGCCCGGACCTCGATTTCCGTGCCCGGCGCGGCGGCCAGCATCATCAAACCCATGATGGAACGGCCAGGCACTTCGACGCCCTGGCGGGTGACAAAAATTTCCGCCTGAAATTGCTCCGCGCAATTGACGAACTTGGCCGCGGCGCGGGCATGCAGGCCGCGGCTGTTAGTGATGGCCAGGGTCCGGTGAACGGCTTCGTTACTCATACCGATAACTCTTGGACCTAACTGTCGCCGCGCAGCAGGATCGAGGCAACGTTGATATATTTGCGGCCTGATTCCTGGGCCTTGGCCACGGCGTCCTGCAGATCATCATCCTGGCGGACCTTCACCAGCTTGATAAGCATGGGCAGGTTCATGCCCGCGATC
>JASLLM010000297.1 GCA_030747035.1 Alphaproteobacteria bacterium | reverse complement strand
GGACCTGTCCGCATGGCGAAGAAGACCGGCTTAATATCTCGGGCACCAGGCTGCGCGAGATGTTCGCCAATGGGGAAGACATACCCACGGAATTCAGCCGTCCCGAAGTGCTCAATGTGCTTCGGACCTACTATGACGGCATGCAGTAGGCAGGCGCGCCCTCGCGCACTTTCCCGACACGCGAGGCCGCCGTCCGCCGGAACTTGCTTTTTCTATACCAACCGGCTGCTCAGAAAGTATTGACCAGCGCCGGATATCCCTTGCACCGGCCGAGGCAATAGAACGGCGGTCCGGTACCTACAATGGCAAACGCGGCCGCGCGCCCTGGCCGCCGGGCATCTATAGGGGTGAATACCAACTGTGGCGAACGATGGGCGGGCGCCGGCAAGCGGTACTGAAGACCACGGCCAAGGTGCGCGTGGAGTAAGGGCGGCGGCATTCGATCGCTATGTGATGGATTGCACTTCATTCCCCCGCCACATTTTATAATATGGTTAACGCACGGAGGACATTTCGTCTCTGACGACGAGTCATGATCGTTCATTCATGATGCAGGAGATTAAATCATGTCCACGGCAATACTGTTCTCGGATTCCCCCTCACATAGTGACGACAGCCGATTGCCGTTGATGCTGCGCCTCTTGATATGGCTTTTTCTCGGGGTCTTGGCCTGGGTGCCATTTGTCTGGCTGATCCTGGCCCTATCAAGCCTGTCCGTGGCAGTCCATGCGCAAGGAATACCGTTGATTTCAGGTTATCGTGGTGCCTATGGCATGAGCGGGTACTGATCGCCGGGACAACGGTGGATCACGGCATATTCCACGCATAGGCCGCGCAGGCGGTAATTCTCCTCGCCGCCGGGCGCGCCGGCCAGATCCAGGAAGGCCTGATGGCTGGGGTACCAGGCGGCCAGGATTTCATCCAATCGCTGCTCCCCCACCGCCTGCCCGAAAACCGGCGTGCGCCAAAGGAGCCTGCCCCCGACGACGGGCAGGAATTGTTCCAGGCCGGTAATGTATTGGTGATAAAGGCCATCGCCGGGAAAGCCGGCATCGGGTCTATAGCGGTTCAGATTGAGCATCAGGACGGGGCCGTCTTCGCCGCCCTCGGCAATGGCGCGGATGACCCGGGCCTCGTCTTCGTTGCGTCGTAATTGCGTCGGCAGCATTGTCTACTCCTGTGCCGGGATTGTTTCAAAGAAAGGCGCGCGCGGCAATGTTACCGTCCATTCCGGCGATTGACCGGCCGCCACCATCTGGTTGAAAATACCCCAAACTGGAGTACGCAGGGGCAGGAGAGGTCTTCGGTAATGGAGTGGTACAGTAAGCGGCGGTTCGGCGATCTGGCCGATGAAGCCGCCGGACGGTTCGGTGACCGCGAGGCGTTGGTTTATCAGGACGAACGCTACAGCTTCCGGGATATCCAGAGGGAGGTCGACCGCGCGGCCAAGGGCCTGATGGCGCGAGGCGTGGAACGGGGCGATCATGTCGCCCTGTGGCTGAACAATTGCGCCGAATGGATGTTTATCTCCTGTGCCCTGGCCAAGGTCGGCGCGATACAGGTGCCCATCAACACCCGCTTTCGCACCACGGATCTGGAATATGTGCTGCGCCAATCGGACAGCGCCTACCTGATTACCCATGATATCTCCGGCCCCATCGACTATCTGGAGATGGTGCGTGAAGTCGTCGCCCTGCCTGGTTCGGGCAGCAGGATCGATGACGGCAATTTCCCCGAATTGCGTTGCGTTATGATCATGGGCCGGGAAGACTACGGCGGTACGGTGTCATGGTCAGGAACCCTGGGGGCCGGCGCGGAGGTCAGCGACGCTGATTTGGCCGCCCGGGCCGCCTCGGTCGATCCCGACGATCCGGTCTTTATCATGTATACCTCCGGCACCACCGGCTTCCCCAAGGGCGCCATGCACAGCCACAAGCTGATCCGCAATATCGAGGAGCGCGGCTTCCGCATGGGCATTACCGTCCGCGACACGATCCTGAATTATCTGCCGTTGTTTCATGCCTTCGGCTATTCCGAGGGCATGCTGATGTCGCAGATAACCGGGGCCCGGCAGATCCTGACGGAAACCTTTGAGCCTGATGAAAGTCTGGACCTGATCGTGGCGGAAGGCGTTTCCGTCATGCATGGTTTCGAGGCGCATTTAAAGGGCCTGACCGAAGCGCAGGAAGCCAGGCCCAGGGATGTCTCATCCCTGCGCACGGGCATCTTCGCCGCCGGCATGCACAGCGCCACGCCCGTGGTTCGACGTGGCGCGGAGGTACTGGCACCGATCATCAATCTCTCCGGTTTCGGCATGACCGAGATCTGGCTGGGCGCCGCCCTGAATTCCCTTGACGATACCGAGACCCAGCGCTGCGAGACCTCCGGTTATTGCGGCCTGGGCTATGAACTTCGCGTCGTCGATCCGGAGACGGGCGAGGATCAACCGCCGAACCTTCCGGGCGAATTGCTGGTGCGGGGCTATAGCCTGATGCTGGGCTATTACAAAAAACCGGAGGAGACGGCGGCCGCCTTTGACGAGGACGGCTGGTTCCATACGGGCGACACAGCGGAATGGCTGGATGATGGCGCCATACGTTTCCTTGGCCGTTACAAGGATATGCTGAAGGTCGGTGGCGAGAATGTGGATCCCATGGAAACCGAGGGCCTGCTGTTGGCCCAGCCGGAGATATTCCAGATCGCCGTTGTCGGCTATCCGGACGAAAAACTGGCGGAGGTGCCGGTAGCTTTCGTCCAGCGCGCGCCGGGAACGGAAATTTCCGGCCAGGAGATCATCGAATTCTGCCGCGGCAAGGTCGCCAGTTTCAAAATCCCCCGCCACGTCATCTTCGTCGAAGACTTCCCCATGACGGCCTCGGGCAAGATCCGCAAGGTCGACCTGCGGGAGGATGCCCTGCGTCTGTTGGCGAATTGAACCCGGACCGGCGGCTCAATCAAACCCCGGCCGGGGGATGCGGACCCAGATTGGCATGTGGTCGCTGACGGAATGTTCGAATTTCTTGCCCAAGGTTTTCTTTTGGGCCTTGGTTAGCTTGCCATAGGGTTTGCCTCTAATACCAGTCGTCTCAACTGCTGACTCTTATGGCGGGTTTTCATGAGCTTGCGGGTGTGATTCTCTTAACCAC
>JASLLM010000296.1 GCA_030747035.1 Alphaproteobacteria bacterium | reverse complement strand
TCGGCTGGTCGGGGAACAACATGGTGTTGGCCTTGACCACCCTGGTTAGCAGGCGACCGTAGTCTTCCAGATCCTTGTTCACGATTCCCTGGACACCGTCACTAATTTCTCAATCACGCCGTCTTGGTACAGCGGCAGCGTCAATTCTTCGTAAACCACCCGCTGATCATTCAGCACGCCATCCACGAAATGCGCCATGGGTTCGCCAAGCTCCCGCGTTGCCCGCAGCGAAGGCGCGATCAAGCCGGTGTAGTTGGCATCGGGGATATCACCGAAACGTTGGCCAACGAAGGAATGGTTTGCCAGCGAATTGAAGTCGGAGGTAAATGACTGGATGATCCAATCCAGTGGATCGTCTGAATCAGTAATATGAATGATGGTTGCGCGGTGGCTGATAATCCGCGTCAGCGGCGCGAAACCAAGCCGGCCAATTTCGTAGCGGCCGCCGTCCGTTACTTGCTCCCATAGACCATGAAGTTGCGCCAGATCGGCGCAGACCTCGTCAATGGCTATTTCGACACAACGCATTTGCGGCAGGCCTATAAAGGGCTCATGCCCCTAGCCCTCGGTTCCGGTGATCCGCGGGTAGGGCGCGGTTTTCAGCGTATCGCCGCCGAAAGACTTGACCTGGGCCGCGAAGGTTTTGAAGAAATCCTGTTCGAACAGATAGGCCTGGGTTTCGGCCTCGTCCCAGCGTCCGATATGCACCCGGCCCGGACCGTCTCCCTTGATGTTGACCTGATAGGAAAACCGGCCGCGCAGGCGCGGGTCCGCGTCGATCGCCTGCACGAAGGCATCCGCCGCCGCTTTCCATTCCCCTTCATCCCCTGAATAGTCATATTCGATCACGATACCAAGCATCGTCCATCTCCCCATTTCGAATTTCAGGTTACGAGCCGATGATAACGGGTTCTATTGTATCAAGCATCCAACGCGCAATTGCGGTCATCCGGGCATCCTGGTGCTGCTGGCCCATGACCTGCACGCCAACCGGCATGCCGTCGACGCCCAACAACGGCATGGTGACGCAGGGCGCGAACAGCATCGATGAAGGCGTGTTGAAAATGGCATCGCCCGTCGGCCGTGGCGCCAGGGGCTGCCCCTGAATATCGCCCGGCCAAAGCGGTGCCGGGCCGGGACAGGACAAGGTGATCGCCGCATCGGCCAGCAAACCGATGGCATCGTGACAAGTTTGCGCCGCAGACCGCGCCAGCATGGCGGCACGGTAGTCATCGGGGCTCATGGCCTCGGCCAGGGCCAGGCCGGCCTTCAAGCGGTCGGAGACGAATTCGCCTTTCTGGTTTACCAAATTGCGTTGGGCCCAGCGGTTTTCCCAACGGGTGATGTCGCCACAAATGGCGGGCGCCTCGACGATCGCCTGTTCCAGTTTTTCCACCAGGTCATGCTCTGAACGGCGCAACAAAGTAACGCCTGCCTGTCGCAGGTTTTCCAGCAAGCCCTCGAACGCGGTCTTGGAGGCATTGTCCAATATCTCCCAGCCGGCGGTTTCCAGGACGATCAGGCGTCCCGGTTTGACCGGCGCGGGCGCCGTATCGGGGCCGAACAGGCCAAGGCAGCCGCGGTCGCCGCCCGCCCGCCGGGCGATCTCGATGGCGGCTTGCCACATATCCTCGATACAGCCGGCATGGATGCCATGTGTGCTCATGGAGGTGGCCTGGCGTTCGCCGCGATTGATGCCGCCCTGGGTCGGTTTCAGGGCGACATTGCCGCAATAGGCCGCCGGGCGGATGATGGAGCCGCCAACCTGGGTGCCGATCGCCGCCGGCACCATGCCCGCCGCCACCGCCGCCGCCGAGCCCGAGGATGAACCGCCGGGCGTACGGCTGGGATCGAACGGGTTGGTCGTCGGACCAGGGTGCGTGCCGCCGAGTTCTGCCGTCACGGTTTTCCCCAGCACCACCGCGCCGGCCTGGCGCAGGGCCCAGACGGCGGCGTTGTCGTTTTTTGGGAAATTGCCGGCATAGGCTTCGCAACCCATCTGGGTCGGCATATCCTTGGTTTCCAGCAAATCCTTGATACTGATCGGCAGGCCGTCGATGGCGGAAAGCGGGCGGCCATCCTTATAGCGGGCCGTGGCGGCATCCGCCGCCTCCCGGGCGCCGTCCTCGTTCAGCGCGGCATAGGCCTTAACCGTTGCTTCGTGCCGGGTAATGGTCTCTAAACAGCGTTCCAGATAGGCCCGCGGAGTGTCGCCACCGTCGCGAAAACTCGGAACTGCGTCGTGAAACGTAAGGGAGCGCTGCTCCCGGGGGTCATAGGTACCCATCTAGTCCTCCTCCCCGGCGATGCCGGTGGCGCGTAAATCCGCTATTTCGTCTTCGCCAAGACCCAGTTCAGCCAGTATTTCATCGGTGTTCTCGCCCAGCCCCGGCGCCGGTTTTTGGTTCGCGGCGGGGGTGGAGCCAAAATTTGCCGCGTGGCGGGCTTGGCGCACGGGACCCGCGACGGGGTGGAGGCTTTCCTGAACCGTCTGGTTGGCCTGAATTTGCGGATGCTCGATCAGTTCCGTGCGGGTCAGAACCGGTGCGCAGGCCACACCTTCGGCGTCCAGGCGTTCCAGCCAGTGGGCGTTGGATTTGGTTTCCAGAACACTTTGTGTCAGGGCCACCCGCTCATCAAAATTCCGGTCGCGCAGGGCCGGCGTGGTGAAACGCGGATCTTGCAGCCAGTCGGGCCGTTCCAGGGCGCGGGTCAGGCCGGACCATTGGGCATCCGTCATGACGGATACCGCCATATGGCCGTCGGAAGTGGCATAAATCAGGTCGTTGAAGGCCGAAACCCGATGTTGTGGAAACGGATTCTCGACAAAGGTCTGCCCGCCCATGTCGGATGACCAGAGGAACTGCATCATGGCATCAAGCATGTTCAGGGTTATGTGCTGTCCCTCACCGCTGCGTTCCCGCGCCAACAGGGCCGCCGTGATGGCCTGAGAGGCGGTCAGTGCCGTGACCTTGTCGGGGACGACGGTCCGGACCAGCCGGGGCCGCAGGTTATCGCCGCCGCCCTGGACCGAGGCCAGGCCGGACACCGCCTGGATAATCGGGTCATAGACGGGCTTGTGCACATAAGGTCCCTTATCGCCGAAACCGGACATGGAGATGTAGATCAACTTGGGCGCCTGGGGGCGTA
>JASLLM010000295.1 GCA_030747035.1 Alphaproteobacteria bacterium | reverse complement strand
AGGCACCGTCGATCCGGCGCGGGATGATCCACTGAATTTGCCGCGTCTCGATACCATTGAATTGCCGATCGCCTAGGCTCTTGCATCCGCGCGGGCAAAGGCCTAAACGGTCATTATTGGAACATGGGAATCAGTAGAATATGAACCTCGTTTCAGGCTTTCATATCGTCCGCCGCCGTTTGCTCGGAATGGCGACCAAGCCGGGCATGTTTGGCGTCATGACCTCGAAGTATCTGCTGGTCTTGGCGGCCCGCAACAACTATCCCCGATTGGCCGCCTGGCTGCTGGCCTGGCAGGTGCAAACTGTGCACGAGGCCAAGGTGCCCGGAAAGCCGGTGATCGCGCTGACCCTGCCGAAAAGCGGCTTTGCCGAGGATGTGCAAAGCAGCATTGCCATGGACGGCCGCTTCAAGGTGCTGCGCCTGCACCGCAAGGCCCTGAAAATCATCGCGAACTACTTCTTTGGCGACTTGGTGGACGACAACAACTACCGCCAGGACAACGATGCCATTACGGCCAGGAAACAGGCCTACCGCGACTTCATGATTGGGGTCTGCCGTCATTTGGTGCCGCGGCTCGAGCTTGATGTCGCCCTGACCGCCAATTTCAGTTTTTATGCCGAGCAGGAGTTTGCCGCCGCCCTGGGCCAATTCGATATTCCCGTCGTGGCCATGCACAAGGAATGCATCAAGACCCCGGGTGTGGAGCCGTTTTATGAGAAGACCTACCGGGAACGGAAGACGCCCTTCCAGGGCCGGTTGATCACGACCTACAACGAGATCGAACGGCGCATTGAAATAAATGCCGGCGTCGCGCCCGCCGACCGCATCGTCGCTACCGGCGCGCCCAGGTTGGACCGCTTTCATCAGTACCGCCGGGAACACGCCGGCCAGGATCAGTCCCTTGATGGCCGGCCGACGGTTTTGTTCATGTCCTTCAACGACCGGACGGGATGCCCCGTTCTTGGCAGGCGCGGCGATGACCGCTTCGAGTCCCTGGACCCGGATTTGGAAAAGATCAACTTCGCCAACCTGTCGCGGAACTGCATTCGGGCGATGATCCGCCTGGCCCGGGAACACCCCGAGATCCACGTCATCATCAAATCCAAGAACCATGTTCTGGCCGTGGAATCCTTGAACGAGGGGTTGGGGGAAGACTTCGGGCCGCCGGAGAACCTGGAAGTGATGGTTGGCGGCAATTCCTTTGACCTGATCGCCGGCTCGGATGTGCTGTGCACGATCAACAGCGGCTCTCTTTTCGAGGCCCTGGCGGCCAATGTGGCTGTGGTCTCGCCCCATTTCGATGAAGCGGCGACCCCGTTGGCGGCGCCCTTCATGGTCGATCTGGGCGATGCGGCGGGGCGGGCCAATTCGGAAGATGAACTGGTCAGGATGATGGCTGAAATTGCACTCTCCCGGCCGGCCAGAAACCGCGGCGGCGAATTGCCAAAGGCCAGTGTCCAGGCACTGGAAAAATGGGTCAACAATGCCGACGGCAAGGCGGGCGAACGGGCCAGCCGCGTGATTATGGATCTGGTGGAGGAGGCCCGGCAGCGCCGCGCCAAGGCCGAGGATGCGGCCCAACCGGGCGAAATTCAAACCGTCGGCGGTTAGGCGGCGGCCGCGATCCGTCCTCGCCGCCCCGGCAATCCCATTTCATGCCTCTTCGCGCGGCCGGTTGGCTGAGCCGGGGTGAAACGTGCTCTAATGGTTGCCGAGCTGTCGTGCATCGCCGGAGGAGAGGTCCTGTATGAGTGCCCTGGAAGGCCTGAAAGTCGTCGAATTGGGCGAAGGTGTCGCGTTGGGTTATTGCGGTGCGTTGCTTGCGGCCTGCGGGGCCGAGGTGATCAAGGTTGAGAGGCCGGTGGATGGCGACATGGTGCGCCGGCTGCCGCCATTCGCAGAAGGCGTCGCCGCACCCGAGGCGAGTGGCCTGCATGCATTCCTGAGCACGGGAAAATCCAGCATCGCCCTGGACCTGGGCGCGCCCGAGGGTGCGGCCCTGGCGCGGCAATTGGCTGTCGAGGCCGATGTGGTGTTGGAAGCTCTTGGTCCGGGCGAGGCGGATGCCGTTGGTCTGGGCTTCCAAGGGCTGCACGCCTTGGCGCCAAAACTGATCATGGTGGCGTTGAGCTGGTTCGGCAACGACGGGCCGCGGCGGGACTGGTCGGGCTGCGATGCCGTGGCCCAGGCCCTGGCCGGATTTATCTATCCCATCGGGCAAAAGGAAGGTCCACCGGTCATTCCGGGTGGTTATTACGCCCAGATCACCGGCGGCCTGACCGCCTTTATCGCCGCCATGACCGCCCTGGTCGGCGGTCTGTCGGGGGATGACGGCGTCTTGATCGATCAATCCATCGTGGAGGCGCAGACCACCTATACGGAATCCGCTGGTGTCCGCTTTGCCTACGAGGGCGCGCCATCGGTGCGCAAGGGCGTCAACAAATTCACTCCTACCTATCCGCAATCGATCTATCCGGCATCGGACGGCTGGATCGGCGTGACCGCCCTGACCCCAGCCCAGTGGAAGGCCTGTTGCGAACTGCTTGGCGCGCCGGAGCTGTTCGAGGATCCGCGTTTCTTTACTGCCCGGATGCGCAATGACCGGGCCGAAGAGCTCGATGAATGCCTGATCCCGCTGTTCCGCAAGTTTCCGGCCCTGGAATTGTTCCACGATGCCCAGGCCCGTCGCGTGCCGTTCGCCCTGGTGCCGAGCATGGCGGATTTGGCGGATCTGGACCATTTCCAGGCCCGGGACGTTCTGGCGCAATACCAGCATCCGGACCTGGGCAGCTTCACTGCCGCCACCATTCCCTGGAAGCTGGCCGCGACACCACTGGCCAAGGGCGGCACCGCGCCGCGCCTTGGTCAACATGGCCATGAAATTCTGTCCGGCCGGCTCGGCCTTGGCGAAGACGAGATCGCGCGCTTAGCGTCAAGCGGCGCCGTGGCACTGGGGAGGGGCGGGATATGACGGTGAAACTGCCCCTTCGCGATGTCCGCATCGTCGATCTCACCATGGGTTGGGCCGGACCGTTGGCGACCCGGCATCTGGCCGACATGGGCGCCGAAGTGATCAAGATCGAGGCCTGCTCCCACCCCGACTGGTGGCGGGGCTGGGAGCATTCGCCCGAGGCCCTGGCTTCCCGCGAGCACGAG
>JASLLM010000294.1 GCA_030747035.1 Alphaproteobacteria bacterium | reverse complement strand
CACCGCCCCGGACTGCGGCGGTCACCGTCCAGCGGCCGGCGCGCAGGGCCGATGCGCCTTCCGCCAGTACGGCGGTATCGATCGTCAGGCCCGGCAAGTCCCAGGTTTCGTCGAGGGCGCGGAGCAGGCGTTCCCCATCGCCGCTGGGAATTTCCAGTTCCGGCTTGGCCACATCCACCGTATGCAGGCGCAGCACAGGATCGAGCTCGATGGCGCGGGCCTCGGCCCGCTTGCGCACGACCTGACGGTGGACCTGGCTTTCGGGCGGCACATCGATCACCAGATCGCCAAGGATATGGGCGTGACAGGCCAGCCGGCGGCCCTGCTTCAAACCCTTGCGTTCGGCGTAGGTTGCTTCGGCCTCGTTGCCGGGCGTTAGGTGATCGGCGCTGGAGCGAATGCCATGCTTGGCGAAGTCGCCCTCGCCAACCTCAATCTGGCAGCGTCCGCAGATACCACGACCGCCACAGACCGAATCCAGATCCACGCCCAGGCTACGGGCCGCGTCCAGCAACGAGGCACCCACCGCCACCTTGCCTTGATGGCCAGAGGGCGAAAAGACCACAAGCGCCTCGGTGGCGGAGTTCGATAATGATTTATCAGGCACCGGCTCTCACCTGATTTAGGCATTCCCTTCGCCGGGCAGCGTCGTATTGACTGCCTGCGGCACCTCGACGACATACCGTTTCGTCAAATTGGCCAGGAATTTCGACATGTGAAAGGCGGCATGGGGCGGATCGTAGACCATGTCCCGGCCAACGGGACAGGCACGCCGGGCCAGGCAATGCAGATCAATACAGCTTTTGCCCTTTTCCGTGGCGATATGTCCGATGCAGGCCGGGACGTCATAGCGGCCCTCGTCATAGGCATTGACGGGGCAGACGGTCAGGCATTTTTTTTCGGCACAAGTGTCGCAGGGATTGTCCTCCGCCGGGCGTGGCGGCAGCTCAAAGCCAGGCTCGAATACCAAGGCGGCGCGATAGGCATGCCACAATCCATACCGGGGATGGATCAACGGCCCCAGCGGCGATTGCCAGACGCTGTCCGCCTTCATGGCCCAGCGTTGGAACGGGTGGTAGGGCCGGTCAAAGGGAAAATGCACCCGGGCACCCAGCTTGGCGGCGATCGGCCGCATCACCGCCGCCGTCCAGTCGTTCAATGGGTTTTGCGTCGCCTGGCGCTGCTCGGCTCCATAGGCCGCGTCGAAGTTCGGCCACATGGCGGAACCGGCATTACCGATAACTACCAAGACGGCATCGCTTTCCGCCGTTACCTCCGGTACCGCGTCATCCGGGCCCGGTTTGAAGCCGCCCCGGCAGATAAAGCCGGTACCTTGCAACGCGGCAGCAACATCTTCATAGCGCATGCATCATTCTCCTACTGTATTCACAACGCATGGCCCAGCGGCACTTGTCAACCGGCTCTAGTAGCGGTGTTTCAAACCGGTATCGTACATGGCGACGATGTTCTCGGCCGGCACTTCGAATTGGATGTTGTGCACCGCGTTCAGAACGTAGCCGCCTTGCTTGCCGAAAATATCGATGCAGCGTTCGGTCTCCGCCCTGACCGCGTCAGCGGACTGGTAGGGCAGAATATCCTGGGTATTGATGCCGCCCCAGAACGACATGCGGTCGCCAAATTTATCCTTCAGAAGATCCGGCTCCATGTTCTTGGCCGTGACCTGTACCGGGTTCAGAACATCAACACCGATATCGATCAAATGCGGGATGAACTCGTAGGCCGAGCCGCAGCAATGGAAAAGTGACAGGCCGCCGGTCTTCGCTTTCAGGGTCTGAATGATGCGCTCGTGACGCGGTTTGATCAGGCGGCCATATGTATGGTCGGGATCGAACATGCAGCCGTCCTGGGTGCCCAGATCTTCGCCGAAGAAGATGATATCGATATTCTCGGCGCCGGCCGCCTCGATCATTTGTTCCGAGGCGCGAATGTTGTAATCGGCCAGCTTGTCCATCAGGTAACAGGCGGCTTCCTCGGCGCGGATGAAATCCTTGAGGAAATCGACCATGCCGCGCAGGGCATAGGCCCGGTGAATAACCTGATCCGGCACATTCAAGACCAGGCAGTAGTCACCCTCGGCCTTGAAGCCCTCGACCGCTTCCTTGATGCCGGTGGCGATTGCGGGATTGTCGGGATCGGGCCAATCCATGGCATCGATCCGGTCAATGGTCAGTTTGCCGCCACACAGCGGGCCATCCTTGTAGAGAAAATGCTTATCGTCGGTACCCGTGGTGCCCTTGAAGGTGACGCCGAAGTGATCGATGAAGGTCAGGTTATCAACCCATTTGCCCGAGGCCCGGCCAAAGCCGGCGGTGATGGCGCGGGTATCCACGCCGAAGCGGTTCAATACGGATGTATCGGGATCGGCCAGATGATTGAGCTTGGAGCGGATCTTGGTTTCATGTTCCAGGCCCAAATGCGCCTTCAGCCGGTCATAGGCGTCCAATACGATCCCGGTGGCGCCAGCGCCCGCCAGATCAATCGGCACACGATCCGGTTCTTCGTGGTTCAGCGCGGCGAGTACCCGCTCTCTCGATGTCCATGTCATTTGTGTTCTCTTTCCATTGTCCAAGGGTTTCCGTCCGGTACCGACTGGGCGGCAAACTATCCGGTGACGAATTCCCGCGCCTGCTCGACGGCGGCGGGGGCGTCCATGCCGTAGGCATCGGCGCCGATGGTCATGGCGAATTCATGGTGTACCGGCGGGCCGCCGATCATCACCTTGACGTTCAGGTTGCGGTTGACGTTTGCGTCACGCACCGTTGCCACCGCCTTCTCCATCTCCGGCATGGAGGTGGTTAAAAGGCCCGACAGGGCAATGATATCGGCGTCGTTCTCCTGGGCGGCGGCGATGAACTCTTCACCATCAACGTCCGTGCCCAGGTCGACCACCTTGAAGCCGGCACCTTCCAGCAGCAAGCCGACCAGGTTCTTGCCGATATCGTGCAGATCGCCTTTCACGGTGCCCAGCACGACAGTGCCGATGGGTTTGACGCCGGTTTCCGTCAGCAGGGGGCGCAGGATGTCCAGACCCGCCTGTACCGCTTCCGCCGCCATCAGCATCTCCGGCACGAACAGGGTGCCGGCGGAGAATTTCTCCCCGATCTCATCAAGCGGCGCGATCAGGCCGTCCTGCAGGATGCTCTTAACCTCTGTGCCTGCGTCAATTTCCGACTGCACCAGTT
>JASLLM010000293.1 GCA_030747035.1 Alphaproteobacteria bacterium | reverse complement strand
CGCCTTTCGCCCTATCATCGGCCCCGTCAGTCCAGCCAGAAGACATAGCCCTGCCCCCACACCGTGCACAGATGGCGCGGCTCCTTCGGGTCGTCCTCGATCTTGCGGCGCAGCCGGGTGATCTGCACATCCACCGCGCGCACATTGCCCGCATCGGATTGTGCCAGCAGTTCGGCCCGGCCGACTGTGACGCCGGGGCTGCGCGCGAACAGCCGCAGCAACTCGATCTCGCCCGAGGTCAGACGCACCATCTCGCCGTCGCGCTGCAATTCGCCGCGCTCGATATCGAAACTGCAGGCACCAAAGCTGACCCGCGCCACATCCTCCGTCTTCGGCCCGCCACGGCGCAAGATGGCCTCGATCCTCAGGACAAGCTCTCTCGGCTCGAACGGCTTGGCCAAATAGTCATCGGCGCCAACCTCCAGTCCCGCTATACGGTCCTCGGCCTCGCCCATGGCGGTCAGCAGTAGGATCGGCAGCGCCTTGACCGCGTTATTGCCCCGGCGCAAATCCTCGGTCAGTTCCAACCCTGTTTCGCCCGGCATCATCAGGTCCAGCACCAATAGATCGAAATCCAGACCGGAAAGCGCGGCCCGCGCCTCCGCCGCGGAGGAGGCGGTGGAGACGCGAAAACCGTATTCGCCCAGGTAACGCCGCAGCAGATCGCGCAGCCGATCATCGTCATCGACAACCAATATGTGGCGCGCGCTGTCGTTCATGCCTGCCGCCTCAGGACCGCTCCACTGCTTTCAAAACCGCCGCCCGTTCGTCCGCGTTCAGCATATCTGCCAATACCTTACGATAGCCGGCCACGGCGTCGGCGCCGGCGCTGCGGAAGGCCCTGGCAAAGCGGGCCTTCTGGGGTCCGGATAATCTGGCAAACAGGGTTTCGCCTTTTTCCGTCAGATACAGCAGGCGTTGCCGCCGGTCCCGGCTGCCCTTCACCTGGCGGACATATTCCTCCGTCACCAACTGGCTCAAGACGCGGCTGAGACTCTGCTTGGTCACCTTCAGGATGGCCAGCAGTTCGGCCACCGTCATGCCCGGGTTGCGGCCAATGAAATGCACCGCACGGTGATGCGCCCGGCCGAAACCGTAAGCCTTCAGTATCTCGTCCGGATCCGAGGTGAAATCCCGATAGGCATAAAACAACATTTCTATGGCCTGGATCAGTTGTTCGTCGTCAAGCCCGGCCAACGCCGGATCGACCTCTCCCCGCGCATCAGCCTCTTGGGCCGGCTTGGCCTCGTCGTCAAGCGCGGCATCGGCCGCGGTTTCGGTCAGAATATCGGACATGGCCCCATGCTACACGAGATGTGTCAATGCTGCTGACATTTTTTTGGTCAGTACTATTGACATATATTTTCTAGATGTTACGTTAGCATCATCAAACGCGCAATAATCAGTCCCTGGAGGCCTCAGTCATGGCAACGATCTCTTACGATAAACTGGAAGGTAGCATCTGGTACAACGGCGAAATGATGCCGTGGGAGAATGCCCAGGCGCACGTACTGACCCATGGCCTGCACTATGCCTCCTCCGTATTCGAGGGCGAACGGGTCTATGGCGGCGAGATTTTCAAGCTGGAGGAACACACCGACCGGCTGTTGAATTCCGCCAAGTTGCTGGATTTCGAGATCCCCTACAGCGCCGATGAAATCAATGCGGCCTGCCGGGAAACAGTGCTGAAAAACAACATCGTCGATGGCTATGTCCGGCCCGTGGCCTGGCGCGGCTCGGAAATGATGGGTGTTTCGGCCCAGGCCAACCGCATCAACCTGGCAATCGCGGTCTGGCAGTGGCCCTCCTATTTTGATCCCGAAGCCCGCACGGTCGGCATCAAGTTGAAGACCACGAAATGGCGCCGTCCCGATCCCCGTACCGCGCCAGTGCATTCCAAGGCGGCCGGCCTGTACATGATCTGCACCCTCTCCAAGCACGCGGCCGAGGCGGAAGGCTATGACGACGCCCTGATGCTGGACTGGCGCGGCCAGATCGCGGAAAGCACCGGTGCCAACATCTTCTTCGTGATCGACGGCAAACTGCATACGCCGACCCCGGATTGCTTCCTGGACGGCATCACCCGGCGCACGGTGATCGACCTGGCCAAGGCGCGCGGCTACGAGATCATCGAACGTGCGATCATGCCGGAGGAAATGGCCAACGCCACCGAATGCATTCTGACCGGCACGGCGGCCGAGGTGACGCCGGTGGGTGTGATCGACGATTACCGCTTCAAACCGGGCGCCATTACCGCGCAACTGATCGAAGATTTTGAGAATCTGGTCAACCGCAGGGCGGCCGCCTGAGGGAAGCCCGAACTGAACTGGAAAACGGCGGTCCCCGGGGCTGCCGTTTTTCGTTTGGCTGAACCACACCTTCGATCTAGGATTTGAAAAACCATAACTTGGGCGCGCGTTCATGTATCAGCTACAATTGACGGAATCCCTGGTTCCGCCCCAGACCGACGATCAGATCCTGGAAACCACGGTGGGCGGTCTGCTGCGTCAGGTAGCGCACGAAAACCCCAACGCACCGGCCCTGCTCGAAGTCACCATGGAGGGGGAAACCGACCGTGCCTGGACCTACGGCGAATTGCTGGCGGATAGCGAAAGGCTGGCGCTGGCGCTTTCCACCCGCTATGCGCCGGGCGAGCGGGTGTGCGTCTGGGCGCCGAATATTCCGGAATGGCTGTTGATGGAGTATGCCTGCGCCCTGGCCGGCCTGACCCTGGTCACCGCCAATCCAGGCTATCAGCCCCAGGAACTGCGCTATTTGCTGGAGCAATCGAATTCCGTCGGACTATTCGCGGTGGAAAGCTATCGCGGCAACCCCGTGGCGGAGATCGCGGTACAGGCCTGCGATGGCCTTGGCGCCATTCGCGAAATCGTCGACATGGATGACTGGGACGCAATGTATCGCCACGGCGAGCAGCCCGCCATACTGCCCGAAGTGACGCCCGACGATGCGGCGCAAATCCAATATACCTCCGGCACCACGGGTTTTCCCAAGGGCGCCGTCCTGCATCATCGCGGCCTAACCAATAACGCCCGCCTGGTTTTCGCCCGCGGCAGGATCGCCCAGGGCATGACCTGGTCCAACTTCATGCCGATGTTTCACACCTCCGGCTGCGGCGCGGCGGCACTTGGCTGTTTGCAAACCGCCTCCCGCATGCTGCTGTTCAAGGTCTTTGAGCCGTCCGC
>JASLLM010000292.1 GCA_030747035.1 Alphaproteobacteria bacterium | reverse complement strand
ATCGCCATGATCGAGTGGGTAAATGCGTCCAGCCAGTCCGTGCCATGGCGGGCTATACGCAGATGGACAAAGACGGTCAGGCCCAGCTCCAATTGTGAGGCATCCAACAGGGCCACCCGGCCACGAATAATGCCGCTGGCCTCCAGCTTCTGTATCCGCCGCCAACAGGGAGTGGGCGACAAACCCACACGCTCCGCCACCGCTGCAACAGACAATGCGGCGTCTTCCTGCAGCGCCTGCAGTATCTTGATGTCGAACTCATCCAAGGTAAATAATCCTCCAAAGGTCCTAATCGTGATAATTATCTCTATTTCTGGATGAAGTTCTAGAATTTCATTGCGGATTTCTCATATTTCCCTACAAGGCGCGCCTTCTGCATCGGTGGCTGAACACCATGGCGGACCCCTGCCTTTCCTCCCGGGCTATCCTGTCGTATTGGTGAATTGAACGGCGAGCTTGAACAGATTGGAAATTGGCGTGGCCAGCTTGGAAATTCATGGCGTGAATTGCCATTACGCCGACATCGGCCGAGGCACACCGGTCTTGCTGGTGCATGCCGCCACCAACCATGGCGGCCAGTGGGACCAGGTGCGCGCGGCCATGGGTGGAGGCTATCGCTACCTGCTGCCCGATCTGTTCAATAGCGGCAACACCGGACCATGGCCGTTGGCACGGGCGCTGAATTTCGATGACGAGGCGGATATCGTTCTCGCCCTGATGCATGCGGTCGGGGAGCCCGTGCATCTGGCCGGGCATTCCTATGGCGGCGCGGTGGCGTTACGCGCGGCCGTGCGCGCAGGGGTGAGTGGCGCCGTCGCCTCGCTTTGCCTGATCGAACCAGGCGGCTGTCCGCTGTTGGCCGCCGCCGGCAGGCGGGATGATTATGATGAATATGTCGGCGTCATGGACGACTTCCTAGGGGCGCTGGACCGCGGCGAACCGGTTACGGCCTGGCGCGACTTCCTGAACTACTATCGCGGCAGTCCGGATGCCTGGGACAGCCTGAACCCGGATACCCAAAACAAGATTCTGGCCAAGAGCGAAAGCCAACGCCAGGTCTATGCCGCGCAAATGAGCAACCCAACCACCTTGGAAGAGCTTGGCACACTTGATACCGCGGCCTTGATCATAACGGGCGGCAAAAGCACGGCACCCGAGCGCGGGGTCTGTGAAGTGCTTTTGCAATATCTGCCCAATGCGGTGCGGCATACCATTGCCGGTGCCGGTCATCCCATGCCCGCCACACACGCGGGCGAGGTCGCCGCCGCGCTGTCGCGGCACATCAAAGAGAGCAGCCCGGCACCCTAGTCAGGTTTTTTGGGCGGTGACAACCCGATCCTTGGGCAACGTGACGGATACAGTCGTGCCCTGGTTGACCTCGCTTTCGAAGCGCATCTCGCCGCCATGCAATTGCACAAGCGAAGCGCTGAGGGGGAGCCCCAGTCCCGTTCCGCTTTCACTGCTGGTCAGCGTCCCGGCCACCCGATGAAAAGGCTGCATCACCAGGGCCAGTTGATCCTGCGGCACACCATGGCCGGTATCGGAAACCGCAAAGGCGACCTCGCCCGTGCTGTTATGCGCGACATGAACGCCAATCTTGCCGCCGTCAGGCGTGAATTTCACCGCGTTGGATAGCAGATTGACCAGGATCTGCTTCAGGGAGCGGCTATCGGCCATGACGGCCGGCAGGTCCGGTGGCACGGAGATATTCAATTCGATGCGCTTCTCCCGCGCCCGTGGTTCGACAATGTGGCACAGGGAAGCGATCATGCTGCCCAGATCAACCTCGGTTTCCTCCAAGGTGAATTTACCAGCTTCAACCTTGGACAGATCCAGGACATCATTGATGATGTCCAGCAGGTGCTGACCGCTATCGAGGATATTGCCGCTGTATTCCCTGTAACTTTCGTTGCCGATCGGGCCGAGTGTTTCGTTCCGCATCATCTCGGAAAAGCCGATTATGGCGTTCAAGGGGGTTCGCAGTTCGTGGCTCATATTGGCCAGAAATTCACTCTTGGAACGGTCCGCCATGTGCGCCTGCTGCGCGGCGAGCAGGATTTGTGCCTGGCCCCGGCGCAGGCCGTTCAAGACAAACCAGCCGAGCGCGCCGATACACAGGATGACCGCCAGCAGCCCGGGCAGGATCACATTCATGATGTATATGCTTGGCCGGTCGGCCCGCCACGTCAGGGCGCCGATATTCTGCCCATTTACCGTGTGCAAGGGCCAAATGCCCGCCGCATCCGATGTCTCGACCAGACGCAGATGGGGCAACCCGAAGTCGTCCGCGACAGTCTGCAGCAATGCGGCATCAAGCGGCCGCAGCATGACCGATATGAAAGCATTGGCCGGCGTAACGGCCGCCTTTGCCAATAATTCTTCCGTATGGGGGTGAATGGCCCTGGCGGTGGCGAAATAAGGCTGCCCATCCAGAATGACGAAGCCCATGGTCGCGACGAATTCATCATCAACTATCTGACGGGCGCCGTTCAGCAGTTCATTGATGCCGCCGGAAAAATACCCCGCCGTTTCCATCAGGTGCGCATCCGGAACGATTTCCGATGCCCGCATGTGACGCAGCATCCTGTTGTTGGGGTCAACAATGAATGAACCGGTGATGCCGAAGGTATTGGCGAAATATTCAGCATCCGCGAAGTTCTCATCAAACCATTCAGGATCGAAGGCCTCGACGGTCTTCTGATAGGCTTCGTCCCACCATGTATAGTCCGTGTTGATCTTCGGCAGGGCTTGCAATTGAACCTTCAGCGCGGTGTCGGCGAGATGACGGGAGTTGGCCAGGGCAATCTTGTCCTGGCTTTGCGCAAACCAGAGCAGCAAGGCCACCGTCAGGGCGAGGCTGATCAGCAGCAATACGGCAAGCAACCGGATCTGCCGCGCCGGGCCACGGCCCAGCAACGCATGATTGTCCCGGCGCGCCGCCGGCTTCAAGTAGTCACCATCAGAGACATTGGCGGCGATTGTCATATTCTCGTCATCCCGAACGGTTATGTGATGTCGCAAAATCAACGCACGGATACCTAAGGACCATCGGCGAAATTTATGAATTTTTCGCTAAATTCTGCCAGGACGGGTACAGCATTTTCCGGTATTCGGGAAAATTGTAACATGATGCCGAGGCGAAGAATAAAGCGCCCATCTTGAGCATTGCCTGATATCTTCTCCACATGACCATGGCAGCCGAACCGGCCACGATGGTGCCGGCGTCGCGCCGCTATATCGTTCTGGCCACTGTATCCTCCGCGACAATG
>JASLLM010000291.1 GCA_030747035.1 Alphaproteobacteria bacterium | reverse complement strand
GCCAGATCCGTCATATGGGCGGTGGGTTGATGCGGACTGCCGGGGTCGACCGGGTTGCCGCTGCCGACCTGGATGGATCGCAACCCGGCCGCCGTCGCCCCGGCGATGTCCGTATCCGCCGTATCGCCGACCACCGCCACCGTATCCGCCGCCAGCCCCAGGCGCTGTAGCGCCAAAGCAAAGATCGCACTGTTGGGTTTGCCCGCGACATAGGCGGTCTGGCCGCTGGCGGCTTCGAGGAAGGCCACCACGGCGCCCGCTTCCGCCTCCACACCGGACTCGCCGGGCAGCACCTTGTCCGGATTGGAGGCGATCAGTCTGGCGCCCCGATGCAAATGACCCACCGCCTCCGAAAGCCGGGACAGCGGCATATCCATATCAAAACCGGCAACGACGAAGGCCGGCTGCTCGCTTTCAACGGCGCCGGCGGCGCGCAATTCCTCTGCCAGGGCGGCACTGCCGGCGATAAAGACGCCGGGCGCCTCAGTTTGCGCCGCCAGATATTGCGCCGTGGCCTGGCCGGCGGTGACAATGCGTTCGGCGGCAAGCTCGATCCCCAGGGCGGCAAGTTTGCTGCTGTAGTCCTGGGCCGATGCGCGGGCGTTGTTGGTCAGGGCGACGATTTCGATACCCGCCCCCTGCAGGTTGGCAACGGCGGCGGCGGCACCGGGAACGGCCACGCCGCCATGATAAAGCACACCATCCATGTCCAGGATCAAGCCGGCGATATTGTCCAGATTTTGTGGCATGCCTTGCTGCCGCATCAGGGTTTCGAAACTCGGCAGGGGTTGGCGCCAATGAGCATTCAGGCTACGCACCGGCAACGATAGGGAGATTTCGTCCCGGCCATGGGTGCGCCAGCGGATCTCGTGGTCGACCTCGATGCTCGCCCAGGCACCGGCCGCCATGCCTTCGGTGGTGAAACTTTCGCTCAGGGACTGCACGGTGATGTAAGGGATCCCGTCAATCAGGTTGACGTCATTCCAATGCACATGACCGGCGACGCACAGGATGACGTTCCCGGCCTGGCGTATCAGGGGCTGGATCTCCCGTGCGTGCGGCAGGCCCCCAAAGCGTTCATTGTTGTCGAAATAGAAATTGCTGTTCAGCGAGCCGCCATCAAGGGGCACATGGCTGAAGATTATTGACGGCAGATTGGTCGCCGCCAGATCCGCCGCCAGCCATTTCAGATCGTCCGCGTTGGGCAGGAAACCCTGGGGGCGGTGGATTTCACAATCCATCTGCCAGAACACCAGATGCCGTCCGGCGATATCGACGCTGTGATGGCCCATATCCTGGCCCAGAATTTTACCATTCTCTGCGATGGAGAGGTGGATCTGATCGTGATTGCCCATCAGATGCCGATGCGGGCTGGGTATATCCGTGAATGCATCCGCGATTTCCTGCAACAGACTGCGGTCGGTCTGGAGGTCGATATCGGAAATCCTGTCGCCCAGTTCGGCGATGAAATGAGGTTGGTAGCTTTCGGCAAAGGCCTTGAAATCCCGCAACAGCGGCAATGCCGCACTGCCGACCTTGGTCAATTTGTCCGGGCCATGATGAATGTCGGCGATGATGGCCAACCGTAGGGTTTCGGGCATGCTAAACGGCTCTACTGTAAATTCAGGCGATCCAACAGGCCCTGCAAGATATAGGCCGCCGCCAGCTTGTCCACTACTTCGGCCCGGCGTTTCCGGGTGCTGTCCATTTCCTCCACCAACATCCGCTGTACGGCGGCGGTGGAAAGGCGTTCGTCCTGAAAGACAATCGGCAGGTCGCGCAGTGCCAGGACATTCTGGGCGAAGGCCCGGGTTGATTGACAGCGCGGCCCTTCCGAGCCGTCCATGTTGAAGGGCAGGCCCAGGACCAGGGCGCCAACCTCGTGCTCGTCGATCAGGGCGAACAGGCGCTCGGCATCGACGCTGAACTTGCGCCGGCGGATGGTTTCCAGCGGCGTGGCGATCCGCCATGTTGTGTCCGACAGCGCCAGGCCGATGGTCTTGCTGCCCAGGTCCAGGCCCAGCAGTCGCTTTGGTATGGCTACGGCGCCGCGCAACGCCTCGGGCTTGATCGTGGGCATATCCGGTGTTAGCTTCCGCGCGCGCCAAAAGGGGCGCAACTCCTAGAATTTCAATAGACCGGAAAGGTCGCACATGTCGGTCGATAAAGCCACGGTCGCACGCATCGCCCATCTTGCCCGCATCGGTGTCGCCGAGGACGAGTTGGAGCCCTTGGCGGCGGAACTGTCGGGAATCCTGAATTGGATCGAACAGCTGAATGAGGTGGACACCGATGAGGTGCCGCCCATGGCCTCGGTGCATGACGAAACCCTGCGCTGGCGCGATGACGTCATCAATGACGGCGACAGGCAGGCTGACATCGTGGCCAACGCGCCCGATGGCCGGGATGGCTTCTTCAGCGTGCCGAAAGTGGTTGAGTAATGACTGAATTGACCGAACTGGGGATTGCCGAGGCACGGGATCTGCTGGCCAAGGGTGAACTATCCTCGAAGGAGCTGACCCAGGGCCATATCGCGGCCATGGCGGAGGCCGGCGCCCTGAACGCCGTGGTCACCGAGACCCCGGAGATTGCCCTGACCATGGCGGAAGCGTCCGATAGCCGCCGGCGGGACGGCGAGGTGGGCGCCTTGGAAGGCATTCCGCTGGCCATCAAGGATCTGTTCTGTACGGAAAATACCCTGACCACCGCCGGCAGCCACATTCTCGACGGTTTTACGCCGCCTTATGAAAGCACGGTGACGGCCAATCTTTGGTCGGCCGGTGCGGTAATGCTGGGCAAGACCAACATGGACGAATTCGCCATGGGTTCGTCCAACGAAACCTCCTATCACGGCCCGGTGCAAAACCCCTGGCGCCGCCAGGGCGACAACCGGCCCCTGGTGCCGGGTGGTTCTTCGGGCGGTTCGGCGGCGGCTGTGGCGGGACGTTTCGCCATGGGCGCGACGGCGACCGATACCGGCGGCTCGATCCGCCAGCCGGCGGCATTTACCGGCACCGTCGGTTGCAAGCCGACCTATGGCCGCTGCTCCCGCTGGGGTGTGGTGGCCTTCGCCTCGTCCCTGGACCAGGCTGGCCCGATCACCCGTAGCGTGCGCGACAATGCCATTATGCTGGGGGCCATGTCCGGTTTTGACGCGAAAGATTCCACCTCCGCCAAGCGCGAGGTTCCCGATTTCGAGGCGGCCCTGACGGGCGATATCAAGGGCCTGAAGATCGGCGTGCCCAAGGAATACGTGCTTGACGGCATGCCCGGCGAAATCGAAA
>JASLLM010000290.1 GCA_030747035.1 Alphaproteobacteria bacterium | reverse complement strand
TCGAATCACAAACACCCATTCAATCAAAGATCAAAAAGCAAAACGTCGATTCAGAAGATCCCGGAAACGCTCTAGTCGAACTGCTGTCGGATTAGATCCTAATTCAGCGCCACGGCTTCCAGGTCGTGCTCATAGCAGGCGGCCAGGGCGGAGGTCTCGTTGTCGAAACCGGCCAGTTCCTTGCCGTTGGCGCCGTGCACCACATAGATGGTCTGGCCCTTGACCTGATGCGGCCGGATATAGGCGATCTGATCGTTGCCCAGCATGGCCAGGCCCTCGCTCGACAGGCCGCGCAGGCCTTGTTCCCTGATCTCGTTCTTGGAGCTGTCCATGATTTATCCCTCCTGTGGCCCGGATCCCACCGCCAGCTTGCCGTTGCCCCCCGGTGGGCCGGCCTCGATCTCAATGATGCGGGAGACCACCTCGGGCTCGGGCCGGACCAGATCGATATGCAACAGACCGTTGTCCAGCGCGGCGCCGGCGATCTCTATGCCTTCGGCCAGGACAAAGCTGCGCTGGAACTGCCGCGCCGCGATGCCGCGGTGGACATAGACCCGCTCCTCGTCATCCCTTTGGCGGCCGCGCACGATCAATTGGTTGTCCTCCGCCGAAATCTGCAGATCCTCGCGGGCGAAACCGGCCACGGCCAGGGTAATGCGCAGGCCGTCCGTGGCGGTGCGTTCGATATTGTAGGGGGGATAGCCGTCGTTGGCGGATTTCGCCACCCGGTCCAGCAATTGTTCGAAATGGTCGAAACCCAATAGCAGCGGGCTGTTAAAGGCGGATAATCTGTTCATGGCGCCACCTCCTCCTGATCAAGCGGGCATGGCGGTCCTGTAAATAGGTCCTACACCAGTACTTTCACCTAGTCGGCGGACCCGGAACGGCCGATCCTGGATGGATTGCTGCAGCAGGCGTCCGCACGCGGCCCGGAACGGCACCGCGCCCCCAATATGTAGGGATGTGAAGGTTCCGGTGCAAGCTATGGCATCTTGGCATGGACAAACGTTCTTGATATATTTCTGTTTTGTTCCGATTTGTGTGATTATTGCCATCATGACTGCTGAAATCGGCCCACGTTTGGCGGAACTGGCCGGCCAGGGGGTGCCCGTGGCGGCCTGGTGCCTGGATTGCGGCCATCACCGGATCCTGGCGGTGGCCGATCTGCTGGCCCGCCTGGATAGCCGCACTGCGGTGGCGGCGGTGGCCCGGCGCCTTGGTTGCGGCCGCTGCGGCGGCCGTGCCATCGAAACCCGGCCCCATTACGCCGGCCTGGGCGTGGTGGCGGGGCATCGTTGGGAGGGTGGCTAAGGCAACGCGCGGCGTGACGATTCGCCTCACGGCGCGGCCCTGATTTCATCGTTGCTGACGGACGGCAAATGCCTATACTCCGCGCCGCGATTACCCCTTTCCCAACCGTAAGGCGCGGCACCATGGCAGGCGATGTAAACAAGGTCGTATTGGCCTATTCCGGCGGACTGGACACCTCGGTCATTCTGAAATGGCTGCAGGAAGCCTATCAGTGCGAGGTGGTGACCTTCACCGCTGACCTGGGCCAGGGCGAGGAGGTGGAGCCGGCCCGGGCCAAGGCCGAGATGCTGGGCATCAAGGAAATCTATATCGAGGATCTGCGGGAGGAGTTCACCCGCGATTTCGTCTTCCCGATGTTCCGCGCCAATGCCCTGTACGAGGGGCTGTATCTGCTGGGTACCTCCATCGCCCGGCCGCTGATTTCCAAACGGCAGATCGAAATCGCCGCGGAAACCGGCGCCGATGCGGTCTCCCACGGGGCCACGGGCAAGGGCAACGACCAGGTGCGCTTCGAATTGGGCTATTACGCCCTGAACCCGGATATCAAGGTGATCGCGCCCTGGCGGGAGTGGGATTTGCAATCGCGTACGGCGCTGATCGAATTTGCGGAAAAGCACCAGATCCCCATTCCCAAGGACAAGCGCGGCGAGGCGCCGTTTTCCGTCGATGCGAACCTGCTGCACATCTCCGCCGAGGGCAAGGCCCTGGAAGATCCCTGGCACGAGCCGGGCGAGTTCGTCTATTCCCGCTCCGTCGCGCCGGAGGCCGCGCCGGATACGCCGACCTATGTGGAGATCGAATTCAAAGGGGGCGACGCCGTGGCCATTGACGGTGTCGCCATGACGCCGGCGGAACTGCTGACCAGGCTAAACGAGCTTGGCGGCGCCAACGGCGTCGGCCGCCTGGACCTGGTCGAGGGCCGCTATGTGGGCATGAAAAGCCGGGGCATCTATGAAACCCCCGGCGGCACGGTGCTGCTGGCGGCGCACCGGGGCATCGAAAGCATCACCCTGGACCGGGGTGCCATGCACCTGAAGGACGAGATCATGCCCCGCTATGCGGAGCTGATCTACAACGGCTTCTGGTTCTCGCCGGAACGTTACATGCTGCAGGCGCTGATCGACAAGTCCCAGGAATGCGTCGAAGGCACGGTGCGGGTGAAACTGTTCAAGGGCAGCGCCACCGTGGTGGGCCGCAAATCGCCCATGAGCCTCTATTCCATGGAGCATGTCACGTTCGAGGAAGACACCGTCTACGACCAGCGCGATGCGGAGGGCTTCATCAAGCTCAACGCGTTGAGGCTGCGGTTGTTGCATCGGCAGAAGGGGTAGAGACACCCGCCGCCGGGCCTCTGCCTGCAACTCTTCTCCGGTCCACTCGCGCGCTGCACCGCTTTCCTCACCCTCGACAAGGGCTTGAGAAAGCGTTTGGTATTGTTCTTTACTAAAACTCATTGAATGCTTTCAATATGTTCATCGTAGCGACGCGGCCCTGAACCCCAAATTGGCTATTTGACCTTCATAATTGTGTTGCGAAGCGCGGCTCTGTCAGTTGGAATGATCAAGCCTAACGCAATTTCTATTCCTGCGTCGTTGGGATCTTTATGGCCCAAGTCCTTTCGTATATTTGCCATCAACTCACCAAGCCAAACCAGCATGTGTGAAGGATCGTCAGTTTTGACTTCAATCTCACCCATCTTATCGAGGGTTCGTATCGTATCAAAACTGCCCCATACAATTAGCTTGGTTTTTATTGCTTGAAGTCTAGGAACGAATTCTTCCTCATCAAATTTCCATTCTGGATCTTTCGCCTGATGAATAAATCCCATCATCGTTTCCATCAATTCTGTATAAATGCTCTGTTTCTCCGAAAATAACCTAGAATCGGTTTCCTTATCTTTAGCGGAGCGATACTGTATTGATGCGGTAATAATCGCAGCAGCAAAACCAAGGACTCCAATTGTGAATTGTGCACCTACGTAATTATTCAAATACCAAAA
>JASLLM010000028.1 GCA_030747035.1 Alphaproteobacteria bacterium | reverse complement strand
ATCGAATCACAAACACCCATTCAATCAAAGATCAAAAAGCAAAACGTCGATTCAGAAGATCCCGGAAACGCTCTAGAACAACCGCCCCCGCTGCCACCAGCCGCGCCGCTTGGGCTGGTCCGGATCGGTTGCGGCACCGTCGTCGGACACGATCCCGGCGTCGGAGGCATCCGCCTGCGGTTCGGGCGTCAATTCGGGACCGGCCGGTTCGGCTTCAATGGCAACCACTTCATCCGTGGCTTCGATTGCGTCCGCCACCGGCGTCACCACGGCGGCGGCGGGTGCATCGTCTTGTTCGGCCACCTCCGGCTCCGCAACAGGTTCAGCCACCGTCTCGCCCCCGGTCATGCCTGAAGAGGTGAAGCCAATGGGCTTGGTTGCTTCGCGCGATGCGGACCAACTGGCGGCCGGTTCAACCACGGCTGGGGTGTCGACAGTTTCCTCCGGTGCCGGTTCCGAAGGGGCCCCGTCGACCTCTGCGGCCGAGCCATCATCGCCGCCGCTTGTATCAGCCGTATCGGGCGTATCGGCTATAGCATCGGCGCCTTCCGCCGTACCTTCGGCCTGATCGTCATTGGCAGCCTGTTCGCCATTGGCCCGCCGCCGTCTGCCGCCACGGCGTCCACGCCGCCGCCGGCGCGGCTTTTCCTCGCCGTCAGCTTCGATTTCGTCCGAGGCTGCCTCGCCGGCCGCCGCTTCCGATTGGTCATTCGCCGCATCGCTGTCGGCTTCACCGGCTTCCCGTTTGCCGGCGGCTTCTTCCGACTTCTTGTCTTCGCCACGGCGGCGTGACCGGCGCCGGCTGCGGGGACGCTTTTCCTTGGTTTTTTCGCCGTCATCGTCACTGTCTTTGTCGGCGGCGGCCGCTCTTTCGTCAGCAGCCTGATCGTCGTCATCCTCGGGCCCCGGCAGGAGCGCCGCGCTACGCCGGCGTTCCGATTCGATCTCTTCGATTTCTTCCGCCGTACGGGTCCGATCAATGGTGACGCGGCAATCCGGCGCAACAAGCGCATCGTCGCCCATGACATAGACCTGCATGCCGTAGCGCTGTTCGATTTCCGCCAGGTGATCGCGTTTTTGATTGAGCAAATAAAGCGCCACCTCCGCCGGTGCATGCACGGACAGTTGCGCGGCGCGGCCCCGGATGCCTTCTTCCTCGATCGCGCGAAGCACATGCAGCGCGGTGGATTCCGTGGTCCGGACAAATCCCGTGCCGGCGCAAACCTCGCACGCCGTGGTGGAGGCCTCGAACAGGCTGGGACGCAGCCGCTGACGCGACATTTCCATCAGACCAAAGGAGGATATGCGGCCGACCTGAATACGCGCCCTGTCGTCCTTCAAGGCTTCCTTCATGCGCCGCTCAACGGCACGGTTGTTGCGGTTTTCGTCCATATCAATGAAATCGATCACCACCAGGCCGGCCAGATCCCGCAGACGCAGTTGCCGGCCGACTTCCGTGGCCGCTTCCAGGTTGGTCTTCAGCGCGGTTTCCTCGATATTCCGTTCCTTGGTGGAACGGCCGGAGTTCACGTCGATGGCGACCAGGGCTTCGGTCTGCGCCAGCACCAGATAGCCGCCGGACTTCAACTGCACCACATTGGAATGCATGCCGTCCAGTTGCTGCTCCACCTGATATCGGTGCAACAGGGGAATGCGGTCACGGTAGGGCTGCACCTTCTTGGCATGGGAGGGCATCAGCATGCGCATGAAATCCTTGGCGACACGATAGCCGTCTTCGCCATCCACCAGGATCTCGTCAATATCCTTGGCATACATGTCGCGGATCGCCCGTTTGATCAGGTCAGCCTCTTCATAGACCGCCATCGGCGCGGTTGAATCGAGGGTGAGATCACGGACGCTGTCCCAAAGGCGAAGTAAATATTCGAAATCCCGGCGAACCTCCGATTTTGTGCGGTTTTGTCCGGCGGTGCGGACAATAACGCCCATGCCCTGGGGCACGTCGAGATCGGAGACGATATCCTTCAACTTGCGCCGGTGGGATTGATTGGCGATCTTGCGGCTGATGCCGCCGCCCCGGGCCGTGTTGGGCATCAAGACGCAATATCGCCCCGCAAGGGACAAATAGGTGGTCAATGCCGCGCCCTTGTTGCCGCGCTCCTCCTTCACCACCTGGATCAGCAATATCTGCCGCCGCTTGATAACTTCCTGGATCTTGTAGCTGCGCCGGCTGCGGCCGCGCGGACGCGGCACTTCATCCAAGGCATCGACGGCGCCGGCTTCCTGGGCGGCTTCCGGCTCGTCGCCATCATCATCGCCATCACTTTCGCCATCGGCTTCGGCATCTAGATCATTGGCCGCGGCATCGATCTCGGCACCGGTATCGGTTTCGACAACTTCCGCCGCCGCAGCGTCAACGTCTTCGCCGCCAGCGTCCGGTTCCGCGGCCTCGACCCCTTCGCCATCAGCTTCGGCATAGTCGGCGCCGTCGCCATCATCCTCGTCATCATCGCCGCCGTTGTCATCGACACGGTCTTCCAGCTCCGCCTGGCGGGCGGCCTGCTCAGCCTCGTCCTGCAACAGGGCTTCCCTGTCGGCGACCGGAATTTGATAATAATCGGGATGGATTTCGTTGAAGGCCAAAAAGCCGTGGCGGTTGCCGCCATAGTCGACAAAAGCGGCCTGCAACGAAGGTTCCACCCGCGTTACCTTGGCCAGATAAATATTGCCTTTGAGTTGTCGCTTCGTGGCCGTTTCAAAGTCGAAATCAACCAGCCGCTTACCGTCAACGACGACGATGCGGGTTTCCTCCGCATGCGTCGCGTCAATCAACATACGCGTCGTCATATATTTGTGCCCGCGTCCATCCGGCACAGCATGCCCGATGTCACGGTCCCCTATTTCTAGCGAAGCCGGCGATGGGGATATCAACCCGTCAAACGGTTCGGCCCAAGAATGCTACCAAGCAAATTTGCCTTACTGGCTGTTTCGCCAGGCAAACTTGACTTCGTAGCGGCCTTGCGGGACCACTGGCGCCGAATTAATCGCCGCGTCAGTGCCCTACGCCGACCAGGACGGGGATCCTTCTACCATCACCCGATCAGCATGATGCAGCATGCATCGCGCTGAACCTGGCTTCGAATTCACCTATCCAATCCGTCAATCCAACGGCGTAGCAACGTCGGCCTGATGCCCGCGGCCACCGAATATATCATGGCGCCGGAAAAACCCTGCCTTTCGCAGCCACGCCATCGCCAAGAACAAAATATTGGCGAAACGATGACGGAACTATTACTCGAGTCTCATGATATACGCTTCATTGCCTAATTCTCAAAGAAAAATACCAGCCTGCAAGAAAACAATCTCACTTTCTTGCCATCGCCAATAGCGTGCATTGCCTAACTCATGCGACATTGGATATTGTGGTCTAGCGATTCGTAACCACTAGATCTTCGATGTTTGCCAGAAAATATATTTGCATATGTTTGTTTGCCGTCCTGTGCTGCGCGCTTGCGCAAGGAGCGCGGGCCGAGGTTATTGCCCATGACATCAGGATTGGCATCCACAGCAGCAAGACCCGCGTCGTGCTCGATCTATCGGCGGAGGTCAAATTTCGCATCTTTGCCCTGGCCGATCCCTATCGCATCGTCGTCGATCTACCCGATATCGCCTGGCAGGTGCCGCCCGCCGCCGCCCGCGGCAAGGGTGGTCTAATCGGGGGGTTGCGCTATGGACAGTACCAGCCGGGAAATTCCCGCGTTGTGCTGGACCTGCGTGGTCCCGGCATGGTCGCCAAATCATTCATCGTGCCGGCGTCAAAAGGCCGGGAACCGCGCCTGGTCATCGATATCAAGAAGGGCACGCGCCAGGCATTCCTGGCGGCCCTGAAGCCGGAGAAGACGGCGCCCGCGCGGCCCGCAACGACAAGGGTGGCGCCATCGCCCAAGGCGAAATCGAACCGGCGATCGCTGCAAAAACCGCTTGTCGTGATCGATCCCGGTCATGGCGGCGTGGACCCAGGCGCCATCGGCGTTGGCGGCAGCTTTGAAAAGGCGGTCACGCTTGGCATGGCCAAGCAGATCCGGGCCGCCATACTGGCGCGGGGTGAACAAAGGGTTCTTTTGACCCGCAGCCGTGATGTTTTCATTCCCCTGCGCCGCCGGGTCGCCATCGCGCGGGCCGCGGGGGCCGATCTATTTCTGTCGGTGCACGCCGATTCTATCGCCAATCGCAGGGTTCGGGGCGGCGGAATCTATACCCTGTCGGAAACCTCGTCCGATAAGGAAACAGAAGCGTTGGCGGCCAAGGAAAATCGCGCCGACGTAATCGCCGGCGTCAATTTGAGCGGTCATGATGACGAAGTTGCATCGATCCTGATCGATTTGACCCAGCGTGAAACGATGAATTATTCCGCCAGTTTTGCCTCGGCCCTGGTTCCGGAACTTCGCCAGTTGATCCGCATGCGCCGCAAGCCTCACCGTTTTGCCGGCTTTCGGGTTCTGAAGGCGCCGGACGTGCCCTCCGTGCTGATCGAACTGGGATATCTGTCGAACTGGCGGGACGAAAAAATGCTGACAAATGCAAAATCCCGCGCCGCCATCGCCACCGCCATTGCGCGGGCCATACAAAACTATTTCAAGGCGCAAAAATCTTAGATACCGCAGGTTCATGTTTGATCAATTGGAGGCTCCGGGCGGAAATGGCATGGCTAAGGTAAGTGACAGCGGTCATCTCGGATTCTTGCCGTTTGCGGCAATAAGACAACGCCACGATGCCGCCACAATCTGCCGGTAAATAGCAAGAATTGACCATTCCTTCGCCGAAAGGCTTGAACAAATGCGCCAAAAGGACGATCTGACAACCAAATGATACGATTTTTGGTGGTCTTTTTTTCCCTTGTCCCGCTGCTGGTCATGGCGGCGGGAGGCGGCGGCCTGTACGTGCTGTGGCGCTTTGGCCGGGATCTGCCCGACTACAGCCAACTTGCCGACTATCGTCCGGCGGTGATGAGCCGCGTACATGCCGGTGACGGCACCCTGATAGCCGAATTCGCCCATGAGCGCCGCTTGTTCGTGCCGATCGCCGCCATGCCGCGGCAGGTTATTCGAGCCTTCCTCTCGGCCGAGGACAAGACCTTTTACAGCCATCCCGGGATCGATTTCGCCGGCATCGCCTCGGCCCTGCTACGCAATATCCAAAATCTGGGAGGCAAGCGGCGGCCGGTGGGCGCATCGACCATCACGCAGCAGGTGGCGAAAAATTTTCTTTTGACCAATGAAGTCTCCCTGGCCCGCAAGATAAAGGAGGCAATTCTGGCCTTCCGTATCGAGCATGCGTTTTCCAAGGACCGGATACTCGAGCTGTATTTGAACGAAATCTATCTTGGTCAGGGCAGCTATGGCGTGGCCGCGGCCGCCCTGAATTATTTCGACAAATCGCTTGATGAGCTGAATCTGGAAGAAACTGCCTATCTGGCCGCATTGCCGAAGGCACCGAACAATTACCATCCCATTCGCAACCGCAAGGCTGCCGAGGGCCGGCGCAACTGGGTTCTGGGGCAAATGGCCGAGAACGGCGTAATCAGCGCCCTCGACGCCCGCCGCGCCTCGAGCCGGGCCTTGTTGATGCGCAGACCGGATCCGACCCGCATATTGGAGGCGGGGTTCTTCGCCGAGGAAGTGCGCCGGGAATTGGTGAAAAAATACGGCGACGAACGCTTGTATGAAGACGGCCTGTCGGTGCGCACCACTTTGGAGCCGGCCCTTCAGACCATTGCCGATTCCGAACTGCGGGCCGGGTTGGAGGCCTATGACCGCCGCCATGGTTGGCGCGGCCCCTTGACGCGGATTAAGGATACAGAGAACTGGATGGCGGCCCTGGCCAAGGTACCGATCCCGCCGGCGATCGGTTCCTGGTATATGGCCGTGGTGCTGGCCTTGCACCCGGACCGGGCCGAGATCGGGTTTTCCAACGGCGTCGAAGGGCAGATACTTTTGCAACACCTGGCCTGGGCCCGGGCCTGGCGCAAGGGCGAAAACCGGGGGCCGCGTGTGCGCCGCCCGGACAATGTGCTGGCGGTGGGCGATGTGGTCGCCGTTGCGGCCGTGGCCAAGGATGACGAGGATTATCAGCCGGGAAGCTACAGCCTGCGGCAGATTCCCGCCATCAACGGCGCCCTGGTCGCCATGGATCCCCATACCGGCCGGGTACTGGCCATGACGGGGGGCTATAACTATCGCGCCTCGCAATTCAACCGTGCCACGCAGGCCAAGCGCCAGCCCGGCTCCGCCTTCAAGCCCTTCGTCTATGCTGCCGCCTTGGAGCATGGCTTCACGCCGTCGTCCTTGGTCCTGGATACACCGTTTGTCATTGATGCCGGCGCCGGTCAGGGCAAATGGAAACCGGCGAACTACACCAAGCGCTTCTACGGACCTTCCACCTTGCGGCTTGGCATCGAGAAATCCCGCAACCTGATGACAGTGCGTCTGGCCAATTACATCGGTATGGAGCGGGTTGTGGATTATGCCGCGCGTTTCGGCATCATGGCGGACATGCCGCCGCTATTGCCGATGTCACTGGGTGCGGGGGAAACGACGCTGCTACGGCTGACCACGGCGTACGCGATGCTGGTCAACGGCGGCAAGCGGGTTGCGCCGACCCTGATCGACCGGATCCAGGACCGCCGCGGCCGGACCGTGTTCCGCCACGATCAGCGGGAATGTCCAGGCTGTGTCAGCAGCGGCTGGCATGAACAGACCGTCCCCGTCGTGCCGGATGTCAGGGCTCAAATCGTCGAACCCGGCACCGCCTATCAGGTGGTTTCGATGCTGGAAGGGGTGGTGCAACGGGGCACGGGCATCAGGATCAAGGCCGTAGGCAAACCGCTGGCCGGTAAGACCGGGACCACGAACAAAAGCCGCGACACCTGGTTCATCGGCTTCTCGCCAGACCTGGCGGTCGGTGTCTATATCGGCTTTGACAATCCCCGCAGCCTGGGACGGCGGGAGACCGGCAGTTCGGTGGCAGTGCCTGTTTTCCGCGACTTCATGGCGCGGGCGCTGGCCGATCAACCGGCCATTCCATTCCGTATACCAGCCGGCATTCAACTGGTTCGGATCGCCGGCAATACCGGCATGCCGGCGCAGCCCGGTGACCTGCGTGTCGTGCTGGAAGCTTTCAAACCGGGCACGGTGCCAAAAATATCGGGTCCGGTGCTTGACGGCACCCAGGCCGCGCAGGCAATTAGCGGGGGCAAGCGGGCCGGAACGGGCGGCTTGTACTAATTCGACGATATTCGCAGTACCGGAGATTATTTGCATGCGTGCCGAATCCCAGGCTCTCGTAGACGAGATCGGTCAGAATCTGACCCTTCTAAGGAGGCATCTTTGACTGGGATGTATCCCTCAAGCGTCTCGACGAACTCAACAAACTGATCGAAGACCCGGCCCTTTGGGACGACGCCGCCCGAGCGCAAAAGCTGATGCGGGAGAGAACCGGCCTGGACAACAGCATCAACGGGCTGCGCGCCATGGAGAAGGAGACCGCGGACGTGGCCGAGTTGATTGAGCTTGGCAAACTCGAAGGTGATACGGAGATCGTGTCCGAAGCCGAGGCGCAATTGAGCGAACTCTGTGCCCGGGCCAGCCGCTTGCGCATGGAATCCATGCTTTCAGGCGAGGCGGACGGCAATAATTGTTATGTGGAAATTCATGCCGGCGCCGGCGGCACCGAATCCCAGGACTGGGCGGAAATGCTGCTGCGCATGTACAGCCGGTGGAGCGATCAGCGAAAATTCAAGTGCGAACTGGTCGAAGCCAGCGCCGGCGAGGAAGCCGGCCTGAAGTCAGCCACATTGCATGTCCGCGGCGACGATGCCTATGGCTGGATGAAGACCGAAAGCGGAGTGCATCGCCTGGTACGCATATCGCCCTTCGACAGCGCCGCCCGCCGCCATACCTCCTTCGCATCCGTATGGATCTATCCCGAGATTGATGACGAAATCGAGATCGAGGTTAACGATGGCGATCTGCGGGTCGATACCTACCGCGCCTCGGGCGCAGGCGGCCAGCACGTGAACCGGACCGACAGCGCCGTGCGCATAACGCACGAACCGACCGGCATCGTCGTGCAGTGCCAGGCTGAGCGCTCACAGCACAAGAACCGGGCCGCCGCCATGAAAATGCTGAAGGCACGCCTGTACGAGGCAGAACTGCAAAAACGCGAGTCCGAGAAACAGGCGATTGAGGATCAGAAGACCGATATCGGCTGGGGCCATCAAATCCGCAGTTATGTCCTGCACCCCTATCAGATGGTCAAGGATTTGCGCACCGGCGTGGAACGCGGCGATGCGCAGCGCGTGCTGGATGGAGATCTGGACCGTTTCATGGAAGCATCGCTGGCCGCGCGTCTAGGCGGCGATGACCCCAATATCAAAATCGAGGATGAGGCCTAACTCAAAGCGTTAGTCCAACGAGGGGTCCACTCACGGACTGATAATTTGTTTCAGTTTCTCGCAGCCGTCTTGGCGACGGTTTCAGCGCCGTCGTCCTGTGTGGCCGCGCCACGGGCCGCCGCCACTTCTGTTTTTCGGGCCGATGCCGTCGCCACTCTGGCGGCGGCGGTCGAGGACCGCCTGCTGGCCGGATCGCTCACCGCCTCGGCTACCGGAGCCGCGTCATTGCGCTTGCAATGACCGTCCAGGAAGGCGCCGGCTTCAATCGCCAGGCTGTCGTGCCAAATATCGCCATTTACGTGCGCTGTCTTAGCCAGACGCACGTCCTTGGCCTTGATCCGGCCCGCGACCCGTCCGCGGACAACAACTTCGTCGGCTTCGATCTGTCCGGCGATGGACGCCTTTTCACCAATCACCAACTTGCCGCAAATGACGTCGCCCTCTACCTTGCCGTCAAGCTGCACTTCGCCCGGCGTGTTTAGATTGCCGGCAATTTCCAAGTCCGTGGAAATCAATGACGGCGCGGCGCGTACCGCATTGTTTTGTGCCTTGCGCTTATCAGCCTTTGAAAACATATTTTCCAGCCTTCAAGAATTTTTTCGGATTAAGCGGCTTCCCATCAAACACGACTTCGTAGTGAACATGAGTGCCAGTACTACGGCCACTGTTGCCCATCAGGCCGATCTTTTGGCGAAACTCCACCTTTTGGCCCTTTTTGACCAGGATTTTCTGCAAATGTCCATAGCGGGTGCGCAAACCAAGGCCATGATCGATTTCCACGAGACGGCCATAGGGGCCTTTCCAACCGACGTAAGTTACCACGCCGGGCGAGGTGGCGTAGACCCGCGAGCGCCTGACGCCGGCCAGATCAATGCCGCCGTGAAATGCCCTCCGTTTGGTGAATGGATCGCGCCGTTTGCCATAACCTGACGAGATGGAAAAGCTGTCCACGGGCGGCGTGATCGGCAACCGTTCCAACACCGCATTCAAGGCGCTCCAACGGCTAAGGCGGTTTTCCAACAGCCCGAGGGAGCTGAGCATCGGCGAAGATTCCCGCAAAACCCACTCTCCGGCAAAGGCTCTTTCCTCTTCCGACGAGAGCAATGGGCCGCCAGTGCCAACCTGCTTGTGATTGATGCGGTCAAGCAGTCTGTTCAGGTTTAAACCGGTCAATTGCACCACTGTTTCCAGTTCCAGGATATTGGCATCGGTGCGTTCGTGGATATTTTCCACCAGGGTTTGTTGCGCCAGCTGCAACTGTTCCAGGCGGCTTTCCAGATCGCCGATACGCTTGTTCAGCGCCTGATTGGTTGAAAATGCGCGGTCTCGCTGATCGGTCAACCGCGCCACCATGTCTTCGCTGCTCTCCAGATCAACCTGCAGATTTTGTCGTACCTGTTTCAGGCCCGAAAGGCTCTGTTGCATGGTGTTGAGATTCTGCGCCAGTGCCATGCGCTGGCGTTGCTCCCAGTCACGGTCGGATTCCGTGGGGCTCAACTGATTTGTAACCTGGCTCAAATTCAGCTGCAGATCGTTCGATTCATCCAGTGTCCGCCGCAGACTGCTTTCCAATCTTCCCAGCCTGGATTGAAGCTGTTTGCCGCGGTTCAGTGCCAGATCCCGCTGCTTTCGGGTCAGGCTTAATTCGCGTAGCAATTCAGTCCGCATCCGATCCAGGTTGGCGCGCTGCCGCAGGACATCGCCGAGCACCCTTTGATTGTTTTCCAGATTGGCGGTAATTTTCCGATAGCGGTGCTCCACCGCACGCAAGTCCGCATTCAGACGCTCATGCGCCCCGACCATGCGGGCGATATGGGCATCTTTGCTGGCGATAATATCAAGCTGCAAATAAATACCGAGGCTGGAATAGGCCAGCCAGCCCAGAAACAATATGCCTGCGAGGCTGAGCGCGACCTGGCTTTTCTGCCCGAACGTGACAAAGCCGACCTCGCCACGGCTACGCAGAATAATCTGCCGTTCAGGAAAATAGCGATCTAACAGCCGCACCATGACGTCCGTGAAGCCTTCACTCATGCCTTGCTCTCTCCAAACGCTTGCGCGCCGCCCTGATTTTTTGCCATTGCATCCGATCCCGGCCCGCAATGCAATGGGAAATGATTCGAAATTCCCACTGCCCCAAGCCAAGATCACTGTAAAGAGCATTTTACGCATCAGGTTGATAATATTTTCTTTCCATTCCGGCCTGCCTTCTGGCGTCATGATTGAAGGGCGGTTTCAAATGCCCCTTGAAATAGGCCCCGACAAGCTGATGCCAGCGGCTGACAGGCGGCATTCCCTGGCGCATGCAGCACCATTCGAACCAGCGCAGTCCGGCGGCCACGTGACCAATTTCCTCATCCATGATAATTTGCAATATGTCAGCGGATTGATCGTCGCCGGCGGAACGCAACTTCGCGACCATGCCCGGCGTTACATCAAGTCCGCGTGCTTCCAAAAGCATGGGCACAACCGCCAGACGCGCCGTCAGGTCGCCGGCGGTATCGGTCGCCGCCTGCCACAGCCCGTCATGGGCCGGCAAATCTCCATAAGCCGCTCCCAGTTCCGCCAAGCGGCGGGCAACAGCGGAAAAATGCCTGCCTTCATCGGCCGCGACGCTAATCCAGTCGGCGTAGAATTCGTCGGGAAGATCCTGTCCAGCGAAGCGCGCGATCAGATCCCAGGCCAGGTCAATCGCATTCAGTTCGATATGGGCGACGGCATGCAGCAAGGCGATGCGCCCGCGCAGGCCGGAGATCCGCCGCCGGGGCATATCGCCGGGCCGGCGCAGTTCAGGCCGCTTGGGCCGAGCCGGCCGGGCCGGTGGTTGGCAAGTGCCGATCCGGTCAATGCGGCCGGCGCGCCAGGCTTCGGCCACGGCCGCGCCCGCGTCCACTTTTGCCGCTGGATCATCTTGGCGCAGGACAGTGCAGGCCATGGTGGAAAGATCGTTGATCATGGACTAGAAATGGCCGTGAACTACGACCGGCCGAAACGCCGGGCATTGACCAAGGCGACCACCGCCACGAACGGGCCAGACAGGAAACATGCCACACCAACCATAAGCTGCGGCAGATGATGGCTCCAGCCAATATGCAACGCCCGCATGCAAATGTCATAACCGAACCAGGTCAATACAACGCCGGCGATTAATCCGACGGGGCCCCACCATTTCATTTCGCACCTCGCTCAAGTTTCGCGCCGGCCGCCCAGATCTGGCTGATAACATGGCCGCAACGCGGACTGTAGACGTCGAAATTTTCTTAGTATTAACCATTTATCCTCAGAAATCGTTAAGACATTCCGTGGAAAATCGCCGCAACCTAAATGATTGGCGCACAAAGCCAGCGTGGGTTGAGGGCGTGAAGGAAAACACGGGGTGTTCCATCATGCAGCCATCGAATTTCGTTGACGCGACAGTTTTGCTATTCGACCGTCAACGCGCGGTGCGAAAGCAGACCCGCTCGGTTCTAAATGTCCTGGGTTTTAAAACCTTTCAGGAATTTCAGGATCTGGAAGCGGTCCGCTACACGCTGTGCAATCAACGGGTAGATGTATTGGTGCTGACGCTGGAGTCAGTGGATTGCGGCGTCTTGCGCCTGGTCAATGACATTCGCCGGCAACGCTGCGGCGTGGATCCATTCGTACCGATCTTGCTAACGACCTGGGATGCCAAGCTGAAAGCGGTTCGGTCGGTGATTGAATCCGGTGCGGATGATGTCCTGATTTATCCCTTTTCGACCGCCAAGATGGGGCAGCGCATCGAAAATCTGGTGCGGGGCCGCAAGCCGTTTATTGTCACCGACGAATATATCGGCCCCGACCGCCGGGCCGCGTCACTGTTGCAGGCCGACCCGACATCCGTAGCCGTTCCCAATGCCCTGGCCGCACAGGTCCTGGGCCAACGCGAAGTAGCGCCGAACGCGGCCAGCATTGAAGCCACCCTTTCGGAATTGCGGCGCTTGAAATTGCGTAATATGGCGCGGCGCATCTGGTACCTGGCGGAAACCCTGAAGCAGGCGCTGCCGGACCCGTCGCTGCCGGACCGCTACGAGCGCGAATTGCTCAAGCTCGGCAAATCGATCCGCCGATACCGCCGGACCTTGACACCTGACGACGCCGCCGATTTGACCAGTCTTTGTGAATCCCTGGACCGCGTCGTGGCCAGAATGTTCGGCAAACCGCCAGATGAAAAGAAGCTGGAATTGCTGGAACAAAGCGCCTTGGCACTTCGTGTCGCCTCCAGGCTGGACCACGAGCCTAGCGAAACCGGAGACGCGATCAGTGAAGCCGTGGCGAACAGCGGCAATATAGAAAACACCCTGATTCAGGCCGTCATGGGATAAGCGAAACTTTCCACCCCGATCCGACCGCCATGGTATAGGCTGCCCGCCAAAGACTATGTGATCAGGAGGGTAGCGTGGAATTATTCGATTTGAGCGGCCGGGTCGCCATCATTACCGGTTCTACCAAAGGTATCGGCAAAGCCATCGCGGCGCGGATGTGCCAGCACGGGGCCAAGGTCGTGATTTCCTCACGCAAGGCGGATGCCTGCGAGGCAGTCACCGAGGAGGTCAACCGCGACTATGCCGCCAATGGCGGCGAAGCAATTTCCATTCCGGCCCACGTCGGAGTGGATGACGATCTGCGCAATTTGGTCGACAAGACCCTGGACAAATGGGGCAAGATCACCACCCTGGTGCCCAATGCTGCCGCCAATCCCTACTACGGCCCCTCGGCGGAGATGCCCGAATCCGCGTTCGACAAGATTTGGGAAGTCAATGTCAAAAGCGTCTTCAAACTCTGTCATATGGTCCTGCCCGGCATGGTCGAGGCGGGCAGCGGCAGCATTACCATCATCGCCTCCAACTCCGGCCTAAAGGGCTCGGTGGAACTATGCGGCTATGCCATCTCGAAAGTGGCGGAGCATCAGATCGCCCGTAATCTGGCGGTGGAATTCGGCCCCCTGGGCATCCGGGTCAACGCCATCGCACCAGGCTTGATCAAGACCGATTTCGCCAAGACCCTGTGGACCAACCCGAAACGCCTGGAGCGGGTGGAGAATTTGATCCCGCTGCGGCGCATCGGCGACCCCCATGAAATCGCCGGCACGGCCGTCTTTTTGGCCAGTGACGCCGCGGCTTTTCTGACCGGGCAGGTGTTGAACGTGGACGGCGGCAATGCGGTCGTCTAGGAGCAACCGCTGATGCGGGCATTGATCGTTGGCGGCTGCGGTTTTGTTGGCCTGAACATCGCCGAGGCGCTGTTGCGGCGCGGCGATGATGCCGTGTTGTTCGACGCCAACCCCCTGCATCCCGCCGCCGCCGCTGCGTTCGAGGCGCTGCCGGGGACATTCACGGTGTTGCAGGGTGATGTGCGGGATCCGGCTTCGGCCGCGGCTGCATTTGCCGAAACGGCCATTGACGCGGTCTTTTATGGCGCGGCCATGACCTCCGGCCCGGCGCGGGAGCGCGACACGCCGGCCCAAGTGCTTCAGGTCAACTTGCTGGGCCTAGTCAATGTCATCAAGGCCGCCGCCGACGCCGGCGAGGTTCGGCGGATCATCAACATCGGCTCCGGCTCCGCCTATGGCCGTTACCGTCTGGACGGCGAAGGGCCCGTAATCGAAGAACAAACGCCTTCCGAGCCTGAAAGCCTGTATGGCATTACCAAGCATGCCTCGGAAGCAGTCTGCCGGCGGTTGGCGGAACTGCTTGGGCTGGATATCCGCTCGGTCCGCCTGGCCGCGGTCTATGGCCCGTGGGAAATAGACAGCGGCGCCCGCGATACCCTTTCGCCCCTGATGCAGGCGGCACTGGCGGCGCTGCACGGAGAGGCCGCCTTCCTGCCGCGCCGGGATCGTCAGGACTGGGTCTATTCCCGCGATGTGGCGATGGCGCTGCTGGCATTGCTGGATACCCCGGCGCCGGGCCACGATCTCTACCATATTGCTTCCGCGACGCCATGCGGCGTGATCGACTGGTGCGCGGCCCTGGCGTCACGCTATCCCGAATTCCGTTATGGTGTGGCGGGCCCGGAGAAGACGGCGAATATCAATCTGCATGGCGACCGGGACCGCCGGCCTTTGTCCGGCCTGCGCCTTGCTGACGATATCGGCCACAGCCTGCCGGCCGATCCGGAAACGGCATTTCTGGATTTTCTCGATTGGATGGCCCAACATGGGGCATTCTGGAGCAGTTAAAAAACGAATGGGGAAACGAGATCATGAAGTTTGGTATTTTCTACGAGCATCAATTACCGCGGCCCTGGGAGGCCGACAGCGAATATAACCTGTTGCAGAATTCATTGAGCCAGATCGAACTGGCCGACCGCCTGGGCTATGACTACGCCTGGATGGTGGAGCATCATTTTCTGGAAGAATATTCCCATGCCTCCTCGCCCGAGACATTCCTGGGCGCGGCCAGCCAGCGGACGGAAAACATCCGCCTGGGCTATGGCATCGTGCAGTTGACCACCAACCAGCCGCACCGGGTAGCCGAAAAGGTCTCGACCCTTGATCTGCTTTCCGGCGGGCGGGTTGAATTCGGCATGGGCGAGGGCGCCGGCCCGGCCGAACTGCATCCCTTCGGCACCCGCGTGCGCGATAAGCGGGAGCGCTGGGAAGAAGCCGTGCAGGCGATCATTCCCATGTTCACCAAGGAAGATTGGGAATTCCACGGTGAATTCCATGATTTTCCGGCCCGCAGCGTACTGCCGAAACCGTTCCAAAAACCGCATCCGCCCCTATGGGTCGCCTGCTCCAACATCAACACCATAACGCAGGCCGGGCAATGGGGCCTGGGCGCCTTGGGCTTCACTTTCGTTTCGCCGGATGCGGCCAGGGCCTGGGTCAATCACTATTACAACAACCTGCTGCATCATCAGAACCTGTTGACCGACTATCCCGTAAACCCCAACGTCGCCATGGTTTCCGGCTTTATGTGTGCCGAGACCGACGAGGAGGCGATTGAAAAGGCCGCTGGCTGGACCTTCTTCATCTTTGCCCTGTCCCACTACGGGCACGCGGGTGTCGATGCGCCGGGCAAGTCCGATCTGTGGAAGCTGTATCAGGACTGGCGCGGTTCGGAAAAGGCGCAACAGGCCCTGACCGCCGGCTTGATCGGTTCACCCAGCACGATCCGGGAGAAACTGCGGCAATATGAAGAGGCCCATGTTGACCAGGTGATTTTGTTGAATCAGGCCGGCAAGACATCGCATCAGGACATTTGCGACAGCCTGAAGATGTTCGCCGATGAAGTGATGCCGGAATTCCATGAGCGGCAACCGGCGCACGAGGCCTGGAAGGCGCAGGTGCTTGACGGCACGATCGCCCTCGAAGACCTGGATACCCAGCCCTACGATATCTACAGTCACCAGAACGAGGATATCGTGCGTCTGACGCCGGAGCAGTTGAAGGCGCATATGGCGAATAAGGAAGCCGAACAAAAAGCCGCCCGCGAGGTGATCGACAACGCAGCGGGATAGGAGGCCGCATGACCATGCTACGGCAAATGATCCAGGGCGGGATGCCCGTCTGCGCCCCCTTGGTGCTCGACCCGATGATGGCCAAGCTGGCGGAACAGGCCGGCTTCAAGGCGCTCTATCTGGGCGGCGGTGCCACCGGCTACCGCAAGGTGCATCTGGAGGCGAATTTGAGCCTGACGGAAATGTGCCAGGCCGGTCTGGACGTACGCACGGTGACGGAACTGCCCCTGATCCTGGATGCCGCCGCCGGCTGGGGCGATGCCATGCATATCCATCGCACCATGGGCATGACGGAGGCGGCCGGCTTCGCTGCCATCGAGATTGAGGATCAAATCCTGCCCAAACGGGCCCACCATCATGCGGGTATCGAACACATGGTGCCTCTTGAGGCCATGGTGGATAAGATCCGCGAGGCCGTCACGGTGCGGCGCAACCCCGAGACCCTGATTATCGGCCGCAGCAACGGTGTCCGTGCCTCCGACATGGACGACGCCCTGCGCCGGGGCGAGGCCTACCGCAAGGCCGGCGCCGATGTCATCCTGCTCAGCCCGCGCAACCAGGAGGAAGTCCGCCAGGTGGCCGAAAGCCTGGGCGGTCCGTTGATGCTGCTGTTGCGCTCCGGCGGCGTGGCCAATTTCGATATGAACCTCGCCGACCTTGGCGCCCTGGGCTATTGCATCCTGGTCGACCCGGCCACGCCCCTGACGGCGGCCTACGAGGCCATGCGCGCGGTCTATACCGAGATGGCCGATGGCTTCAGTCTGACCTCCCGCCCGGTGGAAGATTGGGGCAGGCTGCAGGACGAGATGCACGACACCATCGGCCTGGAACGCCTGCTGGAAGTGGAACGGCGCACGGTTGAGGAGGGCTAGCGGCCCGCCGCACACCACAACAGGCGCTGCCACTCCGCGTCAACATCCGCCTGAATTTGCTCAACCTGTTCGGCGGACAGATGCCGGTACCGCCCCTGCTGCGCAAGATAACTGTTCACCGATTGGGTCCTCTGCTCGGTGTTCAGTGTGTAATGCACGCCGTCCTCCACCTCGAACAGCGGAAAGACGCCTGACTCCACCGCCAGCCGGGCGGTCTTGACCGCGGCATTGTCGGCCACGCCCCAGCCCGGCAGACAGGGTATCAGGACGATAATCACTTTGGTGCCACGCAGTGCCTTGGCCTTTTCCACCTTGGCCGCCATATCATTGAGATGCGATGGACTGGCCGTGGCGATCAGCGGTATGCGGTGGGCCGCCAGAATTTCGATCAAATTCTTCTTTCGCGTGGTCTTGCCGGCCGGGGTGCTGCCTGTCACGGCAGCCAATGGCGTCGATGAACTCTTCTGCCCGCCCGTGTTCATATAGCCTTCATTGTCGAAACAGATGTAAAGGATATCCTCGTTACGTTCCGCCGCCGAAGACAGGGCCTGCAAGCCGATATCGTAGGTGCCGCCATCGCCGGCCAGACACAGAACAGTGGTATCCGGCTTGCCTTGCGACAGCAATGCGCGCTTGATGCCGCTGGCCGATGCGGCGCCCGACTCCAGGGTGGTGTGGAAGACCGGTATTTTGGTGGCGCTGAAGGGGTAGGCGCCGCAGATTACGGCGCCGCACGACGGCGACACCGTCGCCACCGCATCCCGGCCCACGGTATTGAGGATCACCCGCATGGACAGCGCCTCGACACAGCCGGCGCAGGCCACGTGACCGGGTTGGAACAGCTCTTCGTCGTTGTAATTGATCAACTCCATGGCGTCACTCTACCCATTGCGCTTCCACCGATGGCTCAACCTCCCGGCAGTCGTCCACCAGCTGTTGAATCTTTTCCGCCGAGACGTTGACCCCGCCAATCCCCGCGAGCAGGCCGTGCAGCCGCGGGGCGCCGGACATGGCAAACAGGGCGCTCTTTATCTCCTGGTGCAGGATGCCGCCCATGCCGGGGGAATAGTTGCGGTCCAGCACCAGCGCACAGGAAACGCCGGCAAGGGCCTGACGCAAGGCTTCAGCCGGCAGGGGCCGAAACAGCCTTACCTTTAAGAGACCCACCGCCTCGCCCCGTTCGCGCATGGCGTCCACGGCCTCGCGCGCTGTGCCGCTCATGGAGCCCATGGTGACGATCACCACTTCGGCCTCCTCCATGCGGTATTGCTCCAGCGGGCCATAGGCGCGGGAGGTAAGCTCGCCCCAAGCTTCACCGGCGGCGGTTACGGCATCGGCGACCAAAGCCATCGCGGCCGCGATGTCCCGCCGGCTGCGGTTCCATGTGGCTTGATCAATCGGCGCGCCGAAAGATTGGCCAAGTTCGGTGTCCAAACGATATCTCGGCTCGAAACGAGGCAGGAACTCACGGACCAGATCCTGTGACGGCACCTCCACCGGCTCCATGGAATGGGAGACATAGAAGGCATCGTGCGAAATCATCGTCGGAAGCCCGACCGCTTCGGCAATGCGATAGGCCTGGATGACCGTATCCAGCGATTCCTGTGGCGTTTCACTGTACAACTGAATCCAGCCGGTATCCCGCTGCGCCAGGCTGTCGAGTTGATCCGGCCAGAAACCCCACGGCGAGGCCGGCGTGCGGTTGACATTGAACATCACGATTGGTGCCCGCGCGCCGCAGGCGTAATGCAACAACTCATGCATCAAGAGCAGCCCCTGGGAGGAGGTGGCGGTAAACACCCGGGCGCCGGTCGCCGAGGCGCTGATGCAGGCGGCCATGGCGGAATGCTCCGATTCCGGCGTCAACAGCTCCATGTCCAGTTCACCTTGGGACTGGAACTCGGTGATTTTCTCCAGGATCGGTGTCTGCGGCGTAATGGGATAGACCGGCGCCACATCCGGGCAGACCAGTTTCACGCCCCAAGCGACCGCATGGTTGCCGCTCAACAGCAGCCGGTTGCTTGGATAATTCTTCGCTTCCATGGTGCTACTCCTGCCCCATGGAAATGGCGCCCGTGGGACATTCCGCAACGCACAGCCCACAGCCCTTGCAGTAGTCGGATTTTACATCGTAGCCGTGCTCAAGCTTCGCGATCGCCATGTCCGGACAGTAGAAATAACAATTGTCACAATAGATGCAGGTGCCGCAGCTGAAGCAACGGGCCGCTTCCGCGATGGCCTCGTCTTGGGCGAGGGGGTGCTGAACCTCATCAAAGGTCCGCAATCGCGCCTCTACTTCCAGGTTGCCAGGCTGGAGCCGGCCAGCCAGCGGGTGATAATCGGTATTGATTTCGGCAAAGGGCACTTCGCTGCCGTTTGCTGCGACGGCACCTGGCTGCAAAGGGTCGGCATGGCGGGCGATCGCCTCGGCCGCCATCTTGCCCATGCCGATGGCTTGCGTGACGAAGCGGTCCATGCTGGCCAGATCGCCGCCGGCGAAAACGCCCGGCCTGCTGGTTTGCCATTGCGCATCGGTCCGAACGACGGGCCCGTCACTGTCCAGCAAGCCGTCCCAGCGGGCGAGATCGGCATCCTGGCCGATTGCCGGGACCACCGCATCGGCGGACAGGACAAAGCCGCTGCCACTGACCGGTTCGACGCTGAATGTGCCCCGTGTTTCGCCTTGCTGAAAATCGACGCGAACGCATTGCAGCTTCAGGCCATCTCCAAGGCTTTCGACCGCTTGCAGCATGGCGCCGGTGATGAACTCAATACCTTCCTCCCGCGCCTCCGCCACTTCGATGGGCTGGGCCGGCAGCAGCGCATCCGGCTCCAGGGCAAGAACAGACACCGACCTGCCCAGCCGCCGGGCCGTGCGCGCCACATCCATGGCCGCGCTGCCGCCGCCAATGACAACGAGACGCTGGCCCAGTTCGCAGGCTTCCCCAGCGTTCGTGGCGGCCAAAAAATCGGCGCCATCCTGCACCCAGGGCTGTTCGTAGTCCAGTTCGGGCAGGGTCTTGGGGCGGCTTGCGCCCGTGGCCAGATAAAGCGCATCGTATTCAGCATGAAGAGCCCGCAGCGCCCCGGCGTCGGCAATGCCACTCTGAAGCCTCACTTCCACGCCGAGATCGATAATCCGTTGGATCTCGCCATCCAGGATCGTCTTGTCCAGACGATAGGCGGGAATGCCATGGCGAAGCAGGCCGCCCAGTTGCCCACGCTCTTCAAACAGGACCACGCGATAGCCCCGCCGGCGCAACTGATAAGCCGCGGAGAGGCCGGCGGGACCGCCGCCGACAATGGCAACGGATTGATCTTGTGCGGCGGCGGGCTCGGGAAAGCACCAGCCTTCGGCAAGAGCCATATCCCCGACAAAACGCTCCAAACTGCAAATCCCCACGGTTTCATCCAACTGCTGGCGATTGCAGGCGCCCTCGCAAGGATGATGGCAGATCCGGCCGGCAACGGCGGGAAACGGGTTATTGTCCACCAACGTCAGCCAGGCCCCGTAATAGTCCCCCAACTCGATCTGCCGCACCCATTCGGCGATCCGGCCCGCAACCGGACAGGCCCCACGGCAGGGCGATGGTTTATCTTGATATTCCGGCATGGCACTGCGCCAGGTGCCGGTCAGCCGTGTCCGCGAGCTGGCGTTGGTCCAGAGAGGGGATGGCGGTTGCTGCATCGATATGCCTCTCAAGCCGGGTTGCGTAGCTGCTGGTAAGCCTGGCGGCAGGCGGCGACGTTCTGTTGCTGCTTGACCGGCGCCGTCTGTTCGATCACTTCGCACATGGTTTCCAGGCCGGGGTCGTCCAGCATGGCGACGAAGGCGCCCAACAGGGCGGAGTTGACCACCTTTCCCATCTCGTTCCTGCGGGCGATTTCCATGCCGTCGAAGGCGACAATTTGGTACCCGCCCAGGGCCGAGAATGCGTCACTGGACCGTGTGGAATTGACGACGATCTTCGTCCCGTCATCGGCCCGGCCCAAAAGACCCTGGTCCAACAAGGTGTCATCAAAACAGAGCATGGCGTCGGCCCGTTCGATATCACAGCGTAGACGAATGGGTTGATCATCAACCCGAATTGACGAGGTCACGGGTGTGCCCCGACGGGCGCCGCCGTAGGTGGCGAATGTTTGGACGAACTGGCCTTCCGCGAAATAGGCCTGCGCCAGCAAGTTTCCCGCCGTCTGTGCCCCTTGTCCGCCACGGCCGATTATCAAGATCTCGCGCATGCTCGAACCAACGTTTCCCGAATGAGTTTTTGTTTTGTGGCGATCATAACCAAACTGCTGCACCGTTGGAATGGCCTCTCCAACGATTGGGTTGCGCCACCGTCATGGCCGCAAAAACGCGGTAACGGGGACCGCGGCAGGCCCGGGGCCGGCCCGGCAAAAAGCCAAGGCATGGATGAATTATTTCCGCGGCCTTTTGATGCGGCTACTATCCTGAGCCGAGAACAATACCAAACAAGCCAGGGAAGCCCGCAATGGCCAAATCCAGTAACAGCCCCGCCTTGATCGCCGATCTTGGATCCATCATCGAGGAACTCGACAAGCGGGGCCGGCTGGTCCGTGTCCTCTCGGAGATCGACCCCAAGTTGGATCTGGCCGGCGTGGCGGCGAAGTTCGAGGGCGGGCCGAAAGCCGTACTGTTCGAAAACGTCAAGGGATACGACCACCCCGTCTTCATGGGTCTTTATTGGTCGCGGGAGCTGTTGGGCGATATCTTTTCGCGCCCGGCGGCGGATTTGCCCCAGCATATCTCGGACTGTATCGGCAAGTGGCAGGCCAACCCGGTCGATCCGGTGGTGGTCAAGGACGGACCGGTGCTCGAGATTACCGAGCGGGCGGTGAACCTGCGGAAACTGCCCGCGCCGACCCATGCCATGAAGGATGCGGGACCCTACCTTGATGCCGCCGTGGTGATCGCCAAGGATCCCGAAACCGGGGTGCGCAATGCCTCGATCCAACGCTTTCAGGTGGTCAACAAGAACACCCTGGCGGTCAATATCGATGCCGGCCGCCATTTGGAGCTTTATCTCGAAAAGGCGGCGAAGCTTGGCCAGCCGCTGCCGCTGACCATTAATGCCGGGGTTGGGCCGGGCCTCCACTTCGCCGCCGCTGCCCCGGCCGAGGCGGCGCCGGCGGATCGGGACGAATTGGGCATTGCCAGTGAAATTCACGGCGCACCACTGGAATTGGTACGGGGCATCAACTCCGACGTGGAGATGGTGGCCAACGCCATGTATGCCCTGGAGTGCGAAATCACACCCGGCGAAACCATCAACGAAGGCCCCTTCGCCGAAGTCACCGGCTATTACGCGAGCAACGACAAACGCCCCAAGGTCCGCGTCCTGAAGGTTCACCGGCGCAAGAACCCGGTCTTCCATTCCATTCTGTCGGGCGCCGAGGTCTACAATTCAGTCGGCCTGCTGGGCGAGGCCAACGTCTTGAGTCTTCTGCGCCAGCAGGTGCCGGGCGTGCGGGACGTCTATTTCAGCCATGGCGGCTGAGGCTTCTATCATGCGGTGGTGCAGATCAAACAGGTCCGGGCCGGCTGGGGCAAGCAGGCCATCATGGCTGCTTTCGCCGCCTTCGCACCCTTGAAAATGGTGACAGTGGTGGATGACGACGTCGATATCCGCGATCCCTCGGACGTGGAATGGGCCATGATTACCCGGCTGGATGCGTCCACCGGCATCCTCAAGGTGGAAGACGTCTTCGGCCACGGCCTCAATCCGACATTTCCGGACTACCTGGGGACCAAGGTCGGATTCGACGCCACGCGGCCCTTCCCATTCACGCCGGATTTCGACCGTGCGACGGTAAAGGCCGTTGATCTCTCGGCTCTGGATATCGTCAATCTATAGCCGGGTCGCCTGCAAATGGCTGGCTGTTCCATCAAGAGCGATATATTTCTTGATCTGCCTCAAATCACCGCACCTCTAAACAAGGAACCATGATGATCAGTTACGTAACATTGGGAACGAATAACATTGAAAAAGCCAATAGCTTTTATGACGCCCTATTGGGTGAACTGGGGGCGAAGCGTGTCGTCGATTCCGGCTATCTGACGATTTGGGGCGTAGAGGCCAACAGAGGCATGCTGGGGGTCATCAGGCCCTTCAACGGTGAAGCCGCCACCATTGGCAATGGCTCCATGGCCGCGATCGCGGTGGAAAGCAGGGAGATGGTCGGTAAATTGCACGCCATGGCACTCTCGCTGGGCGGCAGCGATGAAGGTGCGCCGGGGCCACGGGGCACGCGGAAAACAGAGTTTGCCTATATCCGCGATCCCGAAGGGCACAAGATCGCGTTTTTCTGCATGAATGGCGGGCACTAGGAGAGGCGTGATCCGGCTACAATTTCTTACGGCTTCGAATTCCTGCTAGCCCTGGCCCCGTTTTCCCGTGCGGCCGATCAGCCAGGCCGGCCCCACGGCCAGGAAGGCCACGATGGATATGGCCAGGAAAGTGTCTTTGAAGGCCAGGGTGGAGGCCTGGGCCAGCAGTACTTCGGTAAGATAGTTGAGCGCGCCTGCCTTCTGCGTGACTTCCGGCAGGCCGGTGCCGGCCAGCAAATGCCGGATATCCGCCAGCAATTCCATGGTCGTTTCATTGGCCCAGGTCTGGGTGTCGGTGAAGGCTTCGCCATGATACTGGGCCCGTTGCAGGAAAAATGCCGTCAACAAGGTTATGCCCAGGCCGCCGCCGAAGTTGCGGAAGAAAGTCCCGACGGAGGCGGCGCGCGCCAGCTTTTCCGCTGAAACGGCACGCAAGGCCGCCACGCTAAGGGAAGGAATGGCCAGGGAAAGGCCGACCCGGTTAATGGCGGTGTAGGCCACCATGGCCCAGAATGTGGTGTTCACATCGACCGCCCGGATCATGAAAAATCCGATGCCGAAGATCAGCAATCCAGTGGCAATCGGGATGTGCGCGGGAATGGAATCCGTGATGCGGCCCGAGATCGGAAAAAATATCATCATCACCACGCCGCCCGTGGCCAGCAGCAGACCGGCGCGGGTAGCGCTGTAACTTTGGATGGTCTGTACGAAAATTGGGATGAAATAGCCGGAAGCGAACAGCCCGGCGCCAAAGACAAACCCCGCCACCATGGTCAAGGCAAACTGCGGGTTTCGAAACAGGCTGAGATCGAGCAGGGGATAGGGCGCGCGCAATTCCCACAGAATGAAAACGGCCAGGCCAATGGCGCTGCCGCACAGCCGATAGACCACCGAATCCGCATCCCAGCCCGCGCGCGGACCATTAGAAATGGCGCTGAAGGCGCTGAAAACGATGAGCAGGATCAGGGCCAGGCCGACCCAGTCAAAGGGGGGCAGGCGCTTGGCAAGTTTTCTTGTCGGCATGAAAACCAGACCCAGCATAAAGGCTGGAGCGCAAAACGGCAGGGGCAGGAAGAACAGATAGCGCCAGGAAATACTATCAATTGCGATACCGCCCACGATGGGACCGAAGGTCGGTGCCAAGACGCTAACCAGCCCCTGGATGCCTATTGCCATGCCGCGCCTCTCGGGCGGGAAGACGGAGAACATGGTGAACATGGCCAGCGGCTGCCCGACGCCGTTGGCGGCCCCTTGCAAGACGCGGCCAACGATCAGAATGTCCATGTTGGGCGCCATGGCGCACATGAAAGAGCCGATCCCGAATATGGTCAGGATCGCGATAAAGGTAATGCGCTGTCCCAGCACTTCGATCAGCCAGGAACTGACCAGCATGGAGGCCGACATGGTGGCGAGAAAGCCCGTCGCCATCCATTGCGCCTGATCCAGCCCGACGCCAAAGGCGCCGATCACCGACGGCACCGCCACATTGACCATGGATGACGCCAGGCCCATGGTGACACCCCCTGACATCACGGTCAGGGTCACCAGCCAGACGTAAAGCGGCCCATAGCGTTGATGCAGCGCCGCGCCGTCGGCGCCGGCGGTGGCGGTCATGGCGCCTCCCGCCCCGCGCCGGCCAACTCAGCGCGCCGCCCATCCCGGCGATACGCCACGGCTTGGCACGGCAATATGCTTGTCAAAAACCCGTTTCTTGCCAAAATCAGGCCCCACTCCTCAGGGCTTCAGCATGCCAGTTTATGCGAAACCGCGCCCAAGGAAAGGCCGTTGCCATCGCGGGCACGGCCGGGACCGGGATTCTAGGTGCGAAAGGCGGGGAACACCGTCTCGGCAATCATCGCCACATTGCGGTCGATATAGTCATCCGTGCAGGCGGACGAGACGAATATCAGGGAAGCCCCGGCATCGACATATTCGCGCAAGCGGGCCTGATAGCGGTCCGGATCGCCGGCCAGGGCGAATTTGTACACCAGCTTTGAGAAGTCCTGGGCGTATTGCGTGCTCAGGCGGTCGGCGGCGTACTTGATGGCCAGTTCGTTGTCTTCGTGGATAGCGGTGAAAATGTACAAACCGAAGGTGAAATCCGACATATCCCGTCCCAGATCCTCGCCATAGGCACGGATCTTGGCAATGCTGTCGGCCAGTTGTTCCGGCGTATACATGTACGGCAGCCAGCCGTCGGCATATTTCGCGGCCCGTCGCATGGCGGCTTCCGAGCGGCCGGAAACCCAGATCGGCGGGCGCGGTTTCTGGATCGGCAGGGGCTTCAGGCTGAAATTCTCCAGCTTGGTGAAACGGCCATCGTAGCTGACGTCCGTGCCGGTCCAGGTACGGGTGATCACCTCCAGAGCATCGTCGGTGCGCGCACCGCGCTCCTTCACCGGCACGCCGCAGGCAGCGAATTCGTTGGCGAACTCGCCGCCAACGCCGACGCCCAGGGAAAAACGGCCATTTGATGCCACGTCCAGCGCCGCGCCCATCTTGGCCAGCAAGGCGGCCGGGTATAGCGGCACCAGGGTGATCGTGCTCATCAACTCTATATGCGTGGTCGCGCCCGCGGCGACGGAAAGGGAGACGAAACCATTCGCGGTATCGCCATGGAAACTGACATGTTCGCCGCAGCCAAGGACGTCATAGCCCAGGCCCTCGATCTGCCGCGACAGCTCCGCCACGCCATAGGGCGAGCGCAGGGCCGTGCCGAATTTCACCGTGTTTGTTTCAGACATTGAGTATCCTCGTGATATAGAGCGCATTGCGCAATTTCGATCACTCTACCCAGCAGAACAGGACCAGGACAATGGCACTAGAACTTCGCTCCACCATCAAGACCGGCGGCACCCTTGAAATCGTCCTGGCGGAGGTGCCCATGCCGGAGCCCGTGGATAACGAGGTCGTGGTCCGGATCGAGGCGACACCGGTCAACCCCTCCGACCTGGGCCTGCTGTTTGGCGCCGCCGATATGAGCACGGCCAAGTTCTCGGGCAGTGCCGAAAGCCCCGTGGTCACGGCGGATGTGCCCGCGGGTTTGATGAAGTCCATGGCCGGGCGTCTGGATCAATCCCTGCCCGTGGGTAACGAGGCCGCCGGTGTCGTCGTCGCCGCCGGTGCTTCCGACGGCGCCCAGGCCCTGATGGGCAAGACCGTTTCGATTATCGGCGGTGCCATGTATGCCCAATACCGGGCGGTGCGGGTCAATCAATGCCTGGAGATGCCCGAAGGCGTGACCCCGGCCGAGGCCGCGTCCTGGTTCGTCAATCCCATGACCGCCCAGGGCATGGTGGAGACCATGCGCATGGAAGGCCATTCGGCGCTGGTGCATACGGCGGCGGCTTCCAATCTGGGCCAGATGCTGAACAAGATCTGCCTCGCCGACGGCGTCGATCTGGTCAATATCGTGCGCAAGCCGGAACAGGCGGCGCTGTTGCGCGATCTGGGCGCCAAGTATGTCTGCGATTTGTCGTCGTCCGATTTCATGGACGAGCTGACCGAGGCCCTGGTGGCCACCGGTGCCACCATCGCCTTCGACGCCATCGGCGGCGGCCGGCTGGCCGGGCAGATCCTGAGCTGCATGGAAGCGGCCCTGAACCGCACCGCCACGGAATACAGCCGCTATGGCTCCACCACCCACAAGCAGGTCTACATCTACGGCGGCCTGGACGTGGGTCCGACGGAGTTTAACCGCGGATTCGGCATGATGTGGGGCGTGGGCGGCTGGCTGTTGACGCCGTTCCTGCAAAAGGCGGGCAAGGAAGTGACCAACCGTCTGCGCCAGCGGGTGGCGGCGGAGATCAAGACCACCTTTGCCTCCAGCTACACCCAGGTCGTCTCCCTGCCCGAGTTGCTGACGCCGGAAGCCATCGCGGTCTATAACAAGCGGGCCACCGGCGAGAAATTCCTGATCAATCCGAATAGAGACGCCTAAGCCCCAATGTGCCGCTCTCTTTGACCCTGGCGGAAATTCGGGCATGATCGCCCTTGAACCCGCACGGTAGCTGCGCGGGATAATGGGGAGCCGGTATGAAAATCGCGAGCTTGTTGAGCCAGCATGCGGGCCGGACGCCCAATAAGGCCGCGGTCATCTACGGCGACGATATTCTGACGTTCGGCGAGTTGGACCGGCAGAGCAACCGCATGGCCAATGCCCTGTTGGCAAAGGGGCTGCGCCAGGGCGACCGGGTCATACTCTACGTCGGCAATTCGCTGGAGCTTGTGGTCGCCATTGCCGCCCTGTGGAAGGCGGGCGCCCTGCCGATCCCCATCACCACCTGGACCGTGGGCCGGGAGTTGGCCTTTCTGGTCTCGGACTCGAAACCCTTCGCCGTGCTTTACGGCCCCGAGCAGACCGTGGAGGTGCAGAACGCCGAACTGCCCGGCGATGTGATGCATATCATGACGGTGCCGTCGAAACATGGCCTGGACCTGGAGGCATTGATAGCGGCCGGCGATGCCGCGCCGCCGCCGCCCCTTCCCCCCCAGCCGGACGATGCCATGATCGGCTATACCTCCGGCACCACGGGCAGGCCGAAGGGCTCGATCATGACGCATGCAAATTTGATCACGGCGCAATTGCTGGTTTCCACCTATTGCGACCAGAGCGGCGACGATATCTTCATGATCATGACACCGATCGCGCACCGGGTCGGCATGGCGCGGCTGGTAACCTGTTTCACGCTTGGTGCCTCGGTGGTGGTGATGCCCCGGTTCGAGGCGGCCGCGGCGGTCACCCTGATTCAAAAGCATGGGATCACCATCATCTCGCTGGTGCCCACCGTGGCGCGGCTGTTGTTGGAGCAGATCGAGGCCACGGGCGCGGCCTGCCCCAGCCTGCGCGCCATGACGGCGACCGGCGAGGCTTTTCCCGTGGCCTTGAAGGAACGCCTGGCGGCGGTGCTGCCGCACGTGGGGCTCTGGGTCTTTTACGGCATGACCGAGGGCGGCATCCCGGCGGCACTGCGTCCCGACGAGCAAAGCCTGAAACCAACATCCGTGGGGCGGCCCATGCCCGGGGTGGAAATTCGTTTGACGGACGAGGCCGGCATGGATGTGCAGACCGGGCAACCTGGCGAAGTGCTGCTGCGCAGCGGCGCGCCGGGCCAGGCCATGGTGGCGCGGGAGTATTTCAATCGCCCGGAAGCCAATGGCGAGGCCTACAAGGACGGCTGGTTCCGCACCGGAGACGTGGGACGCTTTGACGAGGACGGCTATCTGTATCTGGTTGACCGGGTCAAGGATATGATCCTCTCGGGCGGCCTGAACGTCTATTCGCGGGAGGTCGAGCAGGCCCTGGAGGCTGCGCCGGCGGTGCGCGAGGTTGCCGTGGTCGCCGGCCCCGACGAACAGTTCGGCGAATGCGTCGTCGCCTATGTGGCGCTGAAACCGGGCTGGGCGGCAACGGCGGAGGAACTTATCGCCCATTGCCGGGATTACATTGCCGGTTATAAGAAGCCGAAATACCTCTTCTGCCTCGACGATCTGCCGCGCAACGTGAACGGCAAAGTGGTGAAGGCCACACTGCGGGAAAGAGCACCACAGGATATCCTTGGCACCGACTAACTAAACCCTATTTCGGTGACAGTTTACTTAATTCGCTCTCCCACGTTGGCGTAGGCAAGGACAATGACGAATTAAGTAAACTGTCACCGAAATAGAGCGAGATAGGCTAATCTGCGGGCTTTACGCTTGGCCGTTGCACTGATCGGCCCGGG
>JASLLM010000289.1 GCA_030747035.1 Alphaproteobacteria bacterium | reverse complement strand
TGAGACCTCTCGGCGCCCTATTTCGGTGACATTATTTCGGTGACAGTTTACTTTATTCCGGCCTATTTCGCTACACAGCGACGAAGCGGAGTGGAATAAAGTAAACTGTCACCGAAATAACGCCATGCAACGGCGAAATGGGATGGAATTAAGTAAACTGTCACCGAAATAGGTTTGTGGGCGCTACACCGCAGTCAGTTCCATTGCATAGCCGGCCGTGACGGCGTTTCGGTTGACTTCCGGCTTTCCGGGCGCCCGTGCACTAACCGCTTCGCTGATTTGTTCCAGGTCGAGCAGTCCGGTTAGGCGGGAGAGGGCGCCGAGGGCGACGATGTTGGCGCATTTGCGCAAGCCCACCTCGTCCGCCGTGCGGGTCAGGGGCGCCCAGTGGACCTTGACCCCCCCGCCGAACGGCGAGATGTCGGTGACCATGATGTCATCGGCGATAACCTGGGTGCCGGGCGCCATTTTTTCGGCATGGGCGTCGACGGCGTCCTGGGCCATGGCGACCAGCAGGTCCGGCGCCAGCACCCAGGGGAAAAGGTTCTTCTGGTCGCTGACGATAACATCGCCGCTGGAGGCGCCCCCTGTGATGTTCGAGGCATAGAACTGCGTCTGCACGACCTCGAAATCGCGTACCACGCCCAACGCCTCGGCCAGGATGACGCTGGCCGAAACCAGGCCCTGACCGCCGATGCCGGCTATTCTGATCTCGCTTTTCATGTGCTGCTCCCAGCCACCCGCTCGTTTACCCGGCGCCGCAGCTTGGCCATTTCCTCGGTCAATTCCGGCCGCGCCTCTTTGTGCAGGACGCCAAGGATGAAGCTGATATCCTGATCGCCATCCGGTTCGTAGACCGGGGAGCCGAAGCGTTCCTCCTCCGAAATTGCGGCGGTATTGAAAGCCGATTTCTCGCGGTAGAAATTCAGCATGTCCATGGCCTCGGGCATGCCGTTACGCCGGCCCCACAGTACGTGGCAATGCTGCAGCACTTCGACGAAGGCGAAACCCTTCCAGGCGATGGCCTCGGCCAGGGTCTTGGTCAGATGCACCGGATGGGCCACAGTGGAACGGGCCGCGAACGAGGCGCCGGCGCCGATCGCCAGCTTGCAGGGATCGAAGGCTTCCTCCGGCATGCCGAAGGGCGAGGTCTCGGTCAGACTGCCCTTGGGCGTGGTCGGCGCCAACTGGCCGCCGGTATCGCCGAAGCCGAAGTTGTTGAAGCAGATCACCGTGATGTCGATGTTGCGCCGGGCCGCGTGAATGAAATGGTTGCCGCCGATGGCCAGACAATCGCCATCGCCCTGCAGGGTCAGCACGGTCAACTCGGGGTTGGCCAGCTTCATCCCCGTGGCGACGGCGCAGGCCCGCCCGTGCGAGCCGTGCACATGGTTCGATTTGAAATAATGCGCCATGATGGCATAGCAGCCGCTGCCGCCCGCGCTGGCGACCTGGCCGATATCCAGGCCCAGGCGGTGAAAGGCCCGCATCAAGGCGCTTTGCGCCATGCCCAGGCCGCAGCCGGGGCAGTAGCGGAAGTTCGACGGCGGCATGTCGGCATATTGCTCGATCAACTGATCCAGCGGCGTCATGGGATCCGGCCGGGCCTTTTTCTCTTGTATGGTTGTCTCGGCGCTCATGGCAGAACCTCCTCGGTCTTGGCCAATATTTCGTCCGGCAGGATGTAGTTGCTGTCAACATGGTTGACCCCGACGACCTTGGCGTCGTGATCGGCCAGGGCATTGACCACCAGCATGCGCACCTGGCCCAGGTTCATCTCGGGCACCACGACCGCCCGGGCGTTGGCGCAGCATTCGCGCACCGCATCTTCGGGAAAGGGCCAGACCGTGATCAGGCGCAGTACGCCGGCCTTGATGCCCTTGGCGCGGGCCTGCTGCATGGCGACCACGGCGGATTGCGCCTGGGTGCCAAAGGCGATGTAGACCACCTCCGCATCCTCGATTCCGTGCCGTTCGGTCATGATCACATCGTCCTTGCGGGCGAGAATTTTTTCGTGCAGGCGGCGGATGGTGAAATCCTGGTTCTCCAGGCGGCCGCCTTCGGTGCTGCCGTCGCCGCCGCCACGGGGCTGAATGCCGACCGTATTGAGGATGGTCTTGTAGCCAGTGCCGAAGTCGGCGATGGGCGGCACATCATCCAGTTCGCTGGCGATATAGGCGCCGCTGTATTCGCCGGGCGGCATGCTCGGCCGTGGCCGTTCCGTAACCTCAATGGCGCCATAGTCGTCGGGCAGATCGACCACGGCGCGTTGCAGGCCCAGCAGACCCTCCGCCAGAACGATGACCACGGTGCGCAGGCTTTCCGAAAGGTTCACCGCCTTGATGGTCAGCCAAAAGGCCTCTTCCACCGTGGCCGGGCTGATCGCCACGGCGGGGCATTCGCCGTTCGGACCATAGCGCGCCTGCATCACCTCCATCTGGCCGGAGCGGGTGGCGTTGCCGATACCGGGGCCGGCGCGGCCCACGTTGATCACCACCGCCGGCACCTCCGCCACCACTGCCTGGCCCAGTTCGTTCTGGATCAATGCCATGCCCGGCCCGGCGGAGGCGGTGCAGCTTTTCACGCCCGTGGCCGAAGCGCCGATGACGGCGTTCAGGGAGGCCAGTTCATCCTCCATCTGGACGTAGGTGCCGTCGACCTCGAACATACGCCGGGACATGAACTCGGCGATCTCGGTCGCCGGGGTGATGGGATAGCCGGCATAGAAACGTACACCGGCGGCGATGGCGCCCTCGCAAAAGGCGTGGTTGCCGAACAACAGCCGCCGGCTCATGCCACGGCCTCCGCGGTCGCGTCCGTCTTGGGGCGGACCACGACAGCCCAGTCGGGGCAGAGCCATTCACAGAGCCGGCAGCCCGTACAGGCCTGGGGCGTTACCACGATGGCTTTGTTCAGGGGCGCCTGGAAGCCAAGCACATCAGGCGCGCAGATCTCCCAGCAAACCGCGCAGGAGCGGCACAGCGTTTTGTCGATTTCGATCTCGTAGGTCCGTTTGACGCCCTTGCCGTCCTTGGCCATTCCGTTTCCTCCAGCACATCGCGCCGCCCCCCATTCCGCCGGCGATTCCAGATAACTCTCGATCCCATGACAATGCTAGCCAACTTGTGGCGCCGGGGGTAGGGGATTCCACTGCAGCCGCCACCCGTTTCAATGGCCGCTTCACTACTCGCCGTCGCGAAGCTGCTTCGTGGGCGGGACAAGGTGATCCGGTAGGACCCTTCAAATTGCGACCAAGGCTTGCAGTCCGTTGAAAATAAGGGGCTGACCCAGATAACGCCAATGAGGTGTTATTATGGTCCGCATGCGGAAGAGCAGATTGATCCAGGCAAAA
>JASLLM010000288.1 GCA_030747035.1 Alphaproteobacteria bacterium | reverse complement strand
ATCCGGGTGACCCGGCGCGGTGACAGCTTCCACGAGGAAGCCATGCTTGCCGTCCGCTTCGTGCCCCTTGTCGAGGGCATGCCCCCCGGACGACAATAGGGACATCACGAGTTGCTAGATTAGGAGCTACGCTATGGAATTCGACCTGATGGCCAGGGCCTCGACCTGGGAACATTCCGCCGATTTGGCCAGGCGCCTGGAAGATGCGGGCTTTTCCGGCATTTTGATGACCGAAGGCAGCCAGGTGCCCTGGGCCTCGATCGCCATCGCCGCGACGGCGGCGCCGAAGCTTCAGTTCTCCACCGGCATCGCCGTCGCCTTTCCCCGCAGCCCCATGATGTCGGCCCAGGTCGCCTGGGAAATGGCGGCCAACACCAAGGGCCGCTTCCGCCTCGGCCTGGGCAGTCAGGTCAAGGCCCATGTAACGCGGCGCTATGCCTCGGTCTTCGACCGCCCGGCACCGCAGATGAAGGATTATCTGCAAGCCGTCCGCGCCTGCCTGAAAGCCTTCCGCCGGGAAGGGCCCCTGCAACACGATGGTCCCTACTACCAACTCAGCCTGTTGCCGGAAAACTGGACCCCGGCGCGCCATGACTATGAAGATATCAAGCTCGATATCTCCGCCGTCGGGCCGTACATGACCCGGGTCGCCGGCGAACTGGCTGACGGCGTGCATGTGCATCCAATGCATTCCATGCCCTACATCCAGAACCGCCTGCTGCCGAACCTGGCCCAGGGCGCCGCCCGGGTGGGCCGTGACCCCGCGGATATCGATCTGATCGTTCCGGTCTTCGCCATCGCCGGCGACAGCCCCGAGGAACGCGATTGGGGTGTGCTCCGCGCCAAGACGCAGATCGGTTTCTATGGCGCCACGCCGAACTATGCCTTCCAGTTCGACGATTTGGGTTACGAGGGCATGCGTGAGCAGTTGCGCGATCATATGCGGGCCGGTGACAACGATGCCATCGTGGCTTTGATCAGCGACGAGATTCTGGATCATTTCGCCCTGGTCGCCCCCTGGGACGACATGGCGGACAAGCTGATCGAGCGTTACCGGGGCACCGCGTCGAGGGTGGTGATGTATCTGGCCGAGGAATCGATCCGCCAGAATCCCGATAATCTGGGTAAATGGAGCGAGATTGCCCGCGCTGTGCGCGCCGCATAGAGGTTTGCCGTAAGGGGCGGGGAGGAGTATCTTGCCGCCATGTTGGGCAACCTGGCGAAAGCGATAATTTGGCTGGCCCCGCTGTTCCTGGCCGCGGCCTGCAGCCAATCCGTTCCGGCACCCGTGGTGCAGGGCGGCAAGGCCGCCGACGATGCCCGGCGGGCGCCGCGGCCGGCGGCGGTGGCTCTTGCGGTCGGCAACTATACGGTGGCGGCGGACGAAACCCTTTATGCCATCGCCCGGAAATCCGGCGTCAATCTGCGTGATTTGATCGCGGCCAACAATCTGCGCCCGCCCTATCGCTTGCTGAAGGGTCAGCGCCTGCAAATTCCCACCGTCCGCTATCACCGCGTGGCGGCGGGAGAGACGCTGTATTCCATTTCACGGCAATACCGGGTGTCGGTCTACGCCCTGGCGCGGCAAAATCAAGTCTCGCCGCCCTATAGAATTCGCCCCGGCCAACGCCTGCGGCTGCCGGCGTCCGAGGGCCGAAGGGATAGAGTGGCGGGCCTCTCGGGCAGTGGGACAGGAGAAGGAGCGTCAAGCAATATTGTCCGCGATGCCATACCCAGGCCGGGCTGGAAGCCGAAAAAGGGGCAAAAAACAGCCAGGGCGCGCGTCGTTGCGCCAGCCACGGCGCCCGTGACCACGAAGCCGCCGGCGCGGGCTTCCAGCCGTTTCGCCTGGCCCGTGCGTGGCCGGGTGATCTCCCGCTTTGGCGTCAAACCCAACGGCCTGCACAACGATGGCATCAACATCGCCGTCAAGCGCGGCACCGCGGTGCGGGCGGCGGAAAATGGCGTCGTGGTCTATGCGGGCAATGAATTGCGGGGCTTCGGCAATCTGTTGCTGCTGCGCCACAAGGGCGGCTGGCTGACGGCCTATGGCCATAACCAGTCATTGGCGGTGAAGGTTGGCGATGTGGTGCGCCAGGGACAGCCCATCGCGCGTTCCGGCAGCACCGGCAATATTTCCCAGCCGCAATTGCATTTCGAAATCCGCAAGGGCCGCCGGGCGGTCAACCCGACCCGCTATCTGTCGACGCGGCGGGCCGCTCTGAAGGCGGGCGTTAATCTATCCTGACGCCTAGGCGTCCGGCCAGATCCTGGATAAACTGCCAGGCCACCCGGCCGTTGCGGGCGCCACGGGTGACGGACCATTCGATGGCCTGGGCGCGCAGATCCTCGTCGCTGATATCAAGGCCATAGTGTTTGCAATAGCCCTGCAGCATGATGATGAAATCGTCCTGGCTACAGTTATGAAAGCCGAGCCATAGACCGAAACGGTCGGAGAGGGAGACTTTCTCCTCCGTCGCTTCCGAGGGATTGATGGAGGTTGAGCGTTCGTTCTCCATCATATCGCGGGGCATCAGGTGGCGGCGGTTCGAAGTGGCATAGAAGATCACATTGCTGGGGCGGCCTTCGATACCGCCTTCCAAAATCGCCTTCAGCGATTTGTACGCCGCATCGTCGTGATCAAACGACAGGTCATCGCAAAACAGTATGTAGCGATGATCGCTGTCGCGCATCAACGTCAGCAGTTGCGGCAGAGAGGGGATATCTTCGCGATGGATTTCCACCAGTTTCAGGGCGCCGGGCCTATCCTGAACAATGGTGCCGTGCAAGGCTTTCACCAGGCTGCTTTTGCCGGTGCCTCGGGCGCCCCACAGCAGGGCATTATTGGCCGGCAACCCTTCGGTAAAGCGGCGGGTGTTTTCCGACAGGATCTGGCACTGGCTTTCGATGCCCTGCAACAAGTGCAGTTCGATGCGGCTGACCTTGGTGATGGGCTTCAACTGCCCTTCATCGGCATGCCAGACAAAAGCGTCGGCGCTGCTTAGATCAATGCTATCGATCTTGGCCGGCGCCAAGCGATCCAAGGCATCGGCGATACGGCCCAAAAGAGGCACGATTTTTGCGCTGTCGAGGGGCTTGGATTGGGGCATGCGGGTCTCTTGGAATATATGGTATCGGACGGCCGGGAACCTAATCCTGGCGGCCCTGGCGGTCAACGCCCAGTTTGCCGCACCTTGACAGCCATCGAGGCCGGGGCGAGTCTGCCGCCAAGACTTAAATAGTTGCTGGCAATGCCACGCAGCCGCATGGAGCCGTATAGAGAGTGCCTTGTCAGACCTAGAGCGTTTCCGGGATCTTCTGAATCGACGTTTTGCTTTTTGATCTTTGATTGAATGGGTGTTTGTGATTCG
>JASLLM010000287.1 GCA_030747035.1 Alphaproteobacteria bacterium | reverse complement strand
GATGGCGCCGGCAATGCGGTCGCCGATGCATTCGCGCACGATGATCGGCCGGAAGCCGTCGGCGATGGCGTCCTCCACTGTGGCGCGGACGCAGGCGGAGGCAGTGGCGCCGGTCACCACCACGGTGTCGACGCCGCAGGCGGTGAGATAGCTTTGCAGATTGGTGCCGCGAAAGGCGCTGGCCTGTTTCTTGACGATCAGCATCTCGTCGTCCCGGCGGCCGAGGCGGCTGTCGATCTCCACCGCTTCACTGCCCGCGCGCAGAACCTCCGCCGGGATTTTCTGGCCCCACAGGCCCATGTCGGAATGCTCGCCCTCGATAATCTCATAAGCGGTCGTGGTGAAGATGATCGGGAGACCTTTGGCGCGAAAGGCATCCAGAACCTCGTTCACCGCCGGGATCACCGTCTCCATGCCCTCGCAGGTGAAGGCGTTATCTTCCCGCGTCCAGGCATTGGCCATGTCGATCACCACCAGGGCCGGCTTCTTGCCCCAGCCGATACGGCGCTGAAAACCGCGTTCCTGATAGAGGCTGCTGTCGGACGCGAACAGCTTGTCCAACGCCGCCTTGATTTCCGGGTCCATCTCTCGTTCCTCTTCCCACCTCACCGTCGCAATGGGAGCATATCAGATTGCCGGCTTGCCTGAAGCTGGTAATCGAAACTAGGCTGTACGGCGTGGGAACTGGTTGAAAGAAAACGAGTGGGGCAATGGCATCGAGATCAGAGACAGGTCGAATACTGGCGGCATCCGCCTTGGACAACGCCCGCGCCGTTGCGCCTGCGTTACGCGCCGCCGGTGCCCGGATAGAGGCCGACCGGGCTCTGCCGCCGGACGTCGTGGCCGCCATGCACGAGGCGCAACTGTTTCGCCTCAGCCTGCCCCGGCGCCACGGCGGGGCGGAACTGGCCCTGCCGCAAATGGCCCAGGCTGCGGAAATTATCGCCGGCGCCGATGCCTCCGCCGCCTGGTGCCTGGGCCAGGCCCTGGGCTGCGCTATGACCGCTGCCTTCATGGACGAGGAACCGGCGCGGGAAGTATTCGATGCCGCCGATGCGGTGCTGGCCTGGGGTGCGGGCATTCAGGGCGAATTGACCGCCACGGACGGCGGCTATCTGGTCAGCGGCACCTGGCGCTTCGCCTCCGGCAGCCACAACGCCACCTGGCTGGGCGGCCATTCCAAGGTGTTCGAGGCAGACGGCAGCCCTCGCATGGCGGAAAACGGCCGCCAGGCCAACCGCACCGCGCTGTTTCCACGCGAGCAGGCGGAAATGGCCGATGACTGGTATGTCATGGGCCTGCGCGGCACCCGTAGCGAGGCCTACACGGTGGAGAACCTGTTTATTCCCGAAGGTCTGACCGCCGATCGGGAAACCGAAGCCGAACGCCGCGTCTACACCACCCTGTTCCGTTTTCCCACCACCGCCGTCTATGCCTCTTTGTTTTCCTCCGTGGCGCTTGGCATCGCGCAAAGCATGTTCGACGATCTGCTCTCCCTGGCGCGGGAGAAAACACCGCGCGGCGCCCGCAGCGCCCTGCGCGACAGCCCGGTCTTCCAATCCAAGTTGGCGGAGCTGGAGGCGCAACTGGGCGCGCCGCGGGCCTACAAACACGCCATTCTGTCGGAAATCTGGGACGAGGTGGCGGCGACGGAAGACCTGTCCATGGACAACCGGGCCCGTATCCGCCTCGCCACCACCTATGCCATCAACCAAGCAACGGCGGTCTCGGAACAGGTCTATCACCTGGCCGGCTCCACCGCGATCTTCGACAACGAACCGTTCGAGCGGCGCTTCCGTGACATTCATGCCGTCTCGCAACAGGTCCAGGCCCGCTTTACCAACTACGAAACCGTGGGGCGCTACATGCTGGGCCACAAGGCGGACACGATCTTCATGTGATGGAGGGTCAATCCACATATGGCTGGCGCGCCAAGCTTGGCCTGATCGTGCCCACCACCAATACCGTCAACGAAGCGGAATGGAACCTGGCCGCGCCGGAAGGCGTCAGCATTCATTCGGCCCGCATGGTGCTGCATACGGATCTCGAATCCTCCGCCGGCAAGGCGGCATTGCAAGAAGATCTGACGGCGGCGCTCAACAGCCTGGCCCCCGCCGGCCTGGACGCCATCGCCTACGGCTGCACCGCCGGTTCTCTGGTCACGCCCCGGGAGGCGCTGGCCGATTTTATGACCGGGGTCTGCGGCCTGCCCTGCGTGACAACAGGGGCGGCCATCGTCGATGCGCTGATCTCACTCAACGTGACATCTATCTCCGTCGCCACGCCTTACGACAAACGCCTGAACGACCACGAAGCGGAATTCCTGGAAGGCCAGGGCATAGCGGTGCGGTCCATCGAGGGTCTGGGCTATGGCGCCAACGGGCCGCACGAATACGCCCTGATGCACAAGGTCCCCAAGGACGAGATCATGGATTTGGCGCGCCGGGTCGACGACCCCGGTGCCGAGGGGCTGTTGATCAGTTGCACCGATCTGCCCACCTTCGGCATCATCGAAGAACTGGAACAGACCCTGGACAAACCGGTCGTGACGTCCTCTCAAGCTACCCTTTGGGCCGCCCTGGCCGCCGCCGGGCTAGAGCCGAAATTGCCCGGCTTGGGCCGGTTACTCGCCTGAGCTAAAACGGCTTGGTGGCGCCGGCGAAGGCGATCAGCAGGACCGAAAATGGTTGCCAACGTGGTCCCCTATACCTCCCGCGCCCTGGCGCCCTCCTCAACAAGCAGGGTTGGCCGTCAACAGCACGCCTTTCGGGTTGCAACCTGCCCGGCGCCTCCAATTTCAACTTCCTCGCCCCGGCCCAGGTAGGTTTGATCCGAGAGATAGAAGTTTGCGAATGCCTCGCCAAAATCCGGTGCAACGGACTTATCCGCGAGGTCGGTTTCCAAGATCTTCCGCTGCCATTTCTTCAGTTTCGGCCGATCGCCCAGAAAATCATAACCGGAATGCCGCTCGACAATATCCGCCCGGTGCAATAGCGGCAGCCAGGCGATCTCGACCATGCCCAAGGTATCGCCGCCGAAGTAGGGACCGTCCCCAAGCCGTTTTTCGATCCGATCAAAGGCCTGATCCAGTTTTGCACCACGCTGTGCCAACGCATCCCTATCGGGGCTGCGCTGGGCACCGCATTGCACCAGATAGTGCTTTGACGCCAGATAGCTCCAGGCACGGTTTATCGCCCGATCTTCCGGCGATATGCCCTGTTGCAGGGCCGGATAGGCCTCTTCCAGGTATTCAACAATCGCGTCGCTTTCAAACAGCGCCTGGCCACTGTCGGTGATCAGGACCGGCACCTGTCCGTTGGGCGAAATATCTAGAGCGTTTCCGGATTATTTTGGGGCATAGCCATCCTCGGCGAAGAAGTTCCAGCATTCCTCTGGTTTGAAGA
>JASLLM010000286.1 GCA_030747035.1 Alphaproteobacteria bacterium | reverse complement strand
CGGCCTGGATGCTGACGCCCCGGCACGAATTGAACGAGGCGCCCATCGGCGGCGAGTTTTCCGGCACCCTGTCCGCCAACCGCTTTCGCCACAAGGGCTATACCATCGCCGGCGGCTCCAGCGAAGTACAGCGCGGCATCATCGCCAAGCGCGTTTTGGGCCTTTAGGGGGAGTTGGTCATGGATTTCTCCCTGAGCGATGAATTGATGATGATCCGCGATGGCGTCAGCCGCTTTGTTGCCGATTCCTATGGCTTCGAGGCACGGCGGGAACTGGCCGGCGGCGAGGGCGGCTTTTCCCGTGAAAACTGGCGCCAGTTCGCCGAACTGGGCTGGCTGGGCGCCGCCTTGCCCGAGGCCTGTGGCGGCGTCGGCCTGGGGCCGCGGGCCAGCATGGTGATCATGGGAGAGCTGGGCAAGGGCCTGGTGCTGGAACCCTATCTGGCGACAGTGATCCTGGGCGCCGAGACCATCGCGCGGTTCGGCAGCGAGGCGCAAAAAGACGCCATCCTGCCGCAAGTCGCGGCCGGCGAGATGTTCTTGAGCCTGGCCCATGCGGAGCCCGGCGGCCGCTATGACCTGCACAATGTCGCGACGACGGCGTCACGGACGGACGATGGTTACATCCTGAACGGCGCCAAGGGCATGGTTCTGAACGCCGCCTGCGCGGACCAGATCATCATACCGGCCCGGACCGCCGGCCAGCGCATGGACGAGAGCGGCATATCTCTGTTCCTGGTGGACAACGGCGCCCCCGGCCTGAAGCGGCGCGACTACGGAACCTATGACGGCGGCCGCGCCTCGGAACTGGAGATGACGGATGTCACGGTGCCCACCGCGAGCTTGATCGGCGCCGAGGACCGGGGCCTCGCCATGCTGGAGGAGATCATGGACCGGGGTATCGCCGCGCTCTGCGCCGAGGCCGTGGGCGCCATGGAGGTGTTGTTCGAGGCGACCCTGGAATATCTGAAAACCAGAGAGCAATTTGGCCGCCCCATCGGCAATTTTCAGGCCCTGCAGCATCGTATGAGCGATCTGTACATGGCATTGGAAAACGCGCGTTCGATGGCCTTCGCCGCCACCATCGCCCTGGAAGACGGCGAGCCTGCGCAGCGCCGGGAGGAAATCGCCATGGCCAAGATCCAGATCAACGGGGCAGCCCATCTGATCGGCCGCCAGGGGGCGCAGATGCACGGCGCCATCGCCATTACCGACGAATTGGCCGCCGGCCATTACTACAAGCGCCTCTCCGCCATCGAGGCGCTGTTCGGCAATACCGAACACCACCTGGGCCGCCTGGACTGAGGGCATGGCGGCGGTTACAACATCCGGCGCGGCGGCGAAGATCGTCTTTCCTGATCTTGTATGAACCGGGATGGCACCGCCGAGCGCACCTAAACCCGGCCGTGATCGATGGAATGTCCGCCATCGACGTAGATGGTTTCTCCCGTCAGCAGGGTCAGGTCGCCCTGCAGCAGGCGGGCGGTGAAATCAGCCACTTCCTCGGACTGGCTGGGGCGTCCGATGGGTACCCGGCGGGCGAAGTAGGCCTTGACCTCGTCCTGGGCCAGATAGTCGCGCGCGATGTCTGTATCGATATAGCCGGGCGCCACGTTGACCACGGAAATGCCGTCCTTGGCCCATTCCGCCGCCAGACAGCGGTTCATGGCGCCCAGGGCCGCCTTCGAGGCGCTGTAGGCGGTGTTGTGCGGCGTGGCCAGGCGGTCGAAGAAGGAGCCGATGTTGATGATGGCGCTGCCATGGCTTTGAGCCCGCAGATAGGGATAGGCGGCGCGGGCGGCGGCGAAGGCGCCGATTACGTTGGTTTCCAGCACCTGGCGAAAATCGTCGTTGGAAAAATCACGGGAGGCGCCCAGCAAATGGATGCCGGCATTGTTGATCAGATAGCGCAGCCCCCCTTCCCGGCCGTCGAGTTCGGCCAGGGCAGCGGCTATGCTGGCCTCGTCCGTGACGTCGCAGGCCAGATTGATCATGCGCTTTTTCAGCCCTTCGGACGGCTCTCCCTGCTCAAGGCCGATGCCCTTGCGGGAGAGGCAGCCCACGGTAAAGCCGCGTTCGGCCAGGGCCATGGCGATTTCGGCGCCCAGGCCGCGGCTGGCCCCGGTCACGGCAACGATGCCGTCGGTGTATGCGGAATTTGCGCTCGTCATTCTTGCAACCTGCCTCCTATACCGCCGAACAGCATGGCGCTCAATTTTTCCGCCATGACCTCGATCGGTTCCTGATCCTTGCCATACCATTCGTGGGTCCAGAACAGCGCACCCAGCAGAAACAGCCGCAGCAAATTCACATCCACGCTCGGGCCGATCTCGCCCGCATCCTGCGCCCGCTGCAGCAAATCGCGCCAGCAATCGGCATAGCTTTCGCGCCTGGCCAAATGCCGCGCGCGGATCGCCCTGGGCGCCAGGTTGTAGTTGATGATGTTGGCGGCGGTGTAATCGCTGTGCTGCAACAGGGCGGTCAAATGGGCCCGAATGGCGGTCTCGACCCGGACCCGGTGGCTGCTGCCCGCCGCCAGGTTATCGACCGCTTCCTGTACCGCATCGTGAATACGGGCGATGCCGATATTCAGGATTTCCTCCAGCAACTGCTCCTTGGAGCTGAAGTAATAGTAGATTGCCGGTGCCCGGATCTTGGCCAGGGCGCCGATGTCCTTCAGGGTCGTTGTGTCATAACCCTTGCGGCGGAACATTTTGGCGGTAGCATCAAGAATCCGCCGTCTGGTCTCATCTGACTTTTTCATAACCGTTATCGGCGGGCCGCGTGAACTTGCGCCACTTTTGAAATCTAACTAATGTTAGAAAACTTCAAAGCGTGAAGCAAGGCGCGATAATTCCTCGCTGCTCCGGAGTAGACCCATTGGCCCTTATTCAGTCGCAAATCTCCACCGCGTCGGAGGAATTCAGCCATAATCGCACGGCCTTTGCCGCCCTGATGGCGGAACTGCACCGCCGGCGCGGCGAACATGAAACTTTGGGTGAAAAGGCCAAGCAGCGCCACATGGCCGCCGGCAAGCTGCTGCCCCGGGACCGTATCGATGTGCTGCTGGATCCGGGCTCGCCGTTTCTGGAACTGAACGATCTGGCGGGTATCGATATGTATGACGGGGTGCCGCCCGGTGCCGGCATCATCACCGGCATCGGCCAGGTCAACGGTGTCAGCTGCATGATCATCGCCAACGATGCCCCGGTGAAGGGCGGCACCTACTATGCCATGACCGCCAAGAAACATGTCCGCGCGCAAAAGATCGCCTGGCAGCACCGCCTGCCCAACATCACCCTGGTGGACAGCGGCGGCGCCAATCTGCCGGAGCAGCCGGGAATTTTTCCCGACAGCGGCCAATACGGCAGCGTCTTCAACCAGATCGTGCGGCAGTCGGCGGAGGGCATCCCGCAAATCGCCGTGGTGCATGG
>JASLLM010000285.1 GCA_030747035.1 Alphaproteobacteria bacterium | reverse complement strand
AGGATGGCTATGCCCCAAAATAATCCGGAAACGCTCTAGATTCGCTCATTATGTCGTTGTCCCCTATTGGGCCGCGATATTTGTCCTCTGCCCGCCACCTGTCCAAAAACCCGAACATTGTGCCGGCCGAATGATCGCGATCGGATTGCACTTGTTGTACCGGGTTGTCGTTCTGAAAACCCGGACTTGTGAAATCGCCCTCGATCCGCCAGTCAGCAGCCTCCGAAACCCTCGGATGTGCGTCGTGGCGGATACCCTGATGAAGCATTATCTTGATCTTTCCCTACATCGTGCGGCCCTCTTTGGAGCCGTTGACAGTAACAATCTAGGCATCCGAGTTGTCTGCTTTGTGTCAACATTGCGCGGGAAATGTTTCAATTGTTGCTAAAAGGGACAAAATGCGGACTTTTTCGTGTCGTCGGCCCGTCTGGCATGAAAAAGGGCGGCTCGTTCGGAGCCGCCCTTGATCGTTCCTTGAACTTGAAATCTTCTAACCACCACCAATTTTCGGCAGGATGAAAATTTCGCTGTTCTCGTCCACCTTTTCCAGGAACGCATCGGGCAGGATCACGCCGTCGAGGGCGACGGACATGGTTTGCTCGATGGCGCTGCCAAGCCCCGGAAACCCAGCCTCCAACGCCTTCACCATCTGGCTGACGTTGCGGGCCTCCACATGAACCTCGGTCTTGCCGTCCGTGAACTGCTGCGCAGTGCCGGTGGTCAGCGTGACCTTGACCCTAGCCATGGGTTAGCCCTGGGTTTCCCGGACTCGGATACCTGAGCCTTACTCCTTGCCCGCGATACCGGCCAGAATGGTCGGCGGCGAGAGCGGCAGTTGGTTGAAGCGGACCCCCGTCGCGGCCGCGACCGCGTTGGAAACCGCCGCCAGGGGTGGAATGATCGGCACTTCGCCGACGCCACGAACCCCGAAGGGATGGGTCGGGTTCGGCACTTCCACCAGCACCGCATCGATCATCGGCAGGTCCGAGGCCACGGGAATGCGGTAATCCAGGAAGCCCGCATTGTCCAGACAACCGTTGTCATCATAGATGTACTCTTCATTCAGAGCCCAACCGATGCCTTGCGCCGCACCTCCCTGCAACTGACCTTCCACATAGCCCGGATGGATGGCCCGGCCGACATCCTGAACAGCCGTGTAACGCAGTACAGTCACATAGCCCGTGTCCGGATCAACCTCCACATCGCAGATATGGGTGCCGAAGGCCGGACCGGCGTTCTTGGCGTTGATGTCCGCATGGCCACTGATGGGCCCGCCGGTCTTGTTGGCGATGGCGGCGATGTCCTTGATGGACATGGGCTCGAAATCACCGACATTCGACGACGCCGGCTTGGCAAAGCCGTCATCCCAGACCACGCCATCCACGTCCACTTCCCAGACCTGGGCGACACGGGCCCGCATCTCGTCAATGGCCGCCTTGGACGCCTCCACCACGGCCATGCCGGTGGCGAAGGTGACCCGGCTGCCGCCGGTAACGAAATGATAGCCCGTGGCATCGGTATCGACCACGGTCGGCCTCACCTTGTCCACATCCGCGCCCAGGGTCTCCGCCGCCATGATTGCCATGGAGGCGCGGGAGCCGCCGATATCGGGGCTGCCCTCGGTCAGGCCGATGGTGCCGTCTTCGTTGATCCGGATACCGGCGCAGGATTCGGCACCGATATTGAACCAGAAGCCCGAGGCCACACCGCGGCCCTGATTTGGCCCCAACGGGATCTTATAGTGTTCCGTCGCCTTGGCGGCTTCCAGGCCTTCCACCATGCCGATGTCGCCAAAGGTGACGCCATAGGCCGCCTTGGTACCTTTCTTGGCCGCATTCTTTTCCCGGATTTCAATGGGATCGAGACCCAGTTTACCGGCCAGTTCATCAACCACGGATTCCACCGCATATTCGGAGATCGGCGCGCCGGGGGCCCGATAGGCCACGACCTTCGGCCGGTTCGAAACCACATCGAAACCAACAATGCGCACATTGTCGATTTCATAGGGCGTAAAGGCCGTCATGCAGCCCGGCCCTACGGGAGAGCCCGGATAGGCCCCCGCCTGGAAACACAGGGTGGCATCAGCGGCAACGATATCGCCGTCCTTGGTGGCACCGATCTTGACCGTCATGGCCGCGCCCGAGGTCGGGCCCGAGGCCCGAAAGACATCCTGACGGGACATGGTCATGCGCACCGGGCGGCCCGCCTTGCGTGACAGCATGGCCGCCAGGGGTTCAAGATACACCGTGGTCTTGCCGCCAAAGCCGCCGCCGATTTCCGCCGGCGTTACTTTGATCTTTGACATTTCGATCTGCAACAGGCCGGCACAGAAGCCCCGCACCATGAAATGGCCCTGACTGGAAGTCCAGATCTCGAGCTTACCGTCCTGACCGGCATCGGCCACGGCCGCATGAGGCTCGATATAACCCTGATGCACCGCCTGGGTGGTGAAATCACGTTCGACGACCACGTCGGCGCCCGCGAAACCGGCATCGACGTCGCCCATGCCGAACTCAACCCGGCTGGCGATGTTCGAAGGTTTCTCCGGCTTGGGCTTGACGCCCGCGGTGAAGATATGATCGTGCAACACCGGCGCATCATCCTTCATCGCTTCCTGCACATCGATGACATGAGGCAGAACCTCGTAATCGACTTCGATCAGCGCCGCCGCCTGTTCGGCGATCTCGTTGCTTGTCGCCGCGACGGCGGCGACCGGGTGCCCGTCATAAAGGACCTTGTCGTTGGCGATGACGTTATGGGCCAGATCCCGAAAATTGATCATCGCCTCGCCGGCGGCAACCAATTTGGATTCAGCCTCCGGCATATCGGCGCCAGTGATCACCGCCTTCACGCCAGTCAGCGCTTCCGCCTTCGAGGTATCGATGGATTTGATGCGGGCATGGGCATGGGGACTGCGGACCACCTTGCCCTGCAACATGCCGGGCAGCATCAAATCAGCGCCGAATTTGGCCCGGCCCGTGACCTTGTCCACCCCATCGGGACGGATTGTGCGCGTGCCCACCCATTTAAACTGCTTTGCTTGTTCGTTCATGCCTTAGGCTCCCCGCATCTCGGCCGCGGTATCCATGACGGCGCGGATGATCTTGTCGTAGCCCGTGCAGCGGCACAGGTTTCCGGCCAGCCAATAGCGCACTTCCGTCTCGGTCGGATTGTCGTTGGTATCCAGCAATGCCTTGGCGGCAACCAGGACACCTGGGGTACAGAAACCGCATTGCAGGGCGGCTTCTTCCAGAAACTTTTGCTGCAAGGGGTGCAATTCGTCGCCATCCGCCATGCCTTCGATGGTTTCCACCGTCTTGCCCTGGGCCTCGACGCCAAGAACCAGACAGGAGCAGACCAGTCGGCCATCCAGCATGACGCTGCAGGCACCGCAATCACCGGAGGAACAGCCTTCCTTGGTACCGGTCAGGCCGACCTGATCGCGCAGCACGTCCAGCAGAGTCTCCTGCGGCTCGCACAAATATTCAGCCGCCTCGCCATTGAGTGTGGTCGT
>JASLLM010000284.1 GCA_030747035.1 Alphaproteobacteria bacterium | reverse complement strand
ATTACCAGGCCGCCTCCAGCAGGTGGAGGGCGGCTTCGATCTGTGCCTCGGCTGAGCGCGCGCCGGCGTTGGCATTGAAGTTCTTCACCGTTTCGGCGGCGATGTTTTTCAGATCATCCCTCGGGATATCCAGTTGCCGCAGTTGTGTCGGCATGCCGAGGCGGTCGTAGATGCGTTCCAGTTCATCGGCCACCGCCGATGCCGCCTGATTGCCATCCATGCCATCGCGCCAGACCCGCAGGGCTTCGGCAACCTGACGTGCCGATTGCGTATCTATGTCATCGGCCTGCCGGATCGCGGTCGCTTGCACGACACAGGTGGATTCGCCCTGTCCCACGTTCGGATGGCGCAGATGCAACGCCGTCGAAACCGCGTAGTTGCCCGAGAAGACCCCGGTGCGAAAGCCCTTGCGTCCATCATCCTCGGCACGGTTCTGCAGGAAGGCGGCAAGACAAAGATCGTTGCGGATTCTTGGATTATCCAACTCGTCCATCAGCCTCAAGTAGGCGCCATGGGCCAGATGGAAGGCCCGGGCCTGATCGCCCGCCACCAGCGGGTTCAGACCGGTTTGCGCCATGGAACCGACCAGACCGGCGAAGACGGTGGTGGCCGTCGATCGGATCAACTCCGGCGGTGTGGTCAGCAGCGCTTCGTCGTCCAGGAGGATGGCCGCTGGCCGGGTCTTGGGATCGAAATATTCCATCCGGTGATCCAGGTCCGGATTTTTCAAGCCGGTGCCGGCGCGGTTCATGGCGGATGTGGGCGTGGTGGGAATATTGATAATCGGCAGCTTCGGGGCCATCAGCCGGGGGCTGTACGCCGGCTTGCCCTCCGGATACTGCGTCATGATCTCGAACGGATCACCCGCTTCGCCCATGAAGATGGCAACCGCCCGGGTGGCGACGATGACGCTGCCGCCGCCGACCCCGATCAACAGGTCCGCGCGGACATCCTTCGCGGCCGCGACGGCGGCGCGCACCGAGGCATAGGTGGAGTCTTTTTCGATCCCGTCGAACACACCGGCGAAACTGCCATCCAGCGCCGCTTCCATGCGTTGCACCGTATTGCTCCGGCGGTTGACGGATGGGGAGCAGATGACAAAGGCCCGGCTGGCGCCGACGCGCTCCACCGCGCCTTTTAGATTGCTTTCGATGGTCCCCGCGCCACTGAACAGGCGCCACGGATAGCCTGCCGCCCGGAATGCGTTCGTCATGACATGCGCCCCTACCCGTATTCCTTCAGGGTCCGCCGGGCAATGACCATGCGGTGCACCTCGGTGGGGCCTTCGTAGATCCTGGTCAGGCGCAGACGTTGCGACATGATGGCGAAGGGCATCTCCCGGGTCATGCCATGGCGCCAAAGCTCTGCATGGCCTGATCCAGAACCTCCGTCGCCATCTCGGTGGCGAAGACCTTGACCATGGAGGCGGCGGTACGGATATCTTCGCCCCTGTCCTGTTTTTGCCCGGCATCCATGACCATCAGGCGGGTGGCGTGGATCTTGGTGGCGGCATCGGCGATCCACCATTGAATGGCCTGACGGTCACTGAGTTTCTGGCCGAAGGTTTCCCGCTGTTGGGTGTGTTCGCACATCATTTCCAGGGCGCGCGAGGCCATGCCGACGCACATGGCGCCCATTTCCAGGCGCCGCACGGTCAGGCGTTTCTGCATGGGCGCGAAGCCCTGGCCGACCTCACCCAGAACCTGGGCATCGGGCAGCCGCAAATCATCCATGATCAGTTCATAAGTGCGGGAGCCGCCCAGCATGGGGATCTCACGCTCGATGGTGAAGCCCGGCGTGCCCTTGTCGACGATGAAGGCGGTGATGCCGCCGCGGGCGCCCTTGTCCGGGTCCGTCACCGCCATCAGGACGATGAAGTCCGATTTGGGCACGTTTGAAACCCAGATCTTGCGGCCATTGATCACCCATTCATCGCCTTCGCGGATGGCGCGGGTCTTCATATGTGCCGGGTCGCCGCCGGCGCCGGGTTCGGAAATGGCGATGCAGGATTTCATTTCGCCCTGGGCATAGGGCTCCATGTATTTCTCTTTTTGCTCCGGCGTCGCCACGGCCATCAGCATGTGCAGGTTCGGCGAGTCGGGCGGAAAAATGAACGGCGTCACCGTGCGTTTCAGGCGCTCCTGTATGGCCAGCATGACCGTTGTCGGCAGGGCTGCGCCGTCGACTTCCTCCGGCGCATCCATGGCCCAGAGGCCAAGCTCCTTGCATTTCGCCAACAGCGGCGCTTCCTCTTCCTCCGTCAGGGATAAGGCGCCGCCCGCCGCCTCCCGCTCCATGACGGCTTTCTCTAGAGGCATCAATTCGTTCTCGACGAAACTTCCGACGAGATCGATGATCATCCGCTCGTCTTCGGCGAATTCCACTGTCATGGCGATGGTTCCTTTTACTCTTAGGACAGATCTATTTTGTAGGCTGCCGCGGCGGCGCCCGCGAACAGGTCCTGCTTTTCCGATGCCGAGGCGCCGGCGGCCAGGCGCTTGAAGGCGTTCCAGCAGACCTGATAGCTGCACCAGCGCTTCTGTACCGGGAAATTGGACTCGAACATGGAGCGGGCCGGACCGAAGGCCTCGATGCAGGTTTCGATCCACGGCCGCCAGGCTGCCGCGACTTCTTCCGAGCCCGGCGGCAGGCTGCGGTCGCCCTCGAAGCCGGGCATGCGGATCGGCAGGGCGCCCAGTTTGACGAAAACATTCTGCTGTTCGCCGACGCGCAGAATACGGGCGCGCCAATCCTCGAACACTTCTTCCTGCTTACCCCTGTATGGTCCGCCCAAAATGGGGCTGCCCACATGGTTGAGGACAATCCGCAGGTTGGGGAAGGCGCCGGCCAGTTCCGCCACTTCATCCAACTGCGGGTGATAAAGCCAGCAATCGAGTTCCAGGTCCATGCGGTCCAGCACCGCCACAGCCTCCTTGACGGTCTCGTTGACCAGCATGCCCGGGTCCGGTGCGACATTGTGAATGCGTTCGTCGCCATCCCAGCCGGTGGAATAACGCACGCCGCGAAAGCGGCCGCCCGATGCTTCCATGTGTTGTTCCAGCAAGGCCTCGACGCCGGCGCCCAAGGTCATGTCCACATTGCCGAACATCACATCGCAGGCCCGGGCCGGCCCAAAGGTGCCGCTGGCGCTCATGGCGGCCTGGCCACGCACGAACTCCGTCTCGCCCAAGGACTTTTCCGCCTCCGGGCCGTCGTGGCGGTACATGGAATGGCATTCGGCAAAGACCGTGGCGGCAACATTGTGGCCACTGGCCAGATCAACCGCCAATTCCGGCATCATGTAGGTATAGCCGTTGCGCAGCCAAAGGTGGTGGTGCGGATCGATGATTGCCAATTCCGGCTCCAGAATCTCTTCCTCAACCTTTGCCAGCCAGCCGTCGTCCGGAGAAGTCTGTCCCGTATTCGCCGCCATTCACGCCTCCCTCGTTTCCAGTTTGAATTCTACGTCTCCGTGGTCCGGGACGCTAGTTCCGGCGGGCGCAGATGCTCTGGCGCATGGCGGGTTTGGCGCCGTCGGTGCGGCC
>JASLLM010000283.1 GCA_030747035.1 Alphaproteobacteria bacterium | reverse complement strand
GATGATGCATATTCACACCGTGGCCGCGGGCGGCGGTTCCATCCTGCACTTCGACGGCAGCCGCTTCACCGTGGGCCCGGATTCCGCCGGCGCCAACCCCGGCCCGGCCTGTTACCGGCGCGGCGGACCGCTGGCGGTGACCGACTGCAACGTCATGCTGGGCAAACTGAACCCGGACTTTTTCCCCAAGGTTTTCGGTCCCAATGGCGACGAGCCCCTGAACCGCGACGTGGTGGCGCAGAAATTCGCCGCCCTGGCCAGTGACGTGGAGGCTGGCGGCGGCGGTGCGATGACGCCGGAGGCGATCGCCGAAGGCTATTTGACCATCGCCGTGGAGAACATGGCCAATGCCATCAAGAAGATTTCGATCCAGCGCGGCTATGATGTCTCGGAATATGTGCTGAGCTGTTTCGGCGGCGCCGGCGGCCAGCACGCCTGTCTGGTGGCCGATGCCCTGGGCATGAAAAAGGTTTTCATCCATCCCCTGGCCGGCGTGCTGTCGGCCTACGGCATGGGCCTGGCGGACGTCCGCGCCATGCGGGAGCGGGCGGTGGAAGCGATCCTGGACCAGGGGCAAATGCCCAGCCTGGCAACGGTTCTGGACGAACTGGCGGCGGAGGGCCTGGCGGAACTGCATGGCCAGGATATCGCCGACGAGCGGATCAGCATCCTGCGCAAGGTGCACCTGCGCTATCAGGGCACGGACACCGCTCTGGTGGTGGATTTCACCGACCTGGCCGGAATTGTCGGCGCCTTTGAGGAGACGCACCGGCAGCAATTCGGCTTTATCGACCGCAGCAAGGCGCATGTGGTCGAAGCGGTCTCGATCGAGGCCGTGGGCGCCGGCGAACCGGCGGTGGATGCGCCGCTGGATGCCACGGGGGGCGGCCGCGTCGACGGCATCCCACCCCTGGCAACGGTGCAGGCCTACATGGCGGGGCGCTATCATGACGCGCCGGTCATCGACCGCAACCATATGCGCCCGGGCGACAAGGTCAGCGGCCCCGCCATTCTGCGCGAGGATACCGCCACCACGGTGATCGAACCCGGCTGGCAGGCCGCCATGACCGGGGTCGGCCACCTGGTTCTAAGCCGCATCCAGCCGTTGCCGAAGCGGGTCGCCATCGGCACCGATGTGGATCCGGTGATGCTGGAAATCTTCAACAACCTGTTCATGTCCACCGCCGAACAGATGGGCCTGGTACTGCAGAAGACCACCAATTCCGTCAATATCAAGGAGCGCCTGGATTTCTCCTGCGCGGTGTTCGACCGGCAGGGCGAACTGATCGCCAACGCGCCCCACATCCCGGTGCATCTGGGATCAATGGATGAATCCATCAAGGCGGTGATCCGCGTCCATGGCGCCGCCATGCGGCCCGGCGACGTCTTCGTTCTGAACGCGCCCTATAACGGCGGTACCCATCTGCCGGACGTCACGGTCATTACCCCGGTGTTCGACGACGACGATGCCGGCGATAACGCCAAGGTGCTGTTCTATGTCGCTTCACGCGGACATCATGCGGAGATTGGCGGCATCTCGCCCGGTTCCATGCCCCCCAACAGCCGCACCGTCGAGGAAGAGGGCATTCTGATCGACAATATCAAACTGGTCGATCAGGGGCGGTTCCTGGAAGATGAAATGCGCGCCCTGCTGGCGTCCGGCCCCTACCCGTCACGCAATCCCGACAGCAATATCGCCGATCTGAAGGCGCAGATCGCGGCCTGCGAAAAGGGCGTGCAGGAACTGCGCCGGGTGGTGGAGCACTTTGGCCTCGACGTGGTCTACGCTTATATGGGCCATGTCCAGGACAATGCGGAAGAATCCGTCCGCCGGGTCATCGACGTTTTGCACACCGGCAGTTTCGAAGTTCCACTGGACAACGGCTCCCGGATTCAGGTGGACGTTTCCATCGATCATGACAGGCGCAGCGCCAGAATCGACTTTACCGGAACCTCGGCACAACTGGAGACGAACTTCAACGCCCCCACCGCCGTTTGCCGTTCGGCCGTTCTGTATGTTTTCCGCACCCTTGTGGACGGCAACATTCCCCTCAATGCGGGCTGTCTGAAACCGATCGAAATCATCATCCCGGACGACTGCATGCTGAACCCGAAATATCCCGCCGCCGTGGTCGCGGGTAATGTGGAGACCTCGCAGAACATTGTCGACTGCCTGTTCGGCGCCCTGGGGCAACTGGCCGCCTGCCAGGGCACCATGAACAACTTCACCTTCGGCGATGACGAGTTGCAGTATTACGAGACCATCTGTTCCGGCACCCCGGCGGGCCCCGGTTTTCACGGCACCGACGCGGTACATGCCCATATGACCAATTCGCGGCTGACCGACCCGGAAATTCTGGAATGGCGCTTTCCGGTCATGCTGGACAGTTTCGCCATCCGGCCAAATTCGGGCGGCAAGGGTGCCTACAACGGCGGTTCGGGGATCTTGCGCCGGATCCGCTTTCTGCGGCCCATGACCGCCTCGATCCTGTCCTGCCGCCGGTTGGTGGCGCCCCACGGCATCGCGGGCGGCGGTGACGGCGAGCGGGGGCGTTGCTGGGTCGAGCGGGCAAACGGCGGCCAGGAAGAACTATCTGGCTGCGACAGCACCGAGATGACGGCGGAGGACGTCTTCGTCATACAAACGCCCACGGGCGGGGCCTACGGGGAGGCGGCATCATGAGCGAGACCAAAGGTGGCCGGGCCATCGTCTCCTCGGCCCATCTGATCTCGGACCAGGCGGCGGAACTGAGTGAGTTTGAATTCGGCCTGAACATGGCCGTTAACGCCTATCACCGCTGGATCGTGCGCTGCATGGCCGCCGCCGGGCAGGAAGGGCTGGGCGCCCTGGATGTTCTGGTGCTGCATCTGGTCAATCACCGGGAGCGGGAGAAACGCCTGTCCGATCTGTGTTTTCTTTTGAACATGGAGGACAGCCACGTGGTCAACTATTCCCTGAAGAAGCTGGCCAAGCAGGAGCTGATCATCGCGAGGCGCCGGGGCAAGGAATCTTTCTATGCCACGACGGACACCGGCCAGGCCGCCTGCCAGCGCTATCGGGATATCCGTGAAGACTGCCTGATTGCCAGCCACGCCGCCCTGGGCCATGATAACCACGAAATCGGCGAAGCGGCGCGCATGCTCCGCGTCCTCTCGGGCCTGTATGACCAGGCCGCCCGCGCCGCGGCCTCGCTGTAGCGCATACCTGAAAGAAACCGCTTGCAGCAATTGGCGCCCATTCTGCTGGCCTTGACGTCGGCCACCTTGTTTGCGGTCTCCATTCTGGTTCTGCATCACGGCCTGCGCCACGCGGATTCCGAAACCGGCTCGCTGATCCAGATCAGCGCCACGGCGGCCTGCTATTGGCTGTTCGCGCCCTGGCTGCTGGAAAGTTGGATGTGGCTGACCACGGCGGCGGCGATCTTTGCCGCCATCGGCCTGTTCAAGCCGTTCCTTTCGGCCAACGCCGCGCTGTTGGGCGTGCATTACCTGGGCCCCACGCCAACCGCCACCCTGGCCGCGACCTCGCCCTTGTTCGGGGCCGCCTTTGGCGTGTTTTTCCTCAGCGAACACCTGACCCTACCCATTGTACTGGGCACCGTGGCGATCATGGGCGGCTCCATCATCCTGGCCCAACAGGGCCGAGGCGG
>JASLLM010000282.1 GCA_030747035.1 Alphaproteobacteria bacterium | reverse complement strand
CCGGCGCGGCGGTTCTATTTCTTCTTTATCGAGATCTGGCCGCAGGAGATCTACTAAATCACCGGCATTCTGGTGATCGCCGCATTGGCGCTGTTCCTGTTTACTTCGGTCGCCGGCCGGGTGTGGTGTGGTTACGCCTGCCCCCAGACCGTCTGGGTCGATTTGTTCCTGATCATCGAACGTTTCATTGAAGGCGACCGCACTGCCCGCATGCGCCTGGAAAATGCGCGCTGGGGCCTGTCAAAAATCGCCAAGCGGCTGGCCAAACATGCGATCTGGCTGGTCATAGCCGCCATGACCGGGGGTGCGTGGGTGTTCTATTTTGCCGATGCACCGACCTTGCTGGTGGATTTGCTGACCTTGCAGGCGGAGGAAATCGCCTACATCACGGTTGCGGTCCTGACCGCGACAACCTACGTCCTGGGCGGTTTGGCGCGAGAACAGGTTTGCACCTATATGTGCCCCTGGCCGCGCATCCAGTCCGCCATGATCGATGAAGAATCGCTGATCATCTCGTATCAGAAGGACCGGGGAGAGCCGCGGGGCCGCGGCGCGCGCCGGCAGGGCCTGGGCGATTGCGTCAATTGCAATCAATGTGTCGTGGTCTGCCCCATGGGCATCGATATTCGTGACGGCATGCAGTTGGAATGTATTTCCTGTGCGCTTTGCGTTGATGCCTGTAACGGCATCATGGACAGGATCGGCAAGCCACGCGGGCTGATCGGCTACAATACCCTGGCGAATTTGGACAAGGGAGCGGCGCTGCAACGGGGCCAGTTCCGACTGCTGCGTCCCCGTACCCTGGTTTACGGGATACTGATCGCCGTCGTCGGGGTCATCATGCTGGCGGCTTTGGTTAGCCGCCCGCGCCTTGAGCTGAACGTCCAGCGCGACCGCAATCCGCTGTTCGTGCCCTTGTCGAATGGCGATATCCGCAACGGCTACACCCTGAAAATTCTCAACAAGGTGCATCAGACCCGCCATTACCGCCTGACGATCGACGGTTTGCCAAACGCGAGGATCAAGGTGATCGGCCGCGATGATGCGGAAGCGGAATTTACGGTAAAGGCGGACCGCCTGGCCTCGTTCCGAGTGTTGATTTCCACCCCTAAGGACAATCTGAAGGGCGAAACCACGGATATTCGCCTGCGGATATTGGATCAGACCGATGGCAAGATGGCCGAAAACGACACCGTCTTTCGGGGCCCGAAACCATGACCGGGCGCAAGGTTCTAGCGATGCTGTTGGGCTTCTTCGCCCTGATCGTCCTGGTCAATGGCGTATTCATTTACTTCGCCTTGAACAGTTTCAGCGGCCTTTCGACCGAAAACGCTTATGTGAAGGGGCTAAACTACAACCGTACCCTGGCCCAGGACCGGATGCAGCGAGAAGCCGGCTGGCAAGTTACCGCCAGTGCCAAGCGGATGGCGGAAGGCCAAATCGTCGTCCTGGAAGTGGTGGTCAAGGATGCGGCTGGTCGTCCCCTAAATAATGTGGCGCTGTCGGGGCAATTGCGCCGGCCAACCCACCAGGGTAGTGATCTGCCCCTGGATTTCCAGGCCATGGGCGGTGGCGGCTACCGGGCCATGGCGACGCCGGAGGCGCTGGGACAATGGGATTTGCGGCTGTCCGCCCGGAATGCCGATTTGGCCGGTGAAGCGGGTAACTACCGCTGGGAGAAGCGCCTGTGGCTGAAATAGCGCCAGACATGGAGGCCCAAGCCGGCATTGACGCCGAGGCTTATGTCCGGACGGACGATGCCGGAATTTCCTCTCTCAATCTGGCGGTGGAAAATCTTCATTGCGGCGGTTGTGTACGGCGTATTGAAGATGCCTTGAAGGCGGAAGCGGCCGTGACCTCGGCCCGGGTCAATCTGACCACCCGGCGCCTGGCCTTGCATTGGCGGGATAGTCAGGCAAGGGCCGAGGATCTGCTGGCCGCCGTGTCGGACTTGGGTTATCGCCTGGTGCCGTTCGATCCGGAGCTGCTGGCCAACCAGGCCGCGGCCGAGGACCGCGCCCTGTTGCGGGCCATGGCCGTGGCGGGTTTTGCCGCCGCCAACGTGATGTTGCTCTCGGTGGCGGTGTGGGCCGGTGCGGCGTCGGGGGACATGGGCCCGGCATTGCGCGATATGCTGCATTGGATTTCGGCCCTGATCGCCTTGCCGGCGGTGGCCTATGCGGGCCGGCCGTTCTTCCATTCAGCCCTCGCCGCGTTGCGCCAGGGCATGATGAACATGGATGTGCCGATTTCCTTGGCCGTTTTGCTGGCAGCGGCGATGTCCCTTTATGAAACCATCAATCATGGCCAGCATGCCTATTTTGATGCTTGCGTGGGCCTGCTGTTCTTTCTGTTGATTGGACGCTATCTGGACCGTCGGGCGCGCAGCAAGGCGCGTTCAGCAGCCGAGCAGCTGTTACTGCTGGGCGCGGTAGCGGCCCAGGTGGTGGAGCCCGATGGCCGGCTTCGTGCCCTGCCCATCGGCGCCGTGCGGGCCGGTATGACCGTGCATGTGGCGCCGGGTGACCGGGTCCCCGTGGATGGCCGGGTCAGTCTTGGCCAGGGCGAAGTTGATGCCAGCCTGATCAGCGGTGAAAGCGAGCCGCGCGGGATCAAGGCGGGGGATTGGGTCCATGCGGGCACCATGAACCTGTCCAGTCTGCTGGAAATTGACGTCGCGGCCGCCGGCGACGATACCTTGCTGGCCGAAATCGTGCGCCTGACGGCGGCGGCGGAACAGGGCAAGGCAGCCTATGTCCGTTTGGCTGACCGGGCCGCGCGAATTTATGCCCCGGCGGTGCATTTGCTGGCCCTGGGCGGATTTCTGGGTTGGTGGCTGCTGGGCGGCCTGGCCTGGCAGCCGGCATTGCTGATCGCCGTGGCGGTGTTGATCATCTCCTGCCCCTGCGCCCTGGGATTGGCGGTACCCGTAGTGCAGGTGGTGGCGTCGGGCCTGGCCATGCGCCGTGGCGTGCTGGTCAAGGCGGGCGATGGCTTTGAACGTTTGGCGGAGGTCGACACCGTGGTCTTTGACAAGACCGGCACCCTGAGCCACGGCCGTCCCGAACTGGTCAATGGCGCGGAGCTGCCCGCACCGGTACTGGCCCAGGCGGCCAGGCTGGCGGCGGGCAGCCGCCACCCCTTGTGCCAAGCCCTGGTGCGCGCGGCTGGCCCAGTGCCGGCGCAATTGGCAATACAGGAATATCCCGGCATGGGACTGGAGCTGGGTGATATGCGCCTGGGCAACCGGGATTGGTGCGCGGTGACCGAGGCCAGTCCAGCCGATGGCAACAGTGAATTATGGCTGCGGCAACCGAACAGCGCGCCGGTGCGCTTTGCCTTCCGGGATCAGCTTAAGGCGGATGCCGTGGCCGTCGTGGCCGAGCTGCGAAAGGCCGGCTGGCGCATGGAAATTGTTTCCGGCGACCGGGCCGCGGTGGTGGCACCCCTGGCACGGCAGATTGGCATTTCCACCTGGAAAGCGGATTGCCGCCCCGATGACAAGGTAAGGCATTTGGCCGGCCTGGCGGCTTCCGGACGCAAGGTTGCCATGATCGGCGATGGTCTGAACGATGCGCCTGCCCTGGCGGCGGCGCATGCCTCGCTGTCCCCGGTGCGGGCGGCGGATGTGGCCCAGTCGGCGGCGGATTTTGTCTTTCAGGGCGATG
>JASLLM010000281.1 GCA_030747035.1 Alphaproteobacteria bacterium | reverse complement strand
GTTGGCGCGACCGCGTCACCATGATGGCGGAACCCGAAATCCCCGCCGGTGCGGCCGAAACGCCGACCATCCTGGGTCTGGACCTTGGCTCGACCGGCGCCAAGGCGGTGCTGACGTCAATTGAGAGTGGGGAAATCGTGCATGATGTCTACGACAGCACCCGGGGCAATCCGGTTGATGCCGCCCGCCGCCTGGTCGCCAGCATCATGGATCATGTAAAGGCCGACGTGCGCGCCATCGGCGTCACCGGTTCCGGCCGGGAGGCGGTGGCGACCTTGTTGCGCGCGGTCTATCCCGATAATGACAATATCATCGTGCTGAACGAGATTGTCGCCCATGCCACGGGCGCAGCCCGGTGCGATGTGGATGATGGCGCCGATCTGTCTGTCATCGAGATCGGCGGCCAGGACGCGAAATATATCCGCGTCCAGGGCGGCCGTATCGTCGAGAGCGATATGAACAAGGCCTGCAGCGCCGGCACCGGTTCCTTCCTGGAGGAACAGGCGACAATTTATGACGTCGACGATATTCAGGAATTCATCGATCTCGCCTCGTCCGCCAAACGGCCCCCGGATCTGGGCATGATGTGCACGGTCTATGTCGCCGATGCCGCCTCGCAAGCCATCAAGGAAGGCTTCGGGCGGGACGATATTTTCGCCGGCTTCCAGTATTCCGTCATTCACAACTATCTGAACCGGGTAATGGGTCAGCGTACGCCGGGCGCGCGGATCTTTTTCCAGGGCAAGCCAGCCTCCAACCCGTCCCTGGCCTGGACCCTGGCCGCCGTCACCGGGCGAGAGATCGTGGTACCACCCAATCCCGGTGCCATGGGGGCCTGGGGTATCGGCCTGTGTGCGGGCAAGGAACTTGGCCAGGAGGCCCTCAACGCCGCGCCCGGTCTCGATCTATCCGGCATCCTGGAGGCGGAGATCACCGCCCGCACGGAATTCCGCTGCCGCGACGCCAAATGCCAAACCCTCTGCCCCATTGAACGCACCACCATCGAGGTCGGCGGACAAAGCCGCCAGGCCGTCTCGGGCGGGGCCTGTCCCAAGTTCGAAATTTCCACCGCCAGCCAGCCGAAACTGGCCAAGGATGCGCCCAACCCGTTCGAGCAGCGCCAAGCCCTGATTGACAGTTTCGTTGTCGGCCGCGAGGGCGCGCCGAGCTTGATCATACCGGAGCTCAGCGCCCTGAATGGCCACATCCCCTGGCTCGCCACCTTCGCGTCCGAACTGGGCTTTTCCGTCCAACTGTTGCGCTCCAGCGGCAAATCCCTGGCGGCGGGCGAACAGCTATGCAACAGCTTCGACAGTTGCGGCCCGGTGAAGATCGCCCATGCGGTTTGCGACCTGGACGAAGGCATATTGCTGTTTCCCAAGGTGTTCCGTATTTCCGACGTTCATGGGCGGGGCGGCCAGACCTGCATGACCGAACAGGCGATGCCGGACATGATCGAACAGTCGCTGCTGGTCCGCGGCAGCCGCGCCAAGGTCGTGCGCCCGCGCATATCCTTTGGCGACGGCCTGGATACGCCGGAATTGGTCGAAGAAATGAGCCGTATCGCCGGCCAGATCGGTGCTGATCCGGCCAAGGTCGGCGCCGCCGTGGCCGCCGCCGCCGAGGCTCAGCTACGCTATGAGGACGGCCTGATGGCGATTGGCCGCGAGGCCATGGACTATGCCAAGGCCAACGATCTGCCCACGGTCCTGCTGGTCGGTCATCTGCACGTCATCAACGACCCGGCGATCAATGCCAACATCCCGCATCTGGTCCGCCGCAATGGCGCCATGGCCATTCCAGTCGACTGTTTCGAGATCGACGCGCAGACACCAGCCATGTGGAAGGCCTATTGGGGCGATGACAACCGGGCCATTCGGGCCGCCGTGCAGAGCCGCGAGATGGGTGATGTCTTCCCGGTTTTCCTGGCCTCGTTCGGCTGCGGCCCGGCCTCGTTCACGGAGCAGATCTTCCAGTCCGTGATGGAGGGCTATCCCCACACCATCCTGGAAAGCGATGGCCACGGCGGCGAAGCGGGCTTCGTCACCCGCATTCTGGCCTTCCTGCAATCGGTCCGCCAGTTCATCGCCGAAGACGACCCGAGCCAGATCCCCAACAACCAGCGGGCCATTTCCCATGTGGATGTGAAACGGCAAAAGGGCGGTTATATGGACCCCGACACCCGTTATGTCGTGCTTTCCGCCGCCGACTACATGGGTCCCGCCTTCGCCGCCGCCTACCGCGCCTACGGTTTCGATGCGGTTTCGGCGCCGACGATCTCGGAAAGCAACGCGGCCCGCGGCAAGGCCGATTGTTCCGGCAAGGAATGCATGTCCTATCAACTGATCTGGGGTGCCTTCCGGGAATATCTGGAAGAAAACCCGCCGCACCGGAAGACCGAATTGCTGCAGCTTTCGGGCCGCATGTGCCGGGGCGGTGTATTTGACGTCAAGGACCGCATCTCCATCGAGAAAATGGGTCTGGACAGCAATGTCACCGTCGACGGCATCAAGTTCGGCGCCGAACCGACCATGGCGGTGCTGATCTGGCTCGGTCTGGCCACCATCGACATCCTGCGTCAGCTCTATGTCTATCACCTGCCGGTGGAGGGCGAGGCCGGCCGGGCCAGGGCGATTTTCGACGCCGCATCCCAGCGCTGCATGGATATCATCGAGGTACCCATGGCCGATCCCATCCAGGCGGCAGAGGAACTTGAACGCAAGACCGTCGAAATCTGCGCCGTGCTGCAGGATACGGCGGAGAAATTCGTCGAGATGGACGCCGCCTGGACAGGCAGTGAAACCCTGCGCCGGGTTTATGTTTCGGGCGATGCCCTGACCAAGGGCAGCGACGTCGCCAACGGCGGGCTGTTCCTGCGCATGAGCGAACAGGGGCTGCGCCTGATGGTGGAGCCGGTCACCGATTTCTTCGAATATCTCGGCCGCCGTCATCCACATCTTCTGTTCGGGCGCAAGGCAACACCGGAAATGGTCGCGCCGATGGTCAACCTGCAGGCGGAAATGCGCGAGAGGCTTTATTCACACGTATTGGACCTGCATCCCTGGATTCCGGCACCGGATGTTGAAGCCTCGGCCATCAAGGCGGAGGAATTGATCGATCCCGCCACCTACGGACCCACGGCGTTCGAGATCGGCGCCGTGCTAAGGCATTGGGATACGGGCCAATATGACGGCGTCGTCATGACCTCGTGCTGGGGCTGCGACAGCAGCCTGATTTCCGAGGGCCTTTTGCGCTATCGCAAAGACATCCCGTTATTCTTTTTCTACGATGACGGCACGCCGCTGGACGAACGCCGGGTGCGCGGCTTCACGTACCGCCTGCACCGGGGCGCTGAAGCTTCGGCTGCGTAACGCCAAACGATCAACAGGGGAATTGCGAAACAGCAATGGGGAAAGGAAGACTATAGGAGAACGAAGGTGAGAATAGCGGGCTGCGATCTGGGCAAGGCTTCCGTGGGTTTCGTCACCGCCACGGTCGGCGAGGACGGCAAAGTCGAGGTGGAGGGCGTTGGCTACAAACTGCACGAAGGCGATCCTCTCGGTCTTTTCCAACAATGGTACAGGGACAATGACATTGCCTCCTGCGCGGCCCTGGCCGCCACCGGCGTCTACGCCGATGAATTGCGCGAACCGGCGTTGATCCTGCCGGAGGAGTCCTGTCAGGAAGCGGCCCTGGAGATGTCGCCCGAT
>JASLLM010000280.1 GCA_030747035.1 Alphaproteobacteria bacterium | reverse complement strand
ATATCGAGGTGAGTGTATGCTGTACCCATTGCAATTCCCGGTCATAAAGGAATTGCACTTCGTTTGTGAGTCTAGCCCCCTAACGATGACCCCTACAAGACCTGACCCCTAACGATGACCCCTAACGACACAAGACCTGACCCCTAACGACATTCGGTGAGATTAAACTGGCGGCTCAAGAGTTGCCGCTGCCGGAGGCTTCGTCGAAGCCGCCCTGGCCCGGTGCGCGGGCCCAGGCTTCGAAAGCCGGCGAAGGGGCAACCCGGCCATCCAGGATCAACTGCCGCCAGTGCGCCGCGGCGTCGACGAAATTGGGTATCCCGCCGGGGAACATCATCAGGCTGAAGGCTTCCAGCAACGCCCGCTCGGCCACGCCTTCGCGGTAGGCGCCGATGATATGTTCCTCCACCCAGCCCCAGCGCCGCTGGCAGGCATGGGCGGCGGCCAGGGCCATTTCCACGCAGCCCGCCTCGATACCGCTGCCCGTGGCCAGACGGTCCAGCCCGTTGCGGTAGGCCCTGACGGCGTCATAATCGGCCAGGTGTGGAGCCCAGTTTTCGCTTACGAAATCGAAGTACTCGGCGCCCCGGGCATAAGCGGCCAGGCGCACCGCCGCCTCGATCTCCCCATCGGTGCCGCCGGCATCGTGCATGCGCTGGATATGGTGGGTGGCGATGGCCTCGGACGTGGTGGTCAAGACAACCAGCCAGATGATCTCCTTGGTACGCTCGTCCAAGATCCGCGTACCCAGGGTCAGCGTGCTGTACATCTGGTCGTAGGCGGCCAGCAGATCAGGTTCGCCGACCGCCATCAAACCGTGATGCGGCAGCAGGTATCCCCGTTTGGCCCGCAGGCTTTCCAGTTTGGCCAGAACCGTTTCCGGGGTCATGGCGCCGTCCTCTTCCGCCGTCGTCATATCTCGATGCCCTTTTTTGCCAATGCTTTCTTTTGCCGCACGATCATATCTTCATGCGGCATGGGTTGGCCCGTCAACAGGCCCTAGCCTTTGCGCCCCGCGACCAGATTGAGCGCCAGGGACAGCACCAGCGCAGCACCCCCCACCGCGAACAGCAGGGTGTAGTCGCCGCTGATATCGAACAGATAGGACAGACCGTAGGCGCCCGCCGCCTGGCCAACAGCGAAGGCGATAGTGGCCAGGCGCCAGCCGCCCGTTTGGGCGCCGGCGTCATGGCCGATGATATGGCGCATGCGGATCAGCACCAGGGTGGTGGAGGTCGGGACGAAGGCGCCCATGACCAGGGAGGAGGCGAGGAGAACGGCGGTATTGTCCGTGACGGCGATCAGGCCCACGAACACCGCCTGCAGGACATAGCCCAAGCGCAGGGCCCATAAACTGCCGATGCGGTCGGCCAGATAGCCCGCCGTGACCGGCCCCAGCATGGCGCCCAGGCCGAAAATCACCCAGTAAAAGGCGCCCACCTCCAGGCCCTTGTTCAGGCCCTCGACAATGAACACGACCCAAAAGACCATGTGCGGCACCATGCCGACCGCGTTCAGGCTGTATTCCAGATACAGGGATTTCAGCACCCGCAGGCTGGGCGGGCGGGATGTTGCCGCCGTGGTAGCGGTGCCGGCGGCTGCCGGCCAGCCGTGCCAGGCGATGGCGGTCAGCAAGGTTGCCAGCAGGCCCATGGCGAGCCAGGTCTCCGGCAGGCCCAGATCCAGGGTGAAAGGCACCATTGTGCCCGACAACGCGATGCCGAGGGCGACGCCGGTCATGATCAGGCCCCCCGCCAGGCCCTGCCGGTTGGCCGGTACGAAGGGCAGCACCGTGGGCGCGGCCAGCACCATCAGAACGCCGCCGCAGATCCCGGCGATAAAGCGCCAGAGGAAGAACCAGGCGAAGGGAAACGGCTGGGCGCAGGCGAAAAACGCCACGCTGGCCAGAACCATGGCGCCGCGCAGGGCGAACCGGGTTGAGGTTTTGGCGGCCAGCAGCCGCGCCACGGCGGCCCCGGCCAGATAGCCCGCCAGATTGGCCGCGCCCAGGTAAGCGGCGTCCGTGGCCGTGAACCAGTCCGCCGCCGCCAGGGCCGGGATCAACGGCGTATAGGCAAAGCGCCCCAGGCCAATCCCCACCAGCAGGGCGCAAAGCGCCGATATGGTGCCGCGCCAGGGGCCCGGCCCAGCCGCTTTTTCGCCCATGCTGTTTAATCCGTAACCGTTACATTCATGTTTATCGGCTATGATAGCAGCAAAGCGCGGCTGCATGACAGAAGGGGCGAAGCAGTGCGGACGGCATTTGTTGCAGCGTCGATTCTGGGCCTCCTGCTGTATGGCTTGGTTTTCGCCTCCTGGGCGTATGAGTGGCAATACAGCGATGCGCTGGTCTTTATGATCGGCTTCCCCACGGGCAAGGACTTCATCAATCTGTATGCCGCCGGGCAGATTTTTGACCAGTCCTTGGATCTGGATACATTATTTTTTTCAGATCGTTACGCGGCTTTTCTAACTGATTTATTTAATACTGACGTTCACCAGTATCACTACGTCTGGTCCTATCCGCCGACCATGCTGTTGCCGGCGCGGCTGTTCGCCGGGCTGCCCTATCTGCCCGCCTTCGCGGTCTGGAGCGTGGTGACCATGGCGCTCTATCTGGGCGGGCTGTACCTGGCCGGGCTACGCGGCTGGTGGCTGCTGGCCGCCGTTCTGGCGCCGGCGGCGGCGGTCAATCTGTTCTTTGGCCAATATGGTTTCCTGCTGGCGGGTTTGCTGCTTGGCGGTTTGTCCCAGCGCGATGCGCGGCCGCTGCTGGGCCTGGCGACGATCAAGCCGCAGATGGGGTTGTTGCTGCCCATTCTGTTGCTGGCGGAGCGGCAATGGCGCGTCATGGCGGCGGCGGCGGCGACGGCCCTGGCCCTAATCGCCCTTAGCATCGCCTTGGACGGCATCGCCGCCTGGCGGCAATATTTCGCGGTGATCCTGCCCGTACAGCGGATGTTCCTGGAGGAAGGCGTCGGCTTTTTCATGCTGCTGACCGTGACGCCGTTCATGGCCGGCAAGATAGTGGGGCTGGGGGTGCCGCTGCTCTACATGCTGCAATTCGCCGTCACGCTCGTCTGTGCGGTGGGAGTCTACCAGATGGGAAGCCGGGGCAAGCCGCTGCCCGCCATGGTCTTCACCCTTGCCGCCGCCTTTATCGCGACACCTTATGCCATGGCCTACGACCTGCCGATCCTGGCCGGCGCCGGGCTGTTGTTGTTGGCGTCGCGGCCGGATTTTCTCGACGGGGCCGGACGGGCGGTGGCGTTCGCGATGCTGTGGATGCTGCCCCTTGTGGGCTTAAGCGGCAATCTGCTGCTGGTCGCTCTGGCGCCCTTTGTCATCGCCCTGTTCGCCTGGCAGCTCTGGCGCCATGGCCAAGATCAGTCGCGATGATCAATTCTGGGCCATCAAAAAATCGAAATCAGCACCTTGATCCGCCTGCGTAACGTGATCGGCGTAGAGCTTGGCATAGCCCCGGGTGGGCGTTGCCGGCTGCGGCGGGTTGGCCTGGCGGCGGCGTTCGATCTCTGCGTTGTCAATCAATAATTCCAAAGACTTATTGGCTATACTTAATCTGATTTCATCGCCGTTTTGCACCAATCCTATGGCCCCGCCTACCGCCGCCTCGGGCGTCACGTGCAGGACAATGGTGCCAAAAGCTGTCCCGCTCATGCGACAGTCGGAAATGCGGATCATATCCTTCACCCCGGCCTGGGC
>JASLLM010000027.1 GCA_030747035.1 Alphaproteobacteria bacterium | reverse complement strand
CGGCGTCGGTCTGTCGGGCGGCGCGGGACCCTGGGTCGATGAAATGATCCAACTGTCGGGGCAATGGGGCCAGGGCGGGGATGCCCGCGTCTGGGGCCATGGCCAGCGTCTGCCGGCGCCGGCGGCGGCGCTGTGCAATGCCTATCAGATCCACAACGCCGAATTCGACTGTGTCCATGAAGGCGCGGTGGTGCATTCCATGACCGTCATGTTGGGCGCGGCCATGGCGGTGGCGGAGCGTGACGGCGGGGTCAGCGGCAGGGATCTGATGCTGGCATCGGTGCTGGGCGTGGACGTTGCCTGTCACATCTCCGTCGCGGTAACCACTGGCCTGAAGTTCTTTCGTCCCGGCACCGCCGGCGCCCTGGCCGCCGTCACCGCGATCGGCAAGCTACGGGGGTTCGACGGCGAAACCCTGTGCCATGCCTATTCCATCGCCTATGGCCAGATCAGCGGCACCATGCAGGCCCATACCGAAGGCTCCATGCTGCTGGGCATGCAGGTGGGTTTCAATGCCCGCAACGCGGTGGTGGCCTGCGACATGGCAGCGGCGGGCTTGCAGGGACCGCGCAACATTCTCGAAGGGCCCTTCGGCTATCTCCGCCTGATCGAGGACGGCTATGACCGCGATGTCCTGCTGGGCAGTCTGGGCCGGACCTGGCGCATCACCGAGTTGTCGCACAAACCGTTCCCGTCGGGCCGGGCCACCCATGGTATTGTCGATGGCTGCCTGGGCCTGCAGCGCGTGCACGGATTTTCGGCTGACGAAGTGGCGGGTATCGAGGCCCGGGTGCCGCCCCTGATCCATCATCTGGTGGGCCGCCCCGTCGAAGACCGGATGAGCACCAACTATGCCCGCCTCTGCGCCGCCTATGTCACCGCACATGCCCTGCGGCACAAAGGTATCGGCGTCGATGCCTATGAGAAGGGCAATCTGCGCCACCCCGAAAGCCAGGACCTGGCCCGGCGTATCCAGATCGAGATCGATGACAACCCCGACCCCAATGCCCTGGTGCCCGTGACAATGACGGTGAGCTTGCGCAACGGCGATGCCCATTCCGTAACGGTGCAGGATGTTTACGGCAGTCCGGCCAATCCCATGAGCCATGCGGCGCATCTGGACAAATTCCGCAACAACTGCGCCGCCGCGCCGCGCCCCATCGGTTCGGATCGGACGGAAGCGCTGATCGCCAGGGTGGAAGAGCTTGAAACCATCGACGATGTGGTCACGCTGGTGGACCTGATGATGCCGGCGGGGGCATGAGACGATGAGCGATCCGACCGAACTGGATATCACCGATGCCGCCAGCGCCCTGGCGGCGGGTGATTTTCGCGCCGAAGATCTGTTGCAAGCCTATCTGGCCCGTATCGCGCAATACGAGGACGATCTGAACTGCTTCATCACCCTGCTGGCGGAACCGGCCCTGACCGAGGCCCGCGCCGCCGATGACCGCCGCGCCAGGGGCGAAGCGCTGTCCCCCCTGGACGGAATTCCCATCGCCCTGAAGGACAATATCGATGTGGCGGACGTCCCCACTAGCAACGGCATGGCGAGATTGCGCACACCGGCGCGGGACGCCGCCGTCACCGACCGGCTGCGGCAGGCGGGCGCGGTCATCCTGGGCAAGCTCAACATGCACGAAGGGGCCCTGGGTGCCACCTCCAACAACCCCCACCACGGCCCGGTGCACAATCCCTGGCGCCATGGCTTCACGCCGGGCGGGTCCTCGGGCGGTTCCGGCGCGGCGGTGGCGGCGCGGTTGTGCGCCGGCGCCCTGGGCACGGACACCATGGGCTCGGTGCGTCTGCCCGCCTCATATTGCGGCGTCGCCGGCCTGAAGGCCACCTATGGCCTGATTTCAACCAGGGGCGTGGTGCCGTTGAGCTATGGCCTGGATCATGTGGGGCCGATCTGCCGTTCCAGCCGCGATTTGTCCCTGATGCTGGCGCTGCTGGCGGGCCATGACCCCGAGAGCACGGAATCCGTCCATCCCCACCGCGCCCTGCGCGCCAAGGGCATGAGCCTGGAAGGTCTGCGTTTCGCCGTGCCCCTGGATACGGCGGCGGCACCTTGTGCCGCCGGTATCTGGGAAGATTTTCAAGGCCATGTGGCCAGTTTGCAGCGGCAAGGCGCGCTGTTGGTTGATCTGCGCTTCGCCAATCAGGACTGCACCACCACCCGCCGCGCTGGCCTGCTGATATCCGAGGCCGAGGCGGGCCACGCCCTTGAAGCCGAGCTGTCGGCCAGCCCCGGTGATTTTTCCGACGAATTCGCCAAGAACCTGGAATATGGCCGCAACGCCCCGGCCCATCGCCTGGTGGCGGCGCAGCGGCATTTGCAGGCGGCGGGCCACCAGGTCCGTAAACTGTTTGACGATGTCGATCTGCTGCTGCTGCCCACGGCGCCCCAGGCGGCGTTCGCCCATGCCGATCCGGTGCCGGTAAACCAGGCCGATTTCACCCAGTGGGCCAATCATGCCGGCTGCCCGGCCCTGACCCTGCCCTGCGGTCTGTCGCCCGACGGCATGCCGCTGGGCCTGCAACTGATCGGCCCGCAGCGGGCGGATGGCCGGCTGTTGGCCATGGCGGAGTTGATCGCGCCATTGTTGCCCAAATTGCCGCCGCCGCATTTATAGAGGCCGATTGGCTATATGGCTGGACCTGCGGGCGGCTTCGGTTTACTGATCAAAAAAGGCTGAACGGAATTGAGCCATATCCCGGCTTGCCCGAAGTCCTGGCGCGGGCTAGATTGGCCGACTTTTTTCAAACGCCGCAATGCATTATCGCTGTTGCGGCAAGTTGTGGAGTGTGCCCGCGTGGCGGATATTTTCCAAGAAGTTGATGAGGATGTCAGGCGCGACAAAGCCATGGCGCTTTGGCGCAAGTATGGCACCTATGTCATCATTGCCTGTGTCGCGGTCGTGGCCGGTACCGCCGGCCGGGTCGGATGGCGCGAATACAAGGCCGCCCAGCGAGCAGAGGAATCCAGCCACTACGTGGCGGCGGCCCGGCTGCTGGAGGACGGCGATACCGCCGGCGCCATTACGTCTTTTCAAACCCTGGCGGCGGAGGCCAACACCGGTTATAGCGTGATTGCCCAGTTCCAAGGCGCGGCGGCGCGGATCAAGGCGGGCGATAGGGCCGGTGCCCTGAACGCCTATGACCGGATCGCCACCGACACCGGCATGGACCCGATTTTTCAGGGCCTGGCGCGCCTGCAGGCGGTGATGCTGTTGATCGACGATGGCGCCAAGGATGATCTCGAGCGGCGCCTGGCGCCGCTGTTGGCGGATGGCTCGCCCTGGCGCTATTCCGGGCTGGAGATGCAGGCGGTCTTGCAACATCGCGAGGGCGACCTGGCCGGCGCCCGCGCCGCCTTCAAGGCGCTGTCGGAAGACGCCGCCGCACCGGCCGGCATGCGCAGCCGCGCCGCACAGATGCTGGCCGCCTTCGGAGGGGAGGAATAACTCGCGATGCGGCGCGGTCGGTTCACCGCACTATTGCTGGCGGCTGCAACCCTGCTGTTGGCGGCTTGCGAGATGCCCGACTGGCTGGGCGGAACCGAGGTCCCGCCTCTGCCTGGCGAACGCATCTCCATTCTGCAACTGGACAAGGCCTTGGTGCCCGACGCGGCGATCGCCGATCTTGACGTGCGCCTGCCCCGCCCCTGGCGCAACACCGACTGGCCCCAGGCCGCCGGCTTCGCCAATCATGCCATGCACCATCTGGAAATCAGCGATGATTTGCGCCGGGTCTGGAAGGTCAGCATCGGTGAAGGCTCGGGCAGCGAAAGCAAGCTGCTGAGCCGGCCGGTGGTGGCGGCGGGACGCTTGGTCAGCATGGATGCGGAGGCCGGCGTCTCCGCCTTCAACGTGGCCGACGGCAAGCGTATCTGGCGCAGGGAATTGACCCCGGAAGGCGAGGACGAGGGGGTCATCGGCGGCGGTGTCAGCATCGACGGCGGCACCGTCTATGTCAGCAACGGCTATGGCTTTGTCCATGCCCTGTCCCTGGAGGATGGCAAAGAAATCTGGCAGCGCCGCATCGGCACGCCTATACGCGGCGCCCCGACGGCGATTGGCGGACGGGTCTTTGTCATCACCTACGACAACCAACTGCACGCCCTGGCCAGCGCCGATGGCCATACCCTGTGGAACCATGGCGGCATTCCAGAGGATGCCGGCCTGATCGGCGCCCCCAGCGCGGCGGTGGGCGGCGGCCTGGTGGTGGTGCCATATTCGTCGGGCGAATTGTTCGCCCTGCGCCTGGAGGACGGCCGCATGGTCTGGGGCGATCAATTGATCCGGACCCGGCGCCTGGCACCGCTGTCATCCATGAGCGAGATCAGGGGCAGCCCGGTGATCGACCGCGGCCTGGTCCTGGCCGTCAGTTTTTCCGGCCGCATCGCGGCGATCGATTTGCGCAGCGGCCGGCGTATTTGGGACCGGGATATCGCCGGCATGGAAACGCCCTGGGTGGCCGGCGATTTTGTCTTCCTGGTGACCGACAAGGCTGAGGTGGTTTGCCTGGCGCGCAACAGCGGCCGCATTCGCTGGGTGGCGCAACTGCCCCGCTATGAGGATGAAGAGGAAAAGAAGGACCCGATCCATTGGAGCGGCCCGGTGCTGGTCTCGGACCGCCTGGTGCTGGTTTCCTCGGAAGGTTATGCGGTCGCCGTCTCGCCTTACTCCGGCCGCATGATGGGCCGCATCGAACTGCCCAAGGGCACCTTGATCCCACCCGTGGTCGCGGATGGTTCGATCTATGTTCTATCCGACAACGGCGACCTGATTGCCCTAAGGTAAGCGATGGCCTTCACGATCGCGATTATCGGCCGCCCCAACGTGGGCAAGTCGACCCTGTTCAACCGCCTGGTCGGCAAGCGCCTGGCGCTGGTCGATGACCAGCCCGGCGTAACCCGCGACCGGCGCGAGGGCGCTGGCCGCATCGCCGGCCTGGAGTTTCGCCTGTTCGACACCGCCGGCCTGGAAGATGCCGATGCCGCCAGCATGGAAGGGCGCATGCAGCGGCAGACCGAGACCGCCCTGGACGATGCTGATCTGGCCCTGATGCTGATAGACGGCCGCGCTGGCATTACCCCCCTTGATAGTCATTTCGCGGCCTGGCTGCGCCGGCGCAACGGCCCTGTGCTGCTGCTGGCCAACAAGTGCGAGGGCTCGGCCGGCGATGCCGGCCTGGCGGAGGCCTGGTCCCTGGGCCTGGGCGAGCCCCTGGCCATTTCGGCCGCCCACGGCGAGGGCCTGGTGGCCCTGCATGACGGCATCCTGGCCGCCATGGAGGCGCACGGGGCAGAAAAAACCGCGACGGCGGATCCGGCGCCCGAAGCCGATGCCGAAGACGTCAATGGTCTTGACGATGTTGACAATATTGACGGCCTGGATGACGACGAAGGCGACGGCATTTTGCAACTGGCCATTCTGGGCCGGCCCAACGCGGGCAAGTCGACCCTGGTCAATCGCCTGTTGGGGGAGGAACGCCAGATCACCGGACCGGAACCGGGGCTGACCCGCGACGCCATCGGCGTCGCCTGGCAGTGGCGGGAACAAGAGATCCGCCTGATCGATACCGCCGGTCTGCGCAAACAGGCCCGGGTGAAGGAAAAGCTGGAGAAGCTGGCGGCCGACGATGCGGTGCGTGCCATGGAATATGCCCAGGTTGTGGTGCTGCTGCTGGACGCCCGGGCGCCCTTGGAGCGTCAGGACCTGGCCATCGCCCGGCGCACCCTGGAGGAAGGCCGGGCCCTGGTGGTCGCGGCCAACAAATGGGATCTGGTGAGCGACCGCAACGCCGCCATGGGGCAACTGCGCGACCGCCTGGAAACCTCGTTGACCCAGGCCCGCGGCGTACCGGTGATTACCATGTCCGCCCTGACCGGCCGGGGGGTGGAGAAACTGATGCCGGCGGTGGCGGATGTCTATCAGCGCTGGCAACGGCGCATTTCCACCGCCGCCCTGAACCGCTGGCTAGGCGATATGACCGAAAGCCATCCCCCGCCCATGGGGCAGCATGGCCGGCGCATCCGCCTGCGCTATATGACCCAGGCCAAAACCCGGCCGCCGACCTTCGTGATTTTTTCCAACCTGCCCGACGATCTGCCCGATGCCTATGCGCGCTATCTGCAAAACGGCCTGCGCGAGCATTTTGACCTGCCCGGCGTGCCCCTGCGCATCCTGTTGCGCAAACAGGACAACCCCTACGTCAAAGGCAGCTGATAACCGTTTCCGACTATCGTCTAATCACCCGGCCTGCCCGCTCCCCCTACGGCAGCAGCACCACCAGATCGACCGGCTCGCCGGCGCCGTCCACCAGGTGGGCCGGGCGCTGTTCCAGGGGCGCGGGCGGCAGATAGTCCTGGGCCAGGGCTAGCTCTAGCGTATCCGCCGTGGTCAGGGCGCTGACGGCCTGCACCTTGTTGGCCTTTTCCAGCTTGGCGGCGAGATTGACCGGTTCCCCGATCACCGTGAATTCCAGGCGCTCGCCATCGCCCACGGCACCGAATACCAGGGCACCGGCGGCGGCGGAAAAGCCGATCTCCAGGGGCGGTTCGCCGGCCGCCTGGCGCTCGGCCCGCCAGTCCGCCGCCGCCGCGCCCAGATCCGCGATACAGCGCAGGGCATCGGCGGCATAGGTTTCAGTGGGCAGGGCGGCGCCGAAGGTGGCCATGATGCCGTCACCCATGAATTTGTCGATACTGCCCCCATGGGCCTGAATGACATTGACCATGCGGCCCTGATAATCCGCCAACAGGGCCATCAAATGGGCCGGATCCATACCCATGGCCAGGGGCGTGAAGCCGCGAATATCGCAAACCAGGACGGCGGCCCGGCGGATCTGCCCCTGGCCGGCCTCGATCCTTTGTTCCGCATGCACGATACGGTCGGCGATTTCAGGCGCGAAGAAACGCTCCAGATCGTGATGCGCCTGACCCTCGACCACCGCCTGCACCAACAGCCGCCGGGCCCGCCACAGGGCGATCGCCAGAATGGCGGTGGACAGCAGAATGGTTATCACCTTGTCGAATTCGGCGCCGATCAGGATCATGTTCGAGGTCATGTAGGCGATGTAGTCGCGGGTTACGCCCATGTTTGGCTCCTGCGAGGTATAGAGGGCGTAGTAGAGCATCAACAGCCAGCCCAGGGCCGCCGCGCCGCCCGCCAGCAGGACGAAGCCGGCGGAGAAGCGCAGGGCCCGCAGGGCAATGAAGATAAACACATACAATAGCGTCGGCGCCTTCAGGTAGAACGCGGCCGGCTGTTCATACTGCAGATGGAAACTCCAGATCAGCCCCATCAGCAGAGCAATGTCCACCAGGACGGAAAGGGCCAGAAACCAGGTCGCCGCGAAACCGCGGTAGGCCAGCACCAGGCGCAGAACGGAAAATGCCAGATACGAGCCCAGGGCAAAGGGCACCGGTTCGAGCATCGCCGTGGCGCCGGCGCTCTTCGGCGTCAGGGCGTACAGGCTGGCCCAGGTGGTGCCCACCAGCAGCTGGGCCCAGGCGATCAGGATCTCGCTTTGCAGCTGATGGCCGCGGATCGCCGCGGCGACCCTTGGCGGCAGTTCCTTGCGGCCTAGCCGCCCCTTGCCATTTCGGCGCAGCCGATCCCATCCGGCTTTTGCCACCTTCGGCCACATGGCGCCAAGCCTAGCGTTTGCGCAGCCAAAGGCTGGCGGGCAGGCCGCCGGCCTTGGCCGGCAGGCGGGCCACGGCGGAGGCGGCCAACGGCCCGGCCATGCGCGTGGTAACATAATGGGAGGCGAACAGGAGCTCGAAGCCGCCGCTCGACAGCATGGGCGCGACGGCCAACTGCTCGTTATAGCCGCGCCAATCCCAGACCAGGGGATAGTCGTCGGGCAGGAAGACATCGTGAATATGCACCAGGGTGCCCGCGGGCAGGGTCGGTATGACCCGGTTGAACAAATCATCCACATCGCTGCCCGGCATCAGGATGTGGGACGAATCGATGAACAGAATGTCGCCGGGCCCAAGTGCGGCAAAGAGCGCCAAGTCGATCTGTCCCAAGGTGGATTTCACGAACTCGATATCCAGACGGTCCACATAGCGGCTCGGCTGGGCGTCAATGGCGGTAATATGGGTCTGCAGGCCGCCGTCATCCACGGCCCGTTTCATAAAGCGGGTCGAATGGCCCGAGCCGACCTCGATGATGCGCCTTGGCCCGTGGCCGCGGACGATGGTGTAGGCGGCGGCGGCATCACGGGTGGGAAACCAATCCTGGGTCCAGCGGGGGGCGGGGGGCGGCTCTTCGCCGATCACCCGCAGCTCGGCCTCATGGCTGTCAATCTGCTGCAACAACGCCGCGAAATCAGGCTCCGCCGCCGCCATCAGCAGGGCCAGGGGCGGATAGGAGGCATTGCGGCCGGGATCGGGCAGGGTATGGGCATAGCGATACGGAATAAAGAAGCCGCGCCGGGCCAGCCCCAACACCGTCAACAGCCCCAACCGCATGCTGCGCCTGTGCATCCCGTCCCTTTCAACCCCAGCGGACGCCCAATTGCGCCAAACCGCCCAAATCCAATCGCCGCAAAGAGCGCCGCAACCCGAAATTAGCACAATTCTTCGAAAGCTGTCCTAGGATCTGCGGACAATTAGCACGCCGGTACGGCCTGTTTTTGGGCAGCGGCGAGATTGGCGTCGCGCCAGGTGTCTTGTCTGGGCCGCAGCAGCATGCCTTCCTTGGCGACGACGGTACCGGGCCGTCTTGCTTCCGCCGCCGCCGCGATACGGTCCATGAAATCGTCGTCGTGATCGGGGTCGTGGTGGAATATGACGAACTGTGGCACACCCGCGGCATCGCACAGATCAGCGCCGGCTTCCCAGGTGGAGTGGCCCCAGCCGACGCAATTGACGTATTCTTCCTCGGTGAACATGGCGTCGTAGATCACCATGTCGGCACCATCGATCAGCTTCAGGATGGTTTGATCTAGTTCGCCCGCCACATGTTCCGTATCGGTCAGATAGCAGATCGAACGGCCGCCGAATTCAATGCGGTAACCGGTGGCGCCATCGGGATGGTTCAGGGAGGCGGTGCGTACGACAATGTCTGAGCCGGTATGCAGATCATCGCCGACGATGAAATCATGAAATTCTATTTGTGATTGGAAGATTTCCAGCGGTACCGGGAATAGCGGCGACGTCATCAGGTCGCAAAGCACACCGCGCAAGTTTTTTTCGGGGAGCAGATGGCCCGCCTGCAGGCGGAAACTGTTGTTGGGGTTAAAGAACGGTTTGAAAAAGGGAATGCCGCAAATATGGTCGTAATGAGTATGGGTGAGGAAAATATCGGCATCGACCACTTCGCCGCTTTCCACCAGGTGATTGCCGAGATAGCGCAGACCCGAACCGGCGTCAAAAATCAACAAGCGATTACCGCAGCGAATTTCCAGGCAGGATGTGTTGCCGCCATAGCGCACGGAATTGGAGTCGGAGATCGATATGCTCCCCCGCACGCCCCAGAACTTAACGCTGAATTCACAATGCTCCGACATAGCCCTTGCACTTTCACTAAGAGACGGCCGACCCTCCCCGACCGACGTTGACATTTCCCATAGACGTTTCGAATTTAAGATGTTCATATCTATCTATATCGTTTCGATATATGTCAACCTGACTATATTACGTCTAATAAATTGGTCTTGTAAACAGTTAATTCAAGGGTCTGGCGAGAAATCGTTCAAAGGCCCATTTGCCGCAGAATCATGCGGCTCAGCTCGGCCTGCGGATCGTTCAATTGAGCGACGATGGAGAAATGATCTTGCCCCGGCAGCACGGCGGTCTTCACATCCACGTTAGAATCTCTCCAGGCCAGGGCCAGATCCTCGCTCTGGCGCAGGTATTCCGCGCCTTCATCGCCACCCAGTGTAACGATCAGCGGGGCCGTGCCCCGGGGCATCAGGTGCACGGGGCTGTTACGGCCGGCCTCGTCCGGGCGGAGCTGCAAATCATCGTTGAGAAAACACAGGCGGATGGGTTCCAGATCGTACAGGCCGGAAATGCCGCAGCCGCCCTTGATCAGATCCAGGGGCAGTTCGGGGCTCAGCGCATCGAAAGCGGGCCAGTCCGTCGCCATCATCATGGCAACCAGATGGCCGCCCGCCGAATGGCCGGAAATGAATATCCGCTCAGGGTCGCCGCCGAAACTGGCCGCGTTGCGGTAAATCCAGGCCAGCGCGGCACGGCATTGGCGGACCAACTCGTCCATATCGATGTTGGGGATCAGGCCATAGTTGATCACCGCCGTGGCGCAGCCCCTTGGCGTGAAGGCCTTGGCGACATAGGAAAATTCATCCTTGCTCAGCATTTTCCAATAGCCGCCATGGATGAAGACCTGAATGGGCAGCGGCGCGCCATCGCCGCCATCGGGTAGAAACACATCCAACACCTCGTCCGCGCCGGGACCGAATGAAAGGTTCAGGCGGCTTGCCATCTCGCGGCGCAGGGCGGTGCTGTCGGCGGCGAACTGCCCCAGCATCTCCACGGACCCGGGCACCTTGGCGCGGTTGTCATATTGCGCATCCAGGCCGGCCTGATCGTAGTCACCAAAAATCTTAGCGCTCACATCCACGCTCCCTATTTCTCCGGTATCGCCGCCAGCATCTGTTTGATGCTGTCCACGGATAATTGGTTGATCCCCTCCGCCAGGCGGTTGGCCAGTTCGGTCGCTTCCGGTCCCGCCTGGGTGGTGTCGATCACCACACGGGGGTGGCTGAGCTTGGCCAGGCGGCGCAGGGCGTCGGCCTCGTCCCAGATAATGTTGAAATAGCCGCAGATCTGATCCACCAGGACCGGCGACGGCCGGCCCCGCTGGCCCCGTTCCAGGGCGGAAAGGTAGGCGGCCGAGATCTGCAGATCGAGCGCCATCTGTTTCTGGCTGACGCCCCGCTGCCGGCGCAGGGCGCGGACCTTGACGCCGAATGGGGTCAGGCCGGCGCTCACGGCGGCTATTCCTCCCGCCACAGGCCGTGGTCCTTGTGCCAGGCCTCGATGGATTGGGCGGGATATTCGGGGAACCTCTCGATATGATCGCCGGGGTGCAATTCGACCCAGGGCGCGGCGCTGTCCAGCATCATATCGACGAAATGCGCCGGTTTGGGCAACGGCGTATCGATGACCGAGGCCAGGGGGTGCACCAGATCGGGCCAGTTTTCATTCCAGGCCCACATATGGCTGCCGCAATGTTGGCAGAAACAGCGCCGGTGCTCCGATGGCCTGCCATCCTTCAGGGCGCGGTATTCCGCCACATCTTCCCGGCCCACCACCACCATGGTCCCATTGTCCGCCAGCAGGTTGATGGCGAAACCGCCGGCCCCGCCCGCCTTGCGGCAGATCGAACAGTAACAGCGCTGATAGGGCTGGGGCCCGGGGCTGTTGACGGAAAACCGCACGGCACCGCAATGACATGAACCTTCCAGCAGCATCCTTCCCTCCTCCCGATCCTAGCGTTTGCGCCGTAGCAGGACATAGTAGGCACCATCGCCGCCATGTTGCGGCCGGGCGCTCTCCAGGCGCCGCACCATGTGCCGCACCGACGGCTCGCCCAGCCAGCGCGGCAGATTACGGCGCAGCACGCCGCTGTCCCGGTCCGGCATGAAGCCCGCGTCCACATCTTCCCTCGCCCCGCCCTTGCCGGTGATGATCAGGACGCAGCGTTTGCCGCTGCGATAGCCGGCGGCGACGAAGGCATGCGCCGCGCGGTGGGCATCGGCCTGGGTATGGCCGTGCAGGTCCAGGCGGCCATCGATCACCATCTGGCCCCGGCGCAGCCGTTCGGCGCTGCGCTTGTCCAGGCCGGCGTTCGGCCTGGCATGAAACTGCGCCGGTGCATGGCGTGGCGTAACAATTGGCGCGGGCCGGACGGTTTTCCTTGCCTGCGCCGGCTTTTCCGCTTCCATCCCCGGGGCGGCCTTGGCCTGCGCTGGCAGCCGTGGGGATGGCCGGCTTTTCAAGGGCTGGATATCACGCATGGCCGCTTCGAACAGCGCCCGCTCATCGCCGGGGCTGTCCGGGCGTGCCTTTTTCTTGGCCCTAGTCTTCCCCGGCTTGGTCATCAATCAAGACAATATGCAGGCTGCGCGGGCCATGAGCGCCCAATTCGATGGTCAGGGCGATATCGGCGGTGCGCGAGGGTCCGGTGATCATGTTGACGTTGCGCGGCATGGTGAAGCCGCGGCCCTGTTTGTTGGCCTTGCGCAAACGGGCCCAAACTTCTTCATAGGCGCCGACCACCTGGCTGGCCCGCAGAGCGACCACGTGATAGTCGGGCACGAAATTCAAGGTCGTGGGATGCGCCGCCCCCGACAGCGCCACCAGGGTGCCGGTTTCCGCCACGCCCGCGAAAGCCGGCGTGACCGAGACCAGATCATCGATCCCGGCGGCGCCGGATTTGGTATCCAGCAGACTCTGCCCGTCCCAGTCCAGGCCGCTCAGCCATTCGTCAGGCGCCAGGGTGACCTGGGTCGGCAGATTGTTGGCCCGCAGATAATCGGCCACAGCGCCGGGCACGGCCGTTTCCCCGTCAACCACCGCCACCGTGCAGGCGGCCGCCTCGGCCATCTCCTTGAAACGTTCGACCAGCTCGCCATGCTCACCCTTGCCCCGCGCCGGCACCAGATTGGCGCGGTGCTTGGTAATATGTTCGTTCAGGTCCCGCTTGGCATCAGTGCTCAAGGCCGGCCGGCCCAGGGAGCGGCGGATCGCGCCGAGAATATTTTCGCGACCGGAAGCCGTTTTTGCATGGGCGCTCATCCCGACACCTTCTTGCGCTGTTCTTTTCGTTTTTCCCTGGCCCAACGTTCCTGGAAGGTTTGCCCCTCCGGCGCCGGCAGGTCGCGGCCCCGCGTCCAGCCGCCGGCGAACCACAATTTTCGCATGCGGCCCTGTTTCCGGCCCAGATAGGCCAGGCCGCGCATGGCCAGGCGGGCACACGGGCCGTACAGCCAGGGCCGCTTGGCAAAAAAGGCCCAGATGGACAGGCCCCAGCGTTCCGCCACCGGGACATCGCCGGCTTCGAACGAGCGCTCCCGCCATTGCCGCAACAGACGCGGCAGGGGGATGGAAACCGGGCAGACCTGCTCGCACCGGCCGCACAGGGTGGAGGCACAGGGCAGATGCCTGGTGCCCGAGACGCCCAGCAGCGCCGGCGACAGTACCGCGCCCATGGGTCCCACATATACCGTGCCGTAGGTATGGCCGCCCACGGACTGATAGACCGGGCAATGGTTCATGCAGGCACCGCAGCGGATACAGCGCAGCATGTCCTGAAGCTCGCCGCCCAGCATGGCGGAGCGGCCATTATCCAGCAGAATGACGTGGTATTCCTCCGGACCATCGGCATCGCCTTCACGCCGGGCGCCGGTTGAGATCGTGGTATAGGCGGAAAACTCCTGGCCCGTGGCGGAGCGCGCCAGGATGCGCAGAAAGGTCGTCGCGTCCTCCAGCGTGGGCACCACCTTTTCCAGCGAGGTGACGACAATGTGGATCTTGGGCAGGGTCTGGGTCAGATCGCCATTGCCCTCGTTGGTGACGATGATGGAGCTGCCGGTCTCGGCGATCAGATAGTTGGCGCCGGTGATGCCGACCTCGGCCTCGAAATATTTCCGCCGCAGTATTTCCCGCGCCTCGTTGACCATCTTCTGCGGCTCGGTCTGACGCTCGGTACGGCCCAGCTTGGCGTGATGCTTGAGAAACAGATCGGAGACCTGGTCCTTGGTCTTGTGGATCGCCGGCCCGATGATGTGGGAGGGCGGCTCCTCGGCCAGCTGGATGATGTATTCGCCCAGGTCGGTTTCCACCGGCTTGATGTCATGCTGTTCCAGAAATGCATTGAGGTGAATTTCCTCGGCGATCATGGACTTGCCCTTGGTGACGCTCTTGGCATTTACGGAGCGGCAGATCTTCAACACCGCCTGACGGGCATCCTCCGGCGTCGAACACCAATGCACATGGCCGCCGGAGGCCTTGCAGTGGCGTTCGAACTTCTCCAGATAGAAATCCAGATGGGCCAGCACATGGTCCTTCAACTCGCGGCCGCGCTGGGACAGCTTCTCGAATTCCGGCAGCCGGTCCACGGCGCCCTGACGATTGGGGATCATGCCGCCATTCAGCATGGTCATGGCGCTGCGCAGATTTTCGTCCGCCATGGCCACGTTGGCATTTTCCTTGAAGGCGCCGGGCTTCATGAACTCCATCAGGCTAGCTCCCGTCCTCGAAGCTTTCGCCGATCGGCGGTGTCTCCTCGGTCATGCCGGCCAGGACCTCGGCCACGTGGCGCACCTGCACGGACGAGCCTTCGCGCTTCAGGCGGCCGGCAATATTCATCAGGCAGCCCAGATCACCGGCCAGCAACAGATCGGCGCCGGTCTTGACCACGTTGGCCGTCTTGCGCGCGACGATGTCGGTGGATATTTCCCCATATTTGACACAAAACGTACCGCCGAAGCCGCAACAGGCGTCGGTATCCGCCATTTCCGCCAACTCCAGATCCTCGACCGCGGCCAGCAGTTCCCGCGGCTGCTCCTTCACGCCCAACTCCCGCAAGCCGGCGCAGGCATCGTGGTAGGTCGCGGTGCCGTCATATTCGGCATCCAGGCCGGCGGCGTCGAGCTTCATGACATCGGCCAGAAAGGCCGTCAGCTCGAACGTCTTGGCGGAAAGGGCGCGGGCCCGGCGGTTCCATTCCGGATCGTCGGCAAACAGGTCGGGATAGTGCACAGCGATCATGCCGCCGCAGGAGCCCGACGGCAGCACCACATAATCATAACCCTCGAAGGTTTCGATGACCTGGCGGGCGATCTGTTGGGCATGGCGGCGATCGCCGGAATTATAGGCCGGCTGGCCGCAACAGGTTTGCTCGGGAACATGTACCCGGCAACCCGCGCCTTCGATCAAGTGCGCGGCGGCGAAACCGACCGTGGGCCGGAACAGATCCACCAGACAGGTGGCGAACAGACCGACGTTGGTCGGCGCCCCGGATGATCCATTGGAAGTTTCGTTTGCCATGCCCAGCCCTTTGTCATGCAGGATCTTGTCGTCCGCAATCTGGTTTTATAACAGCCCCGGCACGATCATTACAGCCGCGCGGTCCCTCATAGCCGTGCGGCTAGGGCCTTGGGCAAAAGCAGGAACCATTCGCCGGGATGCTTCATGCGCCCGGCGATGGCGGCGGCGCGGTCGCCATGGCCCCAGAACATATCGCCCCGCACCCCGCCCGTGATGGCGCCGCCGGTATCCTGAGCCAGCACCAACCGGTGCAGGGGCCGTTCGCCGTGGCCGGGATCGGCGGAGGGCCGGCTGGCCTGCAGCCATATTGGAACACCCAGGGGGATCAACCGCCGGTCCACGGCGATGGAGCGGCCCGGCGTCAGGGCCACGCCCAGGGCGCCGACGGGACCGGGGCCGTGCAACTCACGGAAAAAGATAAAGGATGGGTTCAGGTCCATCACCGCCCGGCCCTGTTCGGGGTTGGCGCGCAGCCAGGCGCGGATACTCTGCATGGAAACCTGGTCCTTGTTCAGGATCCCGCGTTTGATCAACTCGCGCCCGATGGCATAGTAACGCCGGCCGTTGCCGCCCGCGTAACCAAGGCGCATTTCTCCGCCCGCCGCCAGTTCGACCCGGCCCGATCCCTGGATGTGCAGGAAGAAGGCGTCCACCGCACTGTCCACATAGACCAGTTCTAGAGCCTGTCCCGCCAGGGCGCCGGCGGCAATGCCCTGGCGTTCGTGGTAGGGCCGCAGGCGCCTGCCTTGGAGGCGGCCAACGATGCGCTTACCGGCCAAATCTTCGCTGAACTCACCCAGATCAACCTTCACCAGATCCTGGGGCAAGGCATATAGCGGCACCGTGTAGGGCGCGGCGCGGACACGGCTGCCCCGCAATGTCGGCTCATAGTAGCCGGTGAACAGCCCGCTACGCCGGCCACCAGAACTGACGGCAACGGCCTGAAAAAAATCTTCGAAGAACCGCCGCGCCGGGACCGGCTGGCCGGTCTCGACCCCGCGTGCGGCCCGGCAGGCGGCGGACCAATCGGCGGCCTGGCCGGCAACGCCGTCCCGGCCGCCCAATCGACGCTCATCCGGCCATTTGCCTATGCGTTCGCAACTAAGCAGAAATGCCGCCAGGGCGGCAGCGTGATCGTCCCTGGTCCAGCCGTCCAGAGCAGTGAAGGGCACCGGGCGGTAATCCATGCGGTCCGGGGGCAGCAACGGACCCGGCAGGGTCAGCCACCAGAGCAACAGGCCCAGGCCCACCAGCAGCGGCCCAGCCAAGGAAACCGCCAGGCGTCCGGGTTTGGCCAGTCCCATGATCAATGGTAAATCAGTTCTCGCCGTGGGTTTCGATCAATTGCCAGTTCGGATCACGGTCTCGGGTATCCCGGGCGAAAGTCCAGATATCCGTGACCTCGCGGGTTCCGCTCGGCTGATCAGACAGCACCTCGCCATCTTCGTCGCGGGTCACCGTAACCATTTCCGAAACGAACTTGACGGTAACCTCGGCAACCTTGTCCTTCAATTCCGCATCGACGATTTCCGAGGCATTGATGGCGACGACCATGGTCTCCAAGGTTTGCCCCTTGTCCTCGCGGTCATCAATGGCACCAACAAAATTTTCATAGACTTCATCGTTCAGCAACGGGCGCAGGGCGTCCCGGTCGCCCTTGGCGAAGGCGTCGACAATCATTTCGTAGGCGCCGCGGGCACCGTCGGTAAAGGCAGTGGGTTCAAAGCGGTGATCGGCCAGCTTTATCTTTGTCAGGCCGGCGCCGACGGGAGAATCCTCTGCCCACAGGGCCGCCTCTTCCTGGGGCTGGGCGTTGGCGGCCTCTGCCTCTTCGGCCTGATTGACAGGACCGCGATCCGGCAAGGCCACGACATTATCCTCGTTGCCCTGCTGACTGGCCTTCTGCCGTTCGTCGGCTTGCGCGGCTTCCTGCTTCTGGCGCCGTTCATGCGGCGGCCGTTCGTTGCCCGTGCGCCGTCCCAACACGCCCCGTAGGCGAAAGAAAATGAAGCCCGCCACCATGGCCAGGAAGATGATATCGAGAAAATGACCCTCGCCCATGAAATTCGAATGTCCTGTCGGGTCGTTGATCCTGTACGGATATTCTATCCACTCGGACCATCCTTCGCATGACCGCCGTGGCTGATGCCGTCACGGTACATATCGGGTGGTCCATTTCCGTTGGGTTGCCGCCCGCTACCAGCAACCAAACAGCCTGCCCCAAGGCAGGGAGATACACCTTAGGCCCGGTGCCAAGCAGTGTCCAGCGAACTTGCCGCGTGAAAATACGGACAAAGGACTATGGCGCCGCTCTCCATACAGTATTAAATAAGCCTAGCCGCAGCAGGGAGCAAGTAGCTTAGAACATGGGTTTCGCGATTCTTTTGGCCTTCATCGCCATACCGTTGATTGAAATCGCCGTTTTTATCGAAGTTGGCGGGTACATCGGCCTGTGGTGGACCCTGGCCGTGGTGGTCGGAACCGCCTTGGCGGGCACCCATATGCTGCGCCGCCAGGGGCTGGCGACCTTGCGGCGGGCGCAGGAGAACATGGCCCAGGGGCGGATGCCGCTGCGCGAGGTGTTCGACGGTCTGTGCCTGCTGATCGCCGGTGCGCTGTTATTGACGCCGGGCTTTGTCACCGACCTGGCCGGCGCCTTGCTGTTGATGCCTCCCGTTCGTTTGCTGCTGGGCCAGTTGGTGGCCCGCCACATTGTCGCCACGGGCCAATTCACCAGCGCCGGACCGGGGGGCCAGGCATTTCATGGCGGCCCCGGGGCGGCCGGCCAACGGCAAGCGCCGGGCGGGCGGGGGCCTGACCATGGCGCCCAAGATGAATTTGCCGGCGACGACATCATTGACGCTGATTTCAAGGAAGTCAGCCCCGACGAGCCGCCTTCCCGCGGGCGGCTTGGCGGCCAGCATGATGATGATCCGGAGAAATCCGGGTAAATCGGCCACCTGCTCCCTTGCTGCCCGTGGGGAGACGTGATAGCCAAGCCGGCAGCGAAATGCGCGGCAATTTTCAGTGTGAGACAAAATCATCATGACCGACAGCAATGACCCGTCCGGCGATGCCCCGAACGAAGCCCCGGACGATACTGGCGGCCCTCAGTCCGTGGGCCCCGCCGACGGCGCCCCCCATGTCCAGGTCCATGCCCAGTACGTCAAGGATCTGTCGTTCGAAAATCCGGAGGCGCCGCACAGCCTGGCCACCCAGGGCAAGCCGCCCAGCATCGAGGTCTCGGTCGATGTCGGGGCCCGCGGCCTGGCGCCGGGGCAGTTCGAGGTGGAATTGCGCATCACCGCCCATGCCGCTCAGGAGGACAAGAAGGCCTTTGTGGTCGAGGTTCAGTATGCCGGCGTCTTTAGCCTGCACAATGTGCCCGAGTCCGAGTTGAAGCAGGTCTGCCTGATCGAGTGTCCGCGCCTGTTGTTCCCCTTTGCCCGGCGCATCGTAGCCGATGCCACCCGCGACGGCGGTTTCCCGCCGCTGTTGCTGGAGCCCATCGATTTTATGGCCTTGTTCCGCCAATCCGCCGACAACGAAGCGGAAACCGACGCCGGCGCTCCACAAGCCTGACCTATCTCGGCGCCCCTATTTCGGTGACCTATTTCGGTGACAGTTTACTTAATAGGACGTTGCCAACCTGTACTAAAAGCAAGTTCAACACAAATCACCGACACGTCCCCTATTAAGTAAACTGTCACCGAAATAGGGGGGTGGGGGCTTAGGGTTTTTTCCAGATTGGCTCGTCGATCTCTGCCACGAAGGCCTGATGGGCCGCGGTTTCCTCGGCCGTCGGGGCATGGGGCCGGGGCGGACGGGCGGGCCGCTCGGAGGCTTCGGCGGCGGCGGCCGGATTGCTGTTTTCACTGGCCAGAACCAGGCCCGGCTGGCGGCCGCCGATCAGTTCCAGATAGACCTCGGCCAGCAACTCCGCATCCAGCAGGGCGCCATGCTTTTCCCGGGCCGAGAGATCAATGTCAAAGCGGCGGCAGAGGGCATCAAGGCTGAACTGGCCGCCGCGAATTTTCTGCCGCGCCAGGGCGATGGTGTCCAGCACCTTGTCCTGCGGCAGGTTCGGGCGGTCCAGGGCGGCAAGCTCCGCGTTCAGAAAGCGCATGTCGAAATTGGCGTTGTGCGCAATCAGCGTCGCGCCCTCGACAAACTCCAGAAAATCTTCAACGACGGCCGCGAACAGCGGCTTGTCGGCCAGAAAAGCCTCGGACAGGCCGTGCACATTGAAGGCTTCCTCCGGCATCTCCCGTTGCGGGTTCAGATACCATTGCCGGGTCTCGCCCGTGGGCATGTGGTTGACCAGCTCGACACAGCCGATTTCCACCACCCGGTGACCAGCGGCGGGATCCAGGCCGGTGGTCTCAGTGTCGAATACGATTTCGCGCATGTACGGGCCTCCGGCTCGGATGATTGGTGGGACGGCGATGGGGCCGGCCCTTGGGTGGCCAGGCGTGACCGGGGCGGCCCCGCACAGCCTCGATCACCTTGGCAACGCAATCATAGGTGAAACGGCGGCCCAGGCCAGTGGGCAGAATGAAATCCGCGCGCTGGCGCTTGACCACATCGGGCACCTGCTGGCGGCGGATGTTTTCGAATTTCTCCGCCCCCATGTTGGGCCGTGCCAGAACCCGCTGGCGCTGCAGGAAATAAGGCGCCGAGGCAACGGCTGTGGCATCACAGCGTTCCTCCCCCCGGCCTTCGAACAGCAGCGGGATATCCAGCACCACCAGGGGCAGACGCCGGGCCTGGGCATCCGCCAGGAAGGCGCGTTGCATCTGGCCCACCATGGGATGCAATATCGCCTCCAACCGGCGCAACTCGTCACGCTTGCCGAAAACCTTGGCGCCCAGGGCGGGACGATCGACGGCGCCATCCTTGGCCACACCGGGAAACGCCGCCTCGACCCGGCGCACGGCCCGGCCGCCCTTTTTCAGCAGCTCATGCACCGCAGCATCGGCATCGAACACCGGCACGCCACGGCGGCGGAACATTTTTGCTGTTTCCGATTTTCCCATGCCGATGGAGCCCGTCAAACCTAGGATAAACAAGCCGTCACTCCTTACAAATCCGCCAGAACATGATCACGTACCGCCTGTCCCACCTGCGGTTCCCGGCCAAACCAGGCGGCGAACCCGGGCCGGGCCTGGTGTAGCAGCATGCCCAGGCCGTCAACGATGGTATTGCCCCGGGCCTGTGCCCCCGCCAACAGCGGCGTCAACAGCGGCGTATAGACGGCATCCATGACCACCGCGCCAGGGGCCAGATCATCCAGGGCCAGATCCAGCGGCGCCTGTCCCTGCATGCCCTGGGTGGTGCTGTTGACCAGCAGATTGGCATCGGCCAAGCGCTCCGCACGCTCTTGCCAATCACCGACCGTAACGCCGGCGACGGCCAAGGATTCGGCCAAGGCATCGGCCCTGGCGGCGGTACGGTTGAGCACCACCAGCTCCGGCGCGCCGGCATTCAACAGCGCCACCGCGATCGCCTTGGCCGCGCCGCCGGCCCCGACCAGCACCGCCGGCCCGGCGCCGACATCAAGCTCCGGCGCCCCTTCGTGCAAGGCCTGAATGAATCCGAAGGCGTCCGTGTTTGAACCATCCAGGCTGCCGTCCTCCGCCACCACGATGGTATTGACCGCCCCGATCCGCTGGGCCGCCGGATCGACCTGGTCGACCGCCAGCAGGGCGGCTTCCTTATGGGGCATGGTGACGTTGCAGCCGGCGAAACCCAGCTTCGGCAACATCCGGACGGCCTGTTCAAAATCCTGCGGCGCGATGGCCAGGGGCAGATACGCGCCATCGATGTCGTATTCCCGCAGCCAGAAATTATGCAGCCGGGGCGAGCGCGAATGGGCCACCGGCCAGCCGGCGACCCCGGCCAAGCGGGCATTGCCGCTGATCATGGTTGGGGCAGACCCTGCGGCGCGGCAGACATGCGCAGAAAGGCCAGCAAAGGTAACAGCGGCAGACCCAGAATGGTGAAATAGTCCCCGTCGACACGTTCGAACAACTGCACGCCCAACCCCTCGATTTGATAACAACCTACCGACCATAACACCGACCGGCCCGATTGGTCTAAATATCCGGCGATAAAATCATCCGTCAGGGGCCGCATCCACATCTTCGCCGTAGCGGTATGTTGCCACAACAGCGTTTCCCCCCGCAGCACGCAGGCCGCCGCGTGCAGTTCATGGCAACGCCCCGCCAGAGCTTTCAAAGTTGCCGCCGCCGCCGTCATATCCGCGGCCTTGTCGTACAGCACGCCGTCACAAGCCAGAACCTGGTCGGCGCCGATGACCAGGGCATCCGGCCGCGCCCGGGCCACCGACCGCGCCTTCGCCGTTGCCAGGGCCGCCGCCAGCGCCGGCGCCTGCGTATCCCGGCGCAACAGATCCGCCTTCATTGCGGTTTCATCAACATCCGGCGGCTGAACGGCAAATTCCAGACCAGCCTGACGCAGCATGGCCTGACGGGCGGCGCTGTTCGAGGCAAGGACCAGCGGCGCAGGTGGCTGAACGGTCATGGATAGATAACCATTGTAAATACTGATGGTTTTTTTATATTACTAATAATACACATGATGAAACTGTGTTAACCCATTCATTTAAAAGGTCTTCAAATAACAGCAACGGCAACGGACAAAAGCGTGACGGATAGCAGCAATATCATCCCAATAGGCGGCCCGGTGCAAGACGCGGCCGCCGCCGATATGCCGGCCGACGGCTTTCTGGCGAACCGGGCTAAACTAACCAACCAGTTGCTGCGCCATTGTCTCGTCGACAGCTTCCACCGCTTTGAAGCCGATGGAAAGGCCTATCCCTTCATCGCCGCGGATCATCTATTGCCCAGCCTTGGCCGGGCCCGCATTGAACATCGCCATCAAGCAACGGTGCTGATGTTCATGATCGACGGCGTTCTACCCCGTCCCCTGAACAAGCATTTTCGCCTGCGCGCCTCGAACCGGGTTTCCTGGCGCAATATCCAACGCCTGGCGCCCGATCTGGATCTATCGGATTTCAAGGCGGCCCATTGCCGGCTGGATGAACCGGGGTTCGCGGATTTGCTGCCGCGTCTTCTTGCCCTTGACTACGCCCTTCTGGCTCAACGGGACGCGGATGACAACGGCATGGTCTTGAGCCATATGCATGTCAAGCTGGAGCGCCTGACCGACACGGCGATCAAGGAACTGGGCAAGCAGTTGGGCTATATCGAACGGCGGCTGTTCGAACGGGGCGAGGATTACGTCGAAGCACTGGAAGGCAAGTTTTTCGAATATTTTGGCTTTTCCGCCAATGCCGCCGGACGCAAGAGCGCCGCCGCCATGGCGGCGCAATTGCTCTCCGCCCATGCGCAGCGTTTCACGGTCTTTGTCGCCGGTCAGGAGGATTGCCGCCTGACGGTCCTGGACGATGGCCCGGTGATCGAACAATATCTGCTGATCCGGCCCACCGGCCTGGCACTGGAAAACTTTCATCTGGCGGCCTTGGCCGCGGGTGTCGAGGATTTGCGGCCCTATATGCTTGACGGACAAGGCAAGGCGAAGACGGCGGATACCGCCTTTCCATTGCTGTACCGCCTGCGTCTGGAACATACGGCGGCGGCGCAACCAGGCAAACAACCTGGCGAACGGCGCCACCGCGACCGTGATCTGTTGAAACCCTGGCTCCGGGTCAGGGATGCGGCCGTTTTGCCATGTCCAGAGGCCGGCGTAATTTCCGTCGCGCCCGCTATTCCATACTATTGGGCAGAAGCGGCGGAATAGTCCGTCACGGAAGCTGCTTGCTATTTGCCCTGGGAATTGGGTTTCTCTTCCAGATACTGGGTGTGCAGGGCAATGATCGCGGCCGCCGTTTCCTCGATTGAACGCCGGGTCACGTCGATCCGGGGCCAGCCTTGGGCATTGAACAGGCGCCGGGCGTTGATCACTTCCTCGTTGACCGCCTGTATATCCACATATTCGGTGTCCTCGTCCTGGTGCAGATATTTCAACCGGTTGCGGCGAATTTCCACCAGGCGTTCCGGGGCCGCCGTTAGCCCCACAATCAGCACATCATCCAGCCGCATCAAATTGTCAGGTAGGGACATGCCCGGCACCAGCGGGATATTGGCCGCCTTCAAGCCACGGTTGGCCAGGTACATACAGGTTGGCGTCTTGGAGGTCCGCGAGATACCGACCAGGATGACGTCGGCCCGGTTGAAACCTTCGACCCGCTGGCCGTCATCATGGCTCAAACTGAAATGAATGGCGTCGATACGTTCGAAATAGTCCGCATCCATGATGTGTTGGCGGCCGGGCATCTCCCGGCTTTCGGCGCCGAGAAAATTCTCCAGGGCGCCGATGATGGGATTCATCACCGGCACGCAGGGAACCTGTAGGCGGCGGCATTCCTCGCGCAGCATGTCCTGCAGATGATGATCGACCAAGGTGAACATGACCAGGCCGGGATTTTTCTCGATCGCCGCGATGACCGGCGCCATGAAGGCTTCCGAACGGACCATGGGCCACATATGCCGGTCCGGCTCCACCCCCTCGAACTGTGCCAGGGCCGCCGTGGCCAGGGACAACAGGGTATCACCCGTGGCATCGGAGACCAGATGCAGATGAAATTTCGTCATTGCCGGTTCAGCCCGTCCATTCTGTTGACGCTGTTAATCCGCGTAGTCATGGGGATAAGGCGCGCCTGCCCGGCTGACAAGGTTTTTTGCGCACCTAGCAAGGTTTTGTGTACCGCCGCTTCTCCGGGTCTTGATGATAGGGCTGTTTCGAATCGAAATGCCGTTGATAACATCGCGCCGATCCATCTATCCAGGTTATCCCCGCGATTAAGCCGCCATATCTGGCACGTTACACGCCGCTTATCCCCACCGAGGTCCGTTGGCGGCAAATTGGGGAGGAGTATCGGGGCGAATCGACGAGTCGCAATTAATCCCCGGTTATCACAGGGATTCATCAACTACCACTATCTATATTTAAAAAATATAGTATGTAAAAAAGACGGAAAATCAGATTGGCTTGAAAGCAGGGCGGGCAATAATGCAGACAAGGGAAAAATTGCTTATTCGTGCCTTGCGGGGCGAAACCCTGCCGCGGCCGCCCTTTTGGCTGATGCGGCAGGCGGGGCGTTATCTGCCTGAATACCGCGCCACGCGGGAGCAGGCCGGCAGCTTTTTGGACCTCTGTTATAACCCTGACCTGGCGGCGGAGGTCACCCTGCAGCCGATCCGCCGTTATGGCATGGATGCGGCCATCCTGTTTGCCGATATTCTGTTGATCCCGGATGGTTTGGGGCAGCCGTTGGATTACCGCGAGGGCGAAGGCCCAATTCTGGAGCCAATCCGTGATGCAGCTGCTCTTGCCGCACTGGATCTGGACAAGATGCATGGCCGCGTTGCTCCGGTCTACGAGACGGTTGGCCGGCTGGCGGCGGAATTGCCCGACCATGTGACCCTGATCGGCTTTGCCGGCGCGCCGTGGACGGTGGCGACCTATATGGTCGAAGGCCGGGGCAGCCGTGATCATGCGCTGGTCAAGCAATGGGCCTATGGTGATCCGGAAGGTTTTGGCCAACTGATTGATCTGTTGGTAACGGCAACGGTGGAATATCTCTCCAAACAGGTCGAGGCCGGGGCCGAGGCGGTACAATTGTTCGATACCTGGGCCAGTGCCCTGTCAGAGACGGCTTTTCAGCGCTGGTGCATAGAGCCGGTGGAAAAAATCGTCACGCAACTGCGGCAAAAGTATCCCGAACTCCCGGTTATTGGCTTTCCCCGGGGTGTTGGCGCCGGATATAAGAGCTTTGCCAAGGCGGCCGGCGTCAATGGCGTCAGCTTGGACTGGACCGTGCCCCTGGAATGGGCGGCGGCTGAATTGCAAAAAGATGTCACGGTGCAAGGTAATCTGGATCCCCGCCTGCTGGTCATCGGCGGTGCAGCCATGGAAGCTGAAATCTGCAGAATTCTGCAAATATTAGGCCAGGGACCCTTCATTTTCAATCTGGGCCATGGCATCGTGCCCGAAACACCGCCCGAACATGTCGGCCGGCTGGCGGAAATGCTGCGCGGCTGATTACGGCTTGGGCTTGGGGAACAGCACGGATATGTCACGCACCGCAGTGATCCTGTTCAATCTGGGTGGTCCGGATAACCTTGTTGCGGTGAAGCCGTTTCTGCGCAATCTGTTCAGTGATCCCGCGATCATCGCCGCGCCCGCGCCCATCCGCTGGTTCCTGGCCCGCTGGATTTCCTTTCGCCGGGCCCGGCATGCCCGCGCGATCTACGAGAAAATCGGCGGCAGTTCACCCATCCGTCTGCAAACCGAGAAACAGGCCAGGGCCCTGGAAGATGCATTGGCGGATCTGGGAGAGGTCAAGGCCTTTCCCTGCATGCGTTACTGGTATCCCTTGAGTGACCAGGTGGCCAGGGCAGTGGCTGATTTTGCCCCCGACGACATTGTGCTGTTGCCGCTTTATCCGCAGTTTTCCACCACGACATCACAGTCTTCCATCGCTGATTGGCGGCGCGCCGCCGGGGCCGCGGGTTTGCGGGCCAAGGAACGGACGGTTTGCTGTTATGCCCGTGATCAGGGCTTTGTCGCGGCGCAGGCCGCCCTGATTGCGCCCCTGTTACGGGCGGCCCAGACGGAAGCTGGCGAGAATTCGGTTCGTTTGTTGCTGTCGGCCCATGGCTTGCCGAAAAAGGTCATCGCCCGCGGCGATCCCTATCAGTGGCAGGTGGAACAGACCTGCGCCGCCGTGGTCGCGGCTCTGGACGCGGCGAGCTTCAGCGAGCTTGACTGGAGTGTCTGTTATCAAAGCCGGGTCGGGCCCCTGGAATGGATCGGGCCAGCCACGGAGGACGAAATAACCCGGGCCGGCGCGGACGGCAAGGCGGTTGTGCTGGCACCGGTGGCCTTTGTATCGGAACATTCCGAGACATTGGTCGAGCTGGACATCGACTACCGCCATTTGGCCAAGGGGGCCGGTGTCGGCCACTATGCCCGGGTGCCGACGGTGGGGACACATAGGGAGTTCATCGCCGGATTGGCCGCTATGACCCGTCAGGCCCTGGTCTGGGGCGACAATGCGGCCAGATGTGGCGACAACGATGGCCACCGCTGTTGCGGCGAAGATTTCGCCGCCTGTGGCTATGGATCAGTTGGATGATTGGGGCATGAGTGATTTCTTGAGTGAGTGGTATGACTGGATCAAGGCTCTGCATATAATTGCGGTGATGGCCTGGATGGCGGGAATGCTGTATCTGCCGCGCCTATATGTTTATCACGCCGACGCCGAACCGGGTTCGGAGCTGTCGGAAACCTTCAAGGTGATGGAACGGCGTCTATTGCGGGCGATCATCAACCCGGCGATGATTTTGGCCATGATTTTGGGCCTTTGCCTGCTTTTTACCTCTGGTGTGATCGATTTTGGCGATTTTTGGATCTGGATTAAGCTGTTTTGCGCTTTTGTCGGCCTTGGCAGCATGCATGCTTTCCTCTCCCGCTGGCGCCGGGCCTTCGCCGAAGACCGCAACGTCCATCCGGCGCGGTTTTATCGAAAAGTGAACGAAATTCCGACTGTTTTCATGATTATCATCGTAATTATGGTGATTGTGCGTCCATTTTAGGCCGAAATAGATAGAAAGACAGGTCATGGTGAATGGAGTTTTGAAGGGCAAGGTGGCGCTGGTGACCGGCGCGGCCCAAGGTATCGGACTGGCCAGCGCGCGGGCGTTCGCCGAGGAGGGCGCCGCCGTGGGTCTGCTGGATCTGAATCTGGCGGCGGCGGAGGCCGAAGCGGCGGCAATCAAGGCGGCTGGCGGACAGGCCATGGCTTGCTACTGTGATGTGCGAAACGATGATGCTATACAACAAGTAGTCGCAGCCGTGGGGAATGCCTTCGGCCCCGTGACCGTTGGTATGTGCAACGCGGCCACCCTGACGCAAACCGCCAGCGTCGTCGATCTGCCCCTGGAAGATTGGAACCAGGCTCTCTCGGTCAACCTGACAGGCGTATTTCTGACAGCTAAGTATTTGATTCCACAGATGTTATCGGCGGGCGAAGGCTCCATTATCATCACCGCGTCGCAAATGGCCAGGGTCGCCACGCCGTTGCGGGGCGCCTATTGCGCCACCAAGGGCGCATTGTTGCAATTGGCCAAGGTCATCGCCCTGGAACATGCGGAAGACAATATCCGTGCCAATACCCTGTCGCCGGGCGGCGTCGCCACGGACCGTCTGGCCCAGCAATTCGGCGATCTGGAGAGGGCGGAGCAGGAATGGGGACCGGCCCATCCCGTGGGCCGCCTGGGCCAGCCGGCGGAGATCGCCCGGGCCGCGGTCTACCTGGCCAGCGACGATGCACAATTCATGACCGGCTCTGATCTGTTGATCGATGGCGGCTACGCGGCGCGTTAAGACCGGGGCAAAGTAAAAAAGCGATCATTTGAAGCAATTTCTTGCTTTCGCGCCGGCCCCACTTATGTTAGGTGAAGATAACAATCAAGGGCTATCGGTGCCGTCCGGCGCCATGTTTCGAGTTTCTCTCCGCAAGCCTGCCTTTCCAAGTTCCATGCCGAAAACGCCGTAATGGGGCGTTATTCAATGAATCCTGAGACCGGCGCCGGCAATCCGCAGTTAATCCCTATTTCCCCACGTAACACAGAAACAATCGAATAAAGATGAAATTACAAGAATTAAAGGCCATGTCGCCGCTGGACCTGCTCACCTATGCCGAAGAGCTGGAAGTGGAAAACGCTTCCTCGCTGCGGCGGCAGGAGCAGATGTTCGCGATCCTGAAGCAAGCCGCTGACAATGACGAGGAAATCACCGGCGAGGGCGTTCTAGAGATCATGCAGGACGGCTTTGGCTTTTTGCGCGCGCCGGAGGCGAATTATTTGCCGGGGCCCGATGACATCTATGTCTCGCCGTCGCAGATCCGGCGGTTTTCCCTGCGCACCGGTGATACGGTGGAAGGCGATATCCGCGCGCCCAAGGATGGCGAACGCTATTTCGCCCTGTTGAAGGTGACCAATATCAACTTCAACGATCCGGAAGAGGCCAAACACAAGGTTCATTTCGATGATTTGACGCCGCTCTATCCCGAGGAGCGCATCGTCATGGAGCGGGAGGATCCCACCCTTGAGGATCAAACCGGACGGGTGATCGAACTGGTGTCGCCCATCGGCAAGGGCCAGCGGGCCCTGATCGTGGCCCAGCCGCGGACGGGCAAGACCGTGATCCTGCAATCCATCGCCCACTCCATCATGGCCAATCATCCCGATTGCTTCCTGATCGTGCTGTTGATCGACGAGCGGCCGGAAGAAGTCACCGATATGAAACGCTCGGTAAAGGGCGAGGTGATCAGCTCCACTTTCGATGAACCGGCTTCCCGCCACGTCAAGGTGGCGGAAATGGTGATCGAGAAGGCCAAGCGCCTGGTTGAACACAAGCGCGATGTGGTGATCCTGCTGGATTCCATTACCCGTCTGGCCCGGGCCTACAACACCGTCGTGCCCTCGTCCGGCAAGGTTTTGACCGGTGGTGTCGATGCCAATGCCCTGCAGCGGCCGAAGCGCTTTTTCGGCGCCGCGCGGAATATCGAAGAGGGCGGCTCACTGACCATTATCTCCACCGCCCTGATCGATACCGGCAGCCGCATGGACGAAGTGATCTTCGAGGAATTCAAGGGCACCGGCAATTCGGAAATCGTGCTGGACCGCAAACTGGCGGACAAGCGTGTGTTCCCGGCCATCGACATCATCAAATCCGGCACCCGCAAGGAAGAACTGCTGGTGGACAAGGGCGCCCTGGCGAAAATGTGGGTGCTGCGCCGCATCCTCAATCCCATGGGCACCATGGACAGCATGGACTTCCTGTTGGGCAAGCTGAAGACCACGAAGGACAACAACGAGTTCTTCGATTCCATGAATACCTAATACCAGTCGCCATAAGTCATGACACGATCGCCCATTCTCTCCGGGTGATTGAGGCTATTTTGTCTGGTCTGTC
>JASLLM010000279.1 GCA_030747035.1 Alphaproteobacteria bacterium | reverse complement strand
AGAACGTCTCCTCCGTTGCCATTATCGGCCGCGAAGGCGCCTGATCCGGAACGCTACGCGGCTATAAACCGCGAAATTGGGAAGGGGACGCAGCAGCGTCCCCTTTCTTTTTGCGATTCCCCTTGCCGGTTGGACAGGGGCGAACAAATTGGCCGGCCGCGATGAATTATGAATTGCTGTTTCAAATATGATGCTATGGTGAGCGGCAATTCCGCCCCGGCCTGCGCCCGTCAGGCACAACGATCTAGTCTGGACTGCCCCCGTTACATCATGAAATCCTTGGCTTTGAGTATAAATCGCCGTTTCTTTTACGGCTGGGTCATCGTGGCGGTGTCGGCCCTGGGCATCTTCGTCTCCGGGCCCGGGCAATCCCATACCTTCAGCGTCTTTCTGGTCCACATTCAGGCTGATCTGGGGATTTCAGCGACCGCCATCTCCTCGGCTTATGGCTTTGCCACCCTGGTCGCCGCCTTCGGGCTGCCCTGGATGGGCCGTCTGCTGGACAGGACCGGTCCACGCCGCCTGCTGTTGGGGGTGACGCTGCTGTTGGGTCTGGCCTGTCTGGCCTTTGGCGCGGCGGCCGGATTTCTCTGGCTGGCGGTCGGCTTTGCGGCCCTGCGGTTCCTGGGCCAGGGCAGTCTGATGCTGGGCAGTTCCAATCTGATTTCGCACTGGTTCGACCGGCGGCGCGGCTTTGCTCTTGGCCTGATGGCAATGGGTTTTTCCGCCTCCATGGCCGTGCACCCGCCCCTGTCACAATGGCTGATCGATACGGTGGGCTGGCGCGAAGCCTGGTTCTGGCTAGGGGTGAGCACCTGGGCCCTGCTGATACCGCCCGTACTGTTTTTGGCCCATAACCGCCCGGAGGACCTGAACCTGCTGCCGGACGGCGAAGCACCGGCAGAGGACGATGATAATTCCGCCGCCGCCTCGGAACAGGGCCTGACCCTGCGCCAAGCCCTGGCCACGTCAACCTTCTGGATCCTCTGTTCCGGGCTGTTCGGGCTCTCCATGCTGGTGACCTCGCTGCATTTCTTTCAGGTCTCTATCCTGACCACCCAGGGCTTGGGCGAAGCGGCGGCGGCGCGTATCTTTCCCATCTCCGCCCTGGTCATGGTCGTCGCCATTCCCCTGGTCGGCCGCGCCCTGGACCGTTTCCCGACACACTATGTCTTTGCCTTTGGCCTGGTGGTCATGGTGCTATCACTAAGCAGCGCCTCCCAGGTTCACGACCTGACCACGGCGATGATCTATGCCGTGGCATTCGGTTTGAACAACGGCTGCACCATGACCTTTTTCGGCTATGTCTGGCCGAGATATTTTGGACGTAAGCATCTGGGCTCCATTCAGGGCACCGGACAAATGATCGGCGTCATCGGCGCTTCGATCGGGCCCATCCCCCTGGCCGTTGCCTTCGACCTGATCGGCAGCTATCACGAAACCCTGCTGCTTTTGGCGCTCTATCCGGCGGTTTGCGCCATCGTCGCATTCTTGTTTCTGAGGACGCCGCCGCAATTGCTGGCACAGCAACAAAGCGCGCAAGAGAAATAGGGCCGAACATAGAAGCGGCGGCACCGCCCACTGCCTGGGCAATGCCGCCGCCTCGTTGGTTGGCCGTTCAGGCGATCAGGCGACCGCCTTGACCGCCGATGCCGCATGGTCCAGGGCCTGGGCCAGATCGGCGATAATATCGTCGATATGCTCTATCCCCACCGACAGGCGCACATAACCGTCGGTGACACCGGTGGCCAGCTGCTCCGCCAGTGATAGTTGCGAATGGGTTGTCGTGGCCGGATGAATGGCCAGACTGCGGGCATCGCCGATATTGGCCACGTGATAGAACAGCTCCAGCGCATCGATGAAGGCACGTCCGGCCTCCAGGCCGCCCCGTAGCTCCAAACCAACCAGGCCGCCGTAGCCGCCCTGCAGATAGGTATCGGCACGCTGCCGTTCCACACCGCCCTGCAGGCTGGGATGGATCACCCTGGCCACCTGATCATGGCGGTTCAGATATTCAGTCACAGCCTCGGCGTTACGGCAATGTTCCCGTATGCGCAGGGGCAGGGTCTCCAGCCCCTGGATGGTCTGGAAGGCATTGAACGGACTGGCCGCCGGGCCGAGGTCGCGCAACAGGGTCACCCGCGCCTTCAGGATATAGGCGATGGGACCCAGCGGCTTGACCGCCTCGACCCAAACAGCGCCGTGATAGCTGTCGTCGGGCTGGTTCAACAGGGGTTGGCGTTCGGGGTGCGCCTCCCAATCGAAGTTGCCGCCGTCAACCAGCAGACCGCCGATGGCGGTGCCATGACCGCCAATATATTTGGTCGTGGAATAGACCACCACGGCGGCGCCGTGATCGAAGGGCCGGCACAGAATGGGCGCGGCCGTGTTGTCGACAATCAGCGGAATGCCGAATTCGCGGCCGATATCGGAAACTTCCCTGATCGGAAAGACATGCAGTTTCGGGTTCGGCAAGGTCTCGGCATAATAGGCACGGGTCCGCTCATCCGTGGCCCGGCGGAAATTTTCCGGATCGGCGGGATCGACGAAGCGGACTTCGATGCCCTGCTGCTTCAGCGTATTGGCGAAGAGGTTCCAGGTGCCGCCATACAGATCCGTGGAACTGACTACATTGTCGCCGACCTGGGCGATATTCTGCAGCGCCAGGGCGGATGCGGCCTGCCCCGAACTCACGGCCAGGGCCGCCACGCCGCCTTCCAAGGCCGCGACACGCTGTTCCAGCACATCGTTGGTCGGATTCATGATGCGGGTATAGATATTGCCGAGCTCCTTGAGGCCAAACAGATTGGCTGCATGTTCGGCATTGTCGAACTGGTACGAAGTGGTTTGATAGATCGGTACCGCGACGGCGCCCGTGGCGGGGTCCGCGCGATAGCCCGCATGCAGGGCCAGGGTTTCCGGGTTCTTGCTTTCAGTCATCGTCTTCTCCTTCAAAGTCAATGCCAGCCCGGTTCCCAACAAAAAAACCGCCACAGCGTTGGCTGGGCGGTTGGTACCGACCGGTTTAGCTGCATTTTTTTCGCGCCCGCAAGCTGGCTCAAATCGGCGCGGGAGTATTCTATGATCATTTCGGACGATGGGTCAACAATAATTTTATATATGCTCATATCTTTATGTTTTACGGAAAACGAATGTGAATAGCTTGGGTTTGGAATGCCCGCGCCATGGGGCTATGGTGGGCGCCTGTAAATTTATTTGGTTTGAGGACGATGACAGCGACCAGTTTCCCCTACAGCGATGAACTGCGCGGGCTATTTCGGAAGCGCCTGGAGGCCTTTGAGCGACAGGCGGTGGGCGGTGCCGGTGATGGTCTGAAGCATGCCGCCGTGACCATGACCCTGATCGACGACGGCAATGGCGAAACCGCCTTTGTCCTGACCCGGCGGACGCCGCGGCTGTCCTCCCACGCCGGGCAAAAAGCCCTGCCCGGCGGGCGCGTCGACAGCGGCGAAACGGCCGAGCAGGCCGGTCTGCGCGAATTGTCGGAGGAGATCAATCTGCACCTGGACGACGAGGCGGTGCTGGGCCTGCTGGACGATTATCCGACCCGCTCGGGCTACGTCATCACGCCTGTGGTGATCTGGGCCGGCGCCGGGGCCAAGATGTCGCCCAATCCGGACGAAGTGGCCAAGATCATGCCGATCCCCCTGGCGGATCTGATCCGGCCGGACTCGCCCGAGTTCATTACCATAGCGGAGAGCGAACGGCCGGTGCTGCGGGTGCGTTTCGGCGACGATCAGGTGCATGCGCCCACGGCCGCGGTCGTTCACCAGTTTTGTGAAGTGTTGCTGCGGGGGCGGAATAATATCCGGGTCGATCACCTGGA
>JASLLM010000278.1 GCA_030747035.1 Alphaproteobacteria bacterium | reverse complement strand
CAACCTGTGGCAAGGGGTGGTGGGCGGCAACGGCACGGCGATACTGCGGCGGATCTGGCCATTCCTGATCCTGGCCACGGGGACCGTATGGATCGGCGCCATCGCATTGCGGCAGGTGGATCTATCGCTGCTTTCGGCCCTGCTGGGCCTGTTGTTGATAATCTACGCCGGCGCCAATCTGGCCGGATTGCGCTTTACCCTGACGGCGGCCCAGGATCGCTGGGCCGGTCCGCTGTTGGGCACAGTCAATGGTTTGCTGACGGGCATGACCGGTTCGTTCGTGGTGCCGGGGGTTATGTACCTGCAAGCCCTGGGCCTGCCCCGGGATATGCTGATCCAGGCCATGGGCATGCTGTTTACCGCCTCCACGGCGGCCCTGGCGGTAGCCTTGCAGCGCAATGCCTACCTCAGCCCAGAACTGGGGCTGATGTCCCTGGCCGCCGTGCCGCCGGCGATCATCGGCATGATGGCCGGTCAGCGCCTGCGCCGGACCCTGTCCGAGCCATTGTTCCGCCGCACATTCTTCATCTCGCTGCTGATCCTGGGCGCCTATATCATCGTCCGGGCCCTTGGCGGTGCCGGCCAATAGGATCAATTCCAAACAGGCCGGCGTACCGCCCTATTCGGCCCGTGATGCCGCGAAGCCGAAATTATTCTTGCCCTGGCGCTTTATTTCGTACATGGCGAGGTCTGCCTGGCGCATCAGTTCGTCGGACGTATCGGCGTCGTCCGGGAAGAATGCAATGCCGATACTGATCCCGATCCTAGCGCTTGCACCCTTGACCGGGAATTCATGCGAGAGGGCATCGATCAATCTTTCCGACAGTTCGGCTGCCTGACGCTCAGCAATGACGCCGGGCAGGACGACAACGAATTCGTCGCCGCCAATCCGGGCCACCGTGTCGACCTCCCTGGTACAGGCCCGCATGCGTTCGGCCACACCCTTCAGGACAATATCGCCCGCCTCGTGTCCCAGGCTATCGTTCACAGCCTTGAAGCCATCCAAATCCATGAACAACAGGGCACATTTGGTTCTGTCACGGCGCGCCGCCGCGATGGCCATACCGATCCGGTCCGTGGCCAGGCGTGAACTGGGCAGACCCGTCAGGGCATCATGGTTGGCAAGGAACTTCATCTGCTGTTCGGCGACCGCCAATTCTTCCGCCACCACAGCCATTTCCGCCGCCTGTGCCTCCAGCCTTTCTTCGCGGTCGCGCAGTTGCAAAACCTGCGCTTCCAGCCTGTTCTGGTTATCCCGCAAGGCCTCCTCCATACCCTTGCGCTGGCTGATGTCGTGGCCGACCCCGCGATAGCCCTTGAAGCCGCCGTCTTCGCCGAAGATCGGACGGCCCGAGATCGACCAATCGTGGCTTTCGCCATGCGCATCGGTAAAGCGGTACTCGAAATTCTTGAAAGGGCGCCGCGCTTCCATATCGGCGATGTGACGTGTCCAGTTTTCAGAGCCGACATCTTCGGGGGCGCCGACTTCCTGCCGCGTCAAACCGTACATGGTTTTCGGATCAGTGCCGCCGTTGTACTGCATCACCGTATCGGTCAGCATGACGAAGCGGAGTTCCTCGTCCAATTCCCAAAACCAGTCGGACGCGGCGTCGGCGAAATCCCGGAAGCGGCTTTCGCTTTCCCGCAGCGCCGCTTCGGCCCGGTTTCGTTGCGTAACATCGGTGTAGGTAATGACAATGCCGCCGCTGCCGGTTTTTTGGATCCGCACGTCATAGGATTTTTCGCCGCGTATGGTGATCTCGCTACGGGTGGTGCAGCCGCCCCACAAGACCCGCAAGCGGTCCTGGACCAGGGTTTCAGGATCACCGGGGCCATAGTCGCCGCGCTTTGCCAGAAACAGGGCTAATTCATGGTTTGTGGCGCCCGCCCGCATCAGTTCGTCGGGAAGCTGAAGCACATCCTGATATTGCTTGTTCCAGACCACCAGGCGGCGCGATGCATCAAACATCACAACACCCTGGTCAATATTGCTCAGAACATCGGACAGCGCTTCGGTGCGCAGGTCAAGATCCCGGTCGTCGTGATCAACGGCCGTCGCCGCTGGCCGCGACGCGCACAATTCATACTCAAGGCGCGCAATTCGGGCGCGCAGGAAGGAGACTTCCTCCTCGGCACCCGCGACATGCGCCCCATTGGCATCCATATTGGCGGCTTTGGCTCCCATAATGGACATAACTCTACGCCATATTTCCTAAGGATCGGTTAGGCGAACAGACGCGGCCAATCACAGCGCCGCGTAGAACTGGAAATCGCAGATAAAAGACCCACATATTAGGTAGCTTCCTCGGCGCCGGACCATGGATGGGGCAATCGGTGGGCATATATGCGCGGGAGGGCTATAGCATGACCACATTCGACAAGCGGGAAAGGGCGTTCGAGGCGAAGTTCGCCTTCGACCAGGAAACCGCGTTCAAGATCGGCGCCCGGCGGAACAAGCTGCTGGGCCTGTGGGTGGCGAAACGATTGGGTTTGCGCGGCAGCGATGCGCGGGCCTATGCGGACAGCGTGGTCGCCTCTGATTTCGCGGTGCCGGGCCATGACGATGTGTTCGAAAAAGTCTGGCGCGATATTCGCGGCAAGGACGTGGCCCTGGATGCGGACCAGGTGCGGCGGAAAATGCAGGAATTATGGCAGGTGGCGCAGGAGGAGATTACGCCGAACCTGCATCACTATGGCGCCATCTCCGCCGCCGATCTGAACCGTATACGGCAAAGCAAATCCGTCTGGTCCTGGCAACGTGCCACCGCGCCAGGCCGGCCAAAACACGACAAATTCAAATCATAACCTCCAATCTTGTGTTAGTTGGGTAGAAAGAGTGAAGCAGAGGGTACCCAATGACACGGACGGAGATCGATCTTTTGGCCGAGGCAGAGGCGTTGCAGCCGCAAACCGTGGCGTTGCGGCGGCGCATTCATGGCCATCCCGAACGCGGCAACGATCTGCCGCTGACCAAACAGGCGGTGATGCAGGCGATCGCGGGCCTTGAATTGGAGATCGTTGAGAGCCAACGGACCTCCGGCATCGTGGCCACTCTGCGCGGCGCTCAGCCGGGACCGACCATACTGCTGCGCGGCGACATGGATGCCCTGCCCATGCAGGAGGAAACCGGTCTTGACTATGCCTCCAGCATCGACGGCTGCATGCATTCCTGCGGCCATGACGCCCATACCGCCATGCTGGCAACGGCAACGCATATGCTATGCGGCCACCGCGAACGGCTGAAGGGCGATGTGAAATTCATGTTTCAGCCCGGCGAAGAAGGCTACAAGGGCGCCAAGGTGATGTTGGATGAAGGCGTGATCGCGGCGGGTGGGGAGCCGGATGCGGTTTTCGGCATCCATGTGGACCCGCGGCAGCCGGCGGGCGTGATCGGCGGCCGGGAGGGCAATGTGCTGGCGGCGGCGGATTCCTACGAGATCAAGATCATCGGCACCGGCGGCCACGGCGCCAAGCCCCATGACGGCAACGACCCGGTAAGGGTGGTGCGGGACGCATTGTTGAATATTCCCGAACGCCTGGCCGCCATGCTGGCTTCGGAGGGCGACGAACGACGAGTACACCAAATTCTGGCCACTGAGATCCGCGCGGCCATGGAGGAACTGACGGATGGCGCTGAGCGCGGTTAGGATTTACGACGGAGCTTTCGATCATGGGCTTCGCCCTGACCCGTTGTTGACCGTTTCCGAATGGGCTGATGTACACCGGCGCCTCTCAGGCAAGGCGGCGTCGGAACCTGGTCCGTGGCGCACCAGCCGGACACCATATCTGCGCGAGATCATGGATTGCCTCTCGCCGGCATCCTCGGTCGAGCGGGTGGTGGTCATGAAGGGAGCGC
>JASLLM010000277.1 GCA_030747035.1 Alphaproteobacteria bacterium | reverse complement strand
CTGCCGGGATTGGTTCCAACTGAGTCTGAAGGAAGGCCTGACGGTTTTTCGTGACCAGCAGTTTTCCGCCGATATGCGCTCTGCTCCGGTACAGCGCATCAAGGATGTCCGGGCGCTCCGCGCGGCGCAATTCCCAGAGGACGGCGGCCCCCTGGCTCATCCGGTACGCCCGGCCAGCTATATCGAGATCAATAACTTTTATACCGCCACTGTCTATGAAAAGGGCGCCGAGGTGATCGGCATGTATCAGACCCTGTTGGGCGAGGACGGCTTCCGCAAGGGCATGGATCTGTATTTTCAGCGCCACGACGGCCAGGCGGTGACCTGTGATGACTTCCTCGCCGCCATGGCCGATGCCAATGAGGCCGATCTGGAACAATTCAAGCTATGGTACAGCCAGGCCGGCACGCCGGAGGTTCGTGTCTCGGGCCACTATGATGCCGCCGCGCAAACCTATGAGTTGAGCCTGAGCCAGAGCCTGCCCGCCACCCCCGATGGCGTGGTCAAGCAAGCCATGCGCATTCCTGTCGCGGTCGGTCTGCTGGACGAAAACGGCAATGACCTGCCCCTGAGCAAGGACGGTGAGACCACAAAGGTGTTGGAGTTGTCCGGCAATGACACGGTGGTTCGGTTCGAGGAGATCAAAGCGGCGCCCGTGGCGTCAATCAATCGTGGGTTTTCCGCCCCGATCCATGTGCGCCAGGAACTGGCGGAGGGAGAAGCCGCGTTCCTGATGGCCCATGACAGTGACGCCTTCAACCGCTGGGAGGCAGGGCAGCAGTATGCCACTGCTCTGTTGGGCCAAATGGCGGCGGATATTTCAGCCGGCGGCAAGGCCACGGCCGATCAGGAATTTGTCGCGGCCATGGGGCGGATCCTCACCGATCAGGCGCTGGACCCGGCGTTTGTTGCGCTGGCCTGTCAGTTGCCCAGCGAACAGTATTTGGCCGAACAAGTCGATCAGGCCGATCCGGTGGCGATCCATCAGGCCCGTGAAGCCTTGCGTGCCGCCATTGCGCGCACATTGCGCGATGATCTGCTGGCTATCTATGATGCCAACCGCTCCAACGCACCTTACAGCCCCGATGCCGCCTCCGCCGGGCGGCGCGCCCTGAAGAACTTGGCCCTGTCATACCTCTCGGAACTGGATGATGCCCGCTGCCGTGATCTGGCCGGCCGCCAATTCCGTGATGCGGATAATATGACCGACCGCATGGCCGCCCTTTGGTGTCTGAACGATCGGCAAGGTGAGGAACGCGCGGATGCGCTGGATGCCTTCCATGACCGTTTCAAGGACGACGCGGTGGTGATCGACAAATGGCTGTCGCTGCAGGCTGCCTCGGCCCGGCCGGATACCCTGGACCAGGTCGTCGGGCTGATGGATCATCCGGTTTTCTCCATTCTGCAGCCGAACAAGGTTCGGGCCCTGATCTCGGCCTTTTGCGCCGCCAATCCCTACCGCTTCCATGCCCCCGATGGCAGCGGCTACCGCTTCCTGGCCGACCGGGTTCTGCAGTTGGATCCGATCAACCCACAGGTCGCGGCCCGGCTGGCAACGCAACTGGGCCGCTGGCGCCGCTATGACCAGGGGCGCCAGACGTTGATGCGGGCCGAGTTGTCACGCATCCTGGCGGCGGACAATCTGTCGCCGGACGTTTTCGAAATCGCCTCGAAGGCCCTCGGCGATAATACCGGTTAGGACTTCCGGCCGCCGGCGGGAATCTTTGGCGGTTTCTCAGGCCGCTCAGGGCCCCAGACGCGGCTGAAGTAGCTATCGGCCAGGTGCAGGGCACCGACGGGGTTGTGGGCCAGCACCCGGTCCTTGGCCACCAGCGTGGTCGCCAGTCCTTCCGAATGCTTGAAGAAAAGGCTGTCGTGGCCAACGCACAGACCCAGCACGATGTTGAGCTCGCAGCCGGACTCGTTTAGCAGCGTGGCCTGACTGACAGGATTGCACATGGCCTCGTAATTGCCGGGACGGATTTTTTCCTCATCCTTGATGCCCATGTCCTCCTTCGGGACGCTGCCGCTCTTGCAGGCGACCGAGGCAACTTCCAAGCCATGGCTTTCAAGAATACCGCTGAGGGTCTTGGCCAGATCGACAAAGCTGATGCAGGTGGCGATGCCGACTTTCTTGAAGCCCATTTTCTTGGCGAACTGACAGATCTCTTCGACCCGGGTCCACTGGCAATAGCCCTCGGCCTCGATCCGGCCCGAGACCTGGGCCACCTTGAGGACCTCCGGGTCGTCGTAAAGCGCGACGGCGGCATCCAGTTCGTCGGCCATGACTTTCGTCGGGCAAAAGCCCGGCCCCCGCTCGTCGGTTTCTCCCACGCGGCAGGCCCGTACATTTTCGGGGCAATATGCGCAACCGGGTTCCTCGTAACTCATGACCATTCCCTCATGACCTATTTCGACCTATGAGAGTTTCTTAGCGCTGCCGGCCAGCCCTGTCCTTGCGCTGGATCAAGGCGATCACAGTTGGAAGATGCGGCCCCAGCCCCGCACGCGCGCCGCATCGACACCCGCCTGCTCCAGGGCGCGCATGACAACGACGGAGATGCTGTCGTAAACCGTGATGCCCAATTCCGCCTCCAGCCGCTCCGCCAGGGCCGCGCCACGCATGTTGGTACAGATGATCGAAATTGCCTCGGCGCCTAGCGCCGCGACCTCCCGGCACATCTCTTCCACCTGATCCTCGGTGACTTCCGAAAAGGAATAGTTGTCGCTGATCCCCAGGTGCCGCTCGGCGATGCAGTCAAAGCCGTCGGCTCGGTAATTGTCCAGGATGCGGGCCTGGACATCATCGGTGTACGGCGTGACCAGAGCGAATTTCTTGACGCCGTGGCGGCGAAACAAATCGTTGTTGGCCAGAATTGAGGTGGTGGCCGGTGCTCCGGTGCTCTCGGTAATGCGGGCGCAAAGCGCTTCGTCGTTGTCAAAGCCCAGCCAGCCGGCGGATGTGCCGTTCCAGGCGATGGCGTGGCATTTGGCATCCGCCAGCAGGTCGGCGGCAGCCAGGAAGCGGTCATGATCGAACTGCGCCAGGCCCTTGTCCGAGAGGGAAATCTCCGTGACCTTGAAGCGGCTGAAATGGGCCGTGACCTCGTCCAGGCCGGCCAGCATGGCGGTGGTCGTGGGCTCCAACACCGTGTTCGACGACGGCGTCAGCATGCCCAGAACAACCCGTTCGGATAATGCCGGCATGGCTGTACTAGCTTTCTTGGTGCTAGCGGTCCCGCAGTTTCGGATCCAGCACGTCGCGCAGGGCGTCGCCGAATAGGTTGAAACCGAACACCGCCAACGAGATCGCCAGACCCGGGAAAATCACGGCCCAGGGCGCGCTTTCGGCATATTCTTCCGCGCCGCTTTTCAGCATCAGACCCCAGGCCGGTGTCGGCTCCTGCACGCCAAGACCGAGATAGCTGAGCGAGGCTTCCGCCAGAATTGCCTGGCCGAGAAAGGTCGTCAGCATGATCAGATAGGGCGCCATGATATTGGGCGAGATATGGCGCAGCACGATGCGGGCATGGCCGAAACCCATGGCCCGGGCCGCATCCACGTAAGGAATTTCGCGGATCGCCAGGGCGGACGAGCGCACCACACGGGCGCAGTTCGGGATCAACGGTATGGTGATGGCAACGATTACCGGACCGACGCCGCGACCCAGAATGATCACGATCGCCAAGGCCAGGATGATGGAAGGAAAGGCGATCAGAATATCGACGACGCGCTGCACGATGATATCCACCCAACCGCCGAAATAGGCGGAGGTGACGCCGATCAACAGGCCGATGGTGGAGCCCAGGATGGCGGCGGTGAAGCCGACCAGCATGGCGGTGCGGGCGCCATGGACAATACGGG
>JASLLM010000276.1 GCA_030747035.1 Alphaproteobacteria bacterium | reverse complement strand
TCTTCAAACCAGAGGAATGCTGGAACTTCTTCGCCGAGGATGGCTATGCTCCAAAATAATCCGGAAACGCTCTAGGTGTGGTCGTTCGGCCCAGAAGGGCCGCTGCCTGTCGAAAACGATGCAAGCATCGTGCCAGAATTGCCGCCGTAGGAAATTCAATGGCTTAACCGTAATCCTATCCCGGCTTGGCACAAGTGGGCAATATTTGCCGTCGATTTTTGGCACGAAGTTGCCGTGCCATGGTTAATTTCCGGCGGATTGCCTTGAGATTTTAGCTCTATTCCGGTGTGAGCAGATAGAAGACCGAGCGGGTGGGCGAGGTGAAATCCCGGCGCTCAACATGCCAGCCGGCGGCCTTGATCTTGGCCTGCAGGGCGGCCAGGGAATGGCCGCGGTAACCGGCCTCCCACTTATGGCCCCAGGGATCGTTGTGGTCGGCCTGGAAACGGCGCAGGAAGTTCAGTTTCTTGAAGGAAAACTTGCTGCGTGCGGTCACCGCGTTCAGGTACAGCCGCCAATCGATCTGAAAGCCCATATAGGGCACTGAGATCACCAGATATTTCGGCCCGGCGGCGCGGAATTTCTGCAACACCTCCTGGACCTGATCCCAGGGCAGATGTTCCAGGGTTTCGCAGCACAGAATGGCGTCATGGCCGGCCAGTTGGGCGCTATCGATGGCCGTCAGCTCCCCTTGAATATGGGGAATATCCGGGCGCGGGTCCTGGCTGGGCAGCATATCAAGGGTGGTGACGTCAAAGCCGGCGTTGGCCAGCAGGGCCGATACCAGGCCCAGGTTCGGCCCCACCTCCAACACCGACTGTACCGCCAGGCCGTCGAGGAGATGCAGTTGGAACCACTGCTGGCCGATGCGCTTGTCGGAATAATAGCGGAACCATTCCGCCCGCCGGGCGCCCGGATCGCCAGGATCATCGCTGCTTGGACCGTGTTTTGCTTCGCCGCCGTTGTTCATGGCCAAGCTCCATAGCCAATGGCGCCCCCGGTGGCAAGGTGGTGGCAAGGCGGTGAGTGGCGGCCGTCACAGCCGCGGGCCGAAAATTGCGCCATAATGCCTAGCCGGGACTGGCCGCGCGGCCTTTACCAATGCCCGGGCCGAGCATTATCCTTGATCCCCCGGCATCTATTCGTAATGTTGTCAAAGACCGTCGGCTGAATCGCCACCCGCGGCAAGTAATCTGGAGGGCCATGGATGGCCAATATCCCGTTCAATAAGGACCTGACATTCGAATATGGCGTGGTCGATCAGGTCTCGCCCATGATCCGCCGGGTCATCGCGCGCAATCCTTCCGCCTTTACCCTGCATGGCACCGGCACCTATATCGTTGGTACGGGCCAGGTCGCCGTGATCGATCCGGGCCCGGACGATCCGGAGCATATTCAGGCTATCCTGGACGCGGTGAAGGGCGAAACGGTCAGCCATATCATCATTACCCACACCCATCGTGATCATTCCCCGGGCGCGGCCCCGTTGAAGGCCGAGACCGGCGCCCATGTCTGGGGCTGCGGCCCGCACGGCCATGGCCGCATCAGCAAGGCGACCGACGGCGGCACTTCCGATGAAGGCGCCGATACGGATTACATGCCCGATACCCTGGTCAACGATGCGGACATTCTGGATACCAAGGGCTGGTCCTTTCAGGCGGTACATACGCCGGGCCATACCTCGAACCATACCTGCTTCCATCTGCGGGAGGAAAATGTGCTGTTTTCCGGCGATCATGTGATGGGTTGGTCCACCACCATCGTCTCGCCCCCGGATGGCGATATGTACCGCTATATGCAAAGCCTGGAGAAGCTGCTGTTGCGCTCGGACGCGCATTATTGGCCGACCCACGGTCCCAGGATCGATCAGCCAAAGGCCTATGTGGGCGAACTGCTCAAGCACCGCCAGGAACGCGAGGAACAGATCGCCCAGTGCCTGCGCCAGGATATCGGCGCCATTCCCGATATGGTCAAGGCCATGTACACGGACGTGCCCGAGCATCTGCATTCCGCCGCCGCCCGTTCGGTCCTCTCGCACCTTGTGCACATGGTGGAAACAAAACGCGCCGCCTGTGACGGGGCACCGGGCGCGGATTCGATCTTCCGGACCGCATAGAGGCGGAGACCGGGCGTGAACGATCAGGCAAGCCCCAAGATCGAGGTTGAGGGCCTGTGCAAATCCTTTGACGGCGAAACGGTTCTGGATGGCATCGATTTTGCCATTCCCCAAGGCGGCTCAGTCGTCTTGCTGGGGGAATCGGGCTCGGGCAAGACCCTGACCCTGAAATGTATCATGGGACTGGTGCATCCCGACCGCGGTTCGATCCGGATTGACGGCCGGGACACTGTCGGCCTTAGGGGGCGGGAGCGGGATGCCCTGTTGGGCCGCTGCGGCATGCTGTTCCAGCAATCGGCCCTGTTCGACAGTCTGCCTGTGTGGCGCAACGTGGCCTTCCGCGAATTGCAGAGCAAGGAATTGAACGCCGCAGAGGCGCATGAGATGGCGGTCAAGCGCCTGGGCTCGGTCGGTCTGGGACCGGCGGTGGCGGACCTGTTGCCGGCCGAATTATCAGGGGGTATGCAAAAGCGCGTCGGCATCGCCCGCGCCATCGCCTCCTCGCCGGAGATCATCCTGCTGGATGAGCCCACCGCAGGCCTGGACCCCATCATGTCCAACGTCATTGCCGGCCTGATCGTCCGCAACGTGCGCGAACTGGGTGCTACGGCGTTGTCCATCACCTCCGACATCAACACCGCCATCAAGGTCGCCGACGAAATCGTCCTGCTGCATGAGGGCAAGGTCGCCTGGTCCGGCCCGCCCGACGAAATCGCCCATACCGGCAACGCGGTGGTCGAACGCTTCATCCACAAATGGAAGATGGAACAGGCCGCGGCCTGATACGCTTGGTATCGACGCAACGACAGAACAGCAAAAACAAGAGCTTTGAAATCCCGCCAGCCTCACAGGGCCGAGAATTTTGAGGAGGAAACGAGATGGGTTTGGACTTTAACCAGGACGGCCTTGTGGTTGGCGTCGTTGGGGCCGGCGCCATGGGCCGGGGGATTGCGCAGGTCGCGGCCATGGGGGGCTGCGCCGTCAAGCTTTATGACGCCAATGAAGCGGCCACGAAACAGGCGCTGGAGCAAATCGCCGGGTTGCTCCAGCGCGCCGCCGACAAAGGCCGCATGAGCGCGGAGGAGGCGGAGACCGCGCTGGGCCGCATCGAGATTATCGCCGCCATGGAAGGTTTCGCGCCCTGCCAGGTGGTGGTCGAGGCGGTGATCGAGGACCTCGAAATCAAGCGGCAGGTGTTCACGGCATTGGAGGCGATCGTCGATGCGGGCGCCGTGCTGGCCACCAATACCTCGTCGTTGTCTGTTACCGCCGTGGCCGCGGGATGCGCCAACCCAGAACGTGTGGCCGGCTTCCATTTCTTTAATCCCGTGCCGGTGATGAAATTGGTCGAGGTCATTGCCGGTGTTCGGACGGCGCCCTGGGTCTCTGAATTCCTGATCGGCCTTGGCACGCGAATGGGCCGGGTGCCGGTCCGGGTCGATGATGTACCGGGCTTTCTGGTCAATCAGGTGGGCCGCGGCTACAACATCGAAGCGGCCCATATGCTAGGCGAGAATATCTCCATACCGGTCGATATCGACCGCATCATGCGGGATGCGGCGGGCTTTCGGATGGGGCCGTTCGAACTGCTCGATCTGACCGCGCTGGATGTCACGCACCCGGCGACGGTACAAATTTATGGCCAGCATTATGACGAGCCCCGCTTTCGTCCCTCGTCGATGATGAAGACCCGTTTGGATGCCGGCCTGCTGGGCCGCAAGACCAAACAGGGCTACTACAGCTACGATGGGGGCCAACAGCAGGTGCCTGAAGAAGCACCGGCGC
>JASLLM010000275.1 GCA_030747035.1 Alphaproteobacteria bacterium | reverse complement strand
CTCGCCATTGTCCGGGGAGACCACGACGATCCGCCGCTCGACGCCCAGGGCGCCAACTGCGGCCAATAGCTGCGCCAGCATGGACCGCCCGGCCAGGGGGTGGAGGACCTTTGCTAGGTCCGATTTCATACGCGTGCCCTGGCCGGCAGCCAGCACGACCGCCGCCACTGTTGTGATCGAGTCTTTACTCATTTCCACAAGTCTTTGTTCCGTCTAGAGATTCCCAGAGAATCTTCGTCTAGCGCATTGCTGGGCAAGTTGCCATAGGGGAAGCAGCAGACCAATTCAATTTCCTTTACAGTATCTTTCAATGCAATGTCTTAGATCACAAAATCGGCGGGAAAAAGGCATCCGTGATGAGTTATGAGCAAATCGGCATAGCCGCTATTCTGGCCGGCGCCGTGGCCCTGTTCATATGGGGCCGGCCCCGTTATGACCTGGTGGCGCTTCTCGCCCTGCTGGCAACGGCGGCCTTGGGTTTGCTGCCTGGAGAGCAGATTTTCGCCGGTTTTGGCCACCCGGCGGTGATTACCGTAGCGGCGGTATTGATCGTCAGCCGCGGCCTGCGCAATGCCGGAGTGGTGGACGTGATCGCCGGCTGGCTGTCACCCTTGAGCGACCGCCCGCAACTGTATTTGGCGGCCTTGACTGCAACCTGTGGTTTTTGCTCGGCTTTCATGAACAATGTGGGCGCCCTGGCCATTTTGATGCCGGTGGCCCTCGAATCGGCTGCGAAACAGAACCGGTCTCCAGCGGCGATGCTGATGCCGCTGAGTTTTGGGGCTATTTTGGGTGGCTTGAGTACCATGATCGGGACACCGCCCAATGTCATTATCGCGCAATATCGGGCCGATGCCTTTGAGGCGCCCTTCAGGATGTTCGATTTCACGCCGGTGGGCGGCATTATCGCCTTGCTGGGCATCACCTATCTGATCCTGTTCGGCTGGCGCCTGATCCCAAGGCAACGCCAGGGTCAGCCCAGCGCCGACGAGATTTTCCAGATCCGGGACTACATGACCGAGGCGCGGTTGGGCGAGGGTTCGGCGTTGGTTGGCGGTTCCATCGCATCCCTACCGGAATTGGAAGAGCTGGATGTTCTGGTCACCGCCCTGATCCGGGGCGAGGAACGGCGCCCCGCGCCCAGCCGGCGCACGAAGCTGCGGGCGGGCGATATTCTGGTTCTGCGCGCCGATCCCACGGACCTGAAGGGCTTTATCGAGGCGGCGGGCCTGGAACTGGTTGGTGACGAGGAACTGTCGCCGGAACATCTGGCTTCCGACGATGTGGCCTTGATCGAGGCGGTGATTACGACCCAGTCCAGCCTGACCGGGCGCAGCGCCCGCACCGCCAACCTGCGCAACCGCCATGGCCTGAACCTGATCGCCATAGCCCGCCAGGGACAGCGGGTGCGTACACGGTTGGACCGGGTGGTGATGCGCGCGGGCGACGTGCTTTTGCTGCAGGGGGACAGCGGCGCCATGCCCGATACGCTCTCCCGCCTGGCCTGCCTGCCGCTGATGCGCCGCGGCCTGCGCCTGGGGCAGGAGCCCAGGGTGCTGGCGGGGTTGGCCATTTTTGCCGCCGCCCTGGCGGCCAGCGGCCTCGGCCTGCTGCCGGCGGCGGTGGCCCTGACGGCGGCGGCGGTGGCGATGGTGCTGTTTGATTTTCTGAATTTGCGGGAAATGTACGAGGCCGTTGATTGGCCGGTGATCATTCTGCTGGGCGGGATGATACCCGTGGGCGCGGCGCTGGAGAGTACGGGCACGGCGACGTTGCTGGCAAATGGCCTGGTGGAAGTCGCGGCTTCGTTGCCGGTGTGGGCAGTGCTGGCATTTGTGCTGATCCTGACCATGACCCTCTCGGATGTCATGAACAACGCCGCCACGGCGGTGGTCATGGCGCCGATTTCCGTCGGTATCGCCAATGGCCTGGGCAGCAGTCCCGACGCTTTCCTGATGGCCGTGGCGATCGGTGCCTCCTGCGCCTTCCTTACCCCTATTGGCCATCAGTGCAATACCCTGGTATTGGGTCCGGGCGGTTATCGCTTCTCCGACTATTGGCGGGTCGGCCTGCCCCTGGAGGTGGTGATTGTCGCCGTGTCCGTGCCTTTGATCATGTGGATTTGGATTTGATGCCCTACCGTGAGCGTTTCGATGCCGTTCTGTTCGACCTTGACGGCACCTTGATAGAGACCGCGCCCGACCTATGCGGTGCCCTGAATTACACTCTGGCCAAGGCGGGCCGGGACGAGGTGCGGTTGGACCAGGTGCGCCATATGATCGGGGACGGCGCGCGCACCATGCTGCGCCTTGGCCTGCAGGCGACGGGGGAGGAACCGGCGGACGAGGAGATTGAAAAATGGTTCCATGTCCTGCTGGACTACTACTGGGACCATGTGGCTGACGAAAGTTTCCCATTTCCCGGCGCCCTGGCGGCCCTGGAAAGCATGCGCGCGGCGGACCTGAAGCTGGCGGTCTGCACCAACAAGCCGGTGCGCATGTCCAACCGCCTGTTCGAAAAACTCGCCATCGATCATTTCTTCGATGCGGTGCTGGGCGGCGACAGTCTGGCCGTGCGCAAGCCCGATGCCGGCCATATCCTGGGCACTTTGGATGCCATCGGCGTGGCGCCGGACCGGGCGGTCATGATCGGCGATAGCGCCAACGATCTGAACGCCGCCCGCAACGCCGGTATTCCGGTGGTTCTGGTCACTTTCGGCTATACCACGGTGCCGGTAGGGGAGCTTGACGCGGACGCCCTGATCGATCATTTCGATGAATTGTTGCCGGCCCTCTCCCGCCTTGCTTGACAGGGCAGCCCGGGGAGACTACATCCAAGCCCGCCCGGCGAAAAATTGCCTGATGCCCGGGGCCCAGGGGCGCATAGCTCAGTTGGTTAGAGCGCTGTGTTCACATCGCAGAGGTCCGTGGTTCGAATCCACGTGCGCCCACCAGACCTTTCAATCTCGCGCCCATTGATCCAACGTCAGCCGGTCGGCATTGGGCCGGAGCTGTCTGCGCGCGCGGTGGTTGTCTTAAGGCGAAAATCCGGTAACGATATCATCGCCGACCTATCATCCGGTGGATATCGGCTGAACCACCCGCGAAGACGGAGGCGAGATGGAAATTTTGGCGGGGCTGCGGGTGCTTCAGATTGGCCCCGGGTTGGGTGCGGCGGTATGCGGACGCGCCTTTGCCGATGCCAGCGCCTCGGTCAGCAGCATTGCCGCCGATGCGGCGACGCCGCTGGCGGATTTCCTGAATCATGGCAAGCATTGTGCGGCGGCCGTTTGCACGCCGGACACATTGGCCGAACATGCGGCCGCGGCTGACCTGTTGATTGCCGAGGGGTCCCCCCGGGACCTGGCGGCACGGGGCGTCGATGAACGCGCCTTGCGCGGGCTAAACGACCGGGCGGTCATCGTCCTGATCTCACCCTATGGTCAGACCGGGCCCGAGGCCAACCGCCCGGCCAGCGATCTGACCCTGTTTTGCGCCAGCGGCATCGCCCGCGTGCTGACCGGTCAGGTCGATGATCTGTCTGAACCGCCGATCCGTGCCGTTGGCCGGCAATCGGCCTTTATCAGCGGGCTGGCCGCCGCCACCGCCGGCATGCACGCCTTGTTGCTGGACCGGACCGGTGCCACCGTCGATATTTCGAGCCAGGAGGCCTTGGCGACGATCGGGATGATCGAACTGACACGGGCCTGTCTGCATGGCGGGGCCTGGTCACGGCGGCGCCTGGGCGACGGCAACGGCGCCACCGTGACTATTCTGCCCGCCAGCGACGGCCATGTAGCGATTTCGCCCCGTGAGGACCGTCAATGGACCGCCTGGCTGGAAGTGATGGGTTCGCCCGATTGGGGCGACGAGCCCCGTTTCGCCAGCAAGCCGGACCGGATCGAAAATTGGGACGCACTGCATGCCCTGATGTCGGACTGGAGCTGGCGGCATGACAAACAGTGGATCGCGGATGCGGCCCAGGCGGTGCGCGTCCC
>JASLLM010000274.1 GCA_030747035.1 Alphaproteobacteria bacterium | reverse complement strand
TTCGGAACGCCGTTTCGAACCCTTTGATACGGGCTGTTTCACCCATGCCGGTATTGATCCCGCCGCCAAGCGTTATGTGCTGATCAAGTCACGGCAGCATTTCCGGGCCGGCTTTGGCCCCATCGCCAAGCATGTGGTCCTGGTGGCGGGTCCGGGTGTTTGCAGCTCCGACTATGAATCGTTTCCGTTCAAGAACCTGCGCCGCCCGATCTATCCCCTGGATCCGGATGCCTCGCGCAACGCCTAGCTTGTTGCCAGAGCCCCTCGGCGCCTGCCCCGGCTGATGCGGAAACAGGCCAGGACCGCGAGGTTTATGGCCCCCATGGCGGCGGCGAAAGCATAGGCCAGGACATAGCCGCCGCTGATATCGAAGATCAGCCCGCCCATGTAGCTGCCCGTGCCCATGCCGATCCAGGCGAAGAACGAGACGATGGACCAGGACCGTGCCGCCACCTCTCCCGGCACCTCCATATTGACGCTGATCACCATGGCGGCCATGACGCCCGAAAAGAAGATTCCGAACAGCGCCGCCAACAGGTAGATGCCGAACAGGCTGTCGACATGGGGAAACCAGCCGACCAGCACGGTCTGGCCGAGGGACATCAGGGCGTAGGTCCTTATCGAGCCGATCAGATCACAGATTTTGCCGGCGAGCATGCGTCCGAACGCGCCCGCCAGCATCAATGCCGCCAGGACCGTGGCGGCAACCTCCGGCATGATGCCGCGGTCGGTCAGCATGGGCACCATATGTACATTGGCGACGGACATGCAGGTACAGCAGAAAATCACGGCGATGGAAAACCAGGCCACGACAAAGCGGGCCTCGCCCAAAGACCAGTTGCCGCCCTCTTTTCGCCCCGATGCGCGCAGTTCCGCCAGATGCGCCCGTTTGGCCGGCGGATCGCGGGTCAAGGCGGCGATTGCCAGGCCGAGTACCAGATAAACCAGGCCCAGTATCAGATAGGCGGTCTGCCAATCGTAGGCGGATATCAGCAATCTGGCGATAAGCGGGACCACGCCCTGACCGAAGGCGCTGCCCGCCATGCCGATGCCCAGCGCCAGGCCCTTGTTACGGCTGAACCACTGTCCGACATTGGCCCAAATGGTGCTCATCAGCGCCCCATGACCAAAGGCGCCGAAGACGAAATAGCAAAGGTAGAATTGCCAGCGTGCCGAAGTCTGGCTCAACAACAGGAGCGCCACGGCGATGGCGAAAGCCGCCATGAACATGAAAATCCGGGTCGGATTGCGGTCGGCCAGGAAACCCCAGAAGATACCGAACAGGGCGCCGGAAAACGCTGCCGCGCTGTAGCCGAAGGCGATGCTGCCGCGGGACCAGCCATAGTCCGCCGCGATCGGTTTGAGAAAAACCCCGATCGAGCTCAGGGCGCCGAAGCTCATGGTCATCAGGGAAAACCCGACGAACACCATGACCCAGCCGTAGCGCGTGCCGCCTTTCTCACCTGTTGTTGATTGCATCCGGTTCCCGCATCGATTCCTGTCGCGAGCCTAGCAGATGCTTGCCTTCTCGTCCCCGGCGCGTTATCGCAGGGCAAGCAATTTTGCCAAGACGGAGCCTGCACATGCCGCTTTCCCAAGCCAGCGAACGGGAACAGATTCACAACCGCACCATCTCCATCACCGCCTATCAGCGCAAGGACGGCCTAGTCGATGTAGAGGGCCATATTCTCGATATCAAGCCGTTTTCCCACCATCTCTTGGACAACCACCGCGCGGCCGGCGAGCCGGTGCATGATTTGTGGCTGCGCCTGACCATCGACAAGAAGATGGAGGTGCATTCGGCGGAGGCGAAACTGGATGTGGGTGCCCATGGCATCTGCCATCTGGTGGCGCCGAACTTCAAGAACCTGGCGGGCCTGAAAATCGGACCGGGCTGGAACCGCATGGTCCGGGAACGGGTCGGCCATGGCAAGGGCTGTACGCATTTGGTGGAGATGCTGGCGCAAATGGCGACCACGGCGATGCAAGCGGTCTGGACCGAACGCAAGCCCATGGTCGATCCGGTGGACGAAACGAAAGCGCCGACCCGGCGGCTTCCGGCCGGTATGTTGAACACCTGCTACACCTACACCGATGATAGTGAATTCGTGCGGCAATATTTCCCCGAAGACTATCGCGCGGCGGAATAGATCAGATGACAGACAGCAACCCAGATGACATCTATGCCGCCCCGACAGCGGCGGAACTGGCGGCGCTGCCCACGGTCTACCGGGATGACCTGTTCAAGGATCAGGTGGTGCTGGTTTCGGGCGGCGCGGGCGGCATCGGCATGGCCACGGCGGTGCTGTTCGGCAGGTTGGGTGCCACCATCGTTTCCTGCGGGCGGGACGAGGCCAAGATGGCCAAGTTCGAGGTGGACATGGCCAGCCTGGATATTCCCTGCTTCACCCAGGCCCTGACGATCCGCGATGCGGATCTTGTCGGCGGCCTGATGGCCGCTGTATGGGAACGTTATGGCCGCCTGGATGTGCTGATCAACAATGCCGGCGGCCAGTTCGCCGCGCCCGCCATGGATATCAGCCCCAACGGCTGGCGCACGGTCGTGGATACGAATCTAACCGGTTCCTGGCTGATGATGCAGGCCGCGGCCCGCCATTGGCGGGACAACAAGCAGCCGGGTTGTATCATCAACATGGTCACGGTGCTGGCCATGTGTACCTCCGGCATCGCCCATACCCAGGCGGCGCGTGCGGGAGAAATTCATCTGACCCGGGGCCTGTGCGTGGAATGGGCGCCCTATGATATCCGGCTCAATTCCATCGCCATCGGCGTCGTCAGCTCACCCGGCCTGGTGCATTATCCCGAGTCCGCCAAGCCCAGTTTCGACCACACCCCATGCGCCGCATCGGCACCTCCCAGGATATCGCCCAGGCGGCGGTCTATTTGGCGGGGCCGTCGGGAGAATTCATCAACGGTACGGTGCTGACCGTGGATGGCGGGGCGGATGTCTGGGGCGAATACTGGCCCCTGGGCCGGCCGGACTATTTCCGCGTTGATTATTGAGGCGGTGGCGGACTACCTTGGCGGCGGCAAAATTCTAGATTGAAAGGGCAGGGAACATGAGCGGAGAGGGCAAGGTTGCCATCGTCACGGGGGCGGGTTCGGGTATTGGCCGGGGTGCCGCCGTGGCCCTGTTAGCGGAGGGCTATTCCGTGGCCCTGGCAGGCCGGCGGGAAGACGCGTTGCAGGAAAGTATCGCCGAGGCAGGTTCGGACGGCGCCCGGGCCCTGGCCGTGCCCACCGATGTCAGCGATCCGGATTCGGTCGCGGCCCTGTTCGCGGCCACGGTCAAGGCGTTCGGCCGGCTGGATCTGCTGTTCAACAATGCAGGTGCCGGTGCCCCGGCCGTGAATATCGAGGAGCTGCCGTTCGAACAATGGCAGATGGTGGTCAATGTCAATTTGACCGGCGTCTTTCTTTGCACGCAAGAGGCCTTCAAGGTGATGAAGGCCCAGGACCCCATGGGCGGCAGGATCATCAACAACGGTTCCATCTCGGCCCATGCGCCACGGCCAAATTCGGCGCCCTATACCTCAACCAAGCATGCGGTCACCGGGCTGACCAAATGTACCTCCCTCGATGGCCGCAAATACGATATCGCCTGCGGCCAACTGGACATCGGCAATGCCTTCACGCCCATGGCGGCGCGCATGAAGGACGGCGTGCCCCAGGCCGACGGCTCGGTGAAGCCGGAGCCCCTGATGGATGTGGATAACGTCTCCCGCGCGGTGGTCTACATGGCCAGTTTGCCGCCTGACGCCAATGTGCAGTTCCTCACCGTGATGGCGACCAAAATGCCCTTCGTCGGCCGCGGCTGAGGTACGGGAGCACCTCCGCACTATTTCGGTGACAGTTTACTTAACTCTTGCGAGTTAAGTAAACTGTCACCGAAATAGGGTCTAGTCGGCCTCTTCGACGAACTCGAAATCCTGGCGCCTCTCGACCGGCATGGCGGCGAGGAAATCCTTGGCGTCCTTGGCGGAC
>JASLLM010000273.1 GCA_030747035.1 Alphaproteobacteria bacterium | reverse complement strand
AGCAACTGGGTTTACAAGGAGGCGGGAGTCTCCGCCATCTTCCCCGGCACCCCGTTCGAGCGGCGCTTCCGCGACATGCATACCCTGTCGCAGCAGATCCAATCCCGCGGCTCCCACTACGAAGCCGCCGGGCGGGTCCTGCTGGGCGTGCCGCCGGAGAATTATTTTTAGATGAGCCGGGTGATCGCCTCACCAACATGGCGCGATAATTTCGTTGGTTTGCTGTTGGTCCTGCTGGGTGGGCTGTTCATCACCTCCCTGACCTGGTTCGTGCGCAGCGTGGCCGATGACATACATCCCCTGCAGGCGGCCTTCATGCGCTATGGCTTCGGCACCCTGCTGCTGTTGCCCATGCTGCTGAAGTTCGAGAATACGGATTTCCAGGCGAAACTCATGGGCGGGCATTTTCTGCGCGGTGTCGTGCATGCCGTCTCCGTGCTGTTGTGGTTCTACGCCGTCACCAAGATCAATCTGACCGATCTGACCGCACTGAGTTTTACCTCGCCGGTCTTCGTTACCATCGGGGCCTTTTTGTTCCTTGGCGAAAGCTTTAGCTACCGCCGCATGATGGGCATCATCGTTGCCTTTGTCGGCGCCATGGTCGTCCTGCGCCCGGGCATTGAGGTCATCTCCATCGGCGCCATCGCCATCCTGATTTCGGCACCGTTTCAGGCCGGCTCTAACCTGATCGCCAAGCACCTGGCGATCCATACCTCGATTTACGCCATGGTGTTCTATCTCTCCCTGTTCGTGACCCTGATCTCCCTGGTGCCCACGCTGTTCGTCTGGAGCAATCCCTCACCATACACCATCGCCATGACATTCGGCGCCGCGGTAATGGCCACTATCGCGCATTTCTGCTGGAGCAAGTCATTCCAGATCGCCGATCTGTCCTTTACCCAACCCGGCTTCTATTTCACCCTGATCTGGGCCGCCGCCATTGGCTTTTTCGCCTATGATGAGATACCGGACATCTGGTCAGGCCTGGGCGCGGCCACTATCATCGGTGCCACGGCGTACATCACGGCGCGGGAGCGGCGCGCCGCCGGCCCGGCACGATTGGAGGAAGAGCGCACATGAGCCTGCCCCTGGCGATGGCGCCTTGTATCAAACAATTGGAGTCATGAGCCGTGCCCTACAATTCCGTTTTCACCGCCGAACTGTTCGCCGGTCAGACCATCGTCGTCACGGGGGGCGGTAGCGGTATTGGCCGTTGCATTGCCCATGAACTGGCCCATCTGGGCGCCAACGTGGTGATCACCGGGCGTTCAAGGGAAAAGCTGGAATGGGTCGCCGCCGAGATTATCGAGGATGGCGGCAAGGCCGATGGCGTTGCCTTCGATATCCGCGAGGAAGATGCCGTCGCCGGCAGCATCGCGCAAATCCTGGCCAAACACGGCGCCATTCATGGCCTGGTCAACAATGCCGGCGGGCAATTCCTGGCCAAGCTGGAGGATATTAGCCAAAAAGGCTGGGAAACCGTGGTCCGCACCAACCTGACCGGCGGATTCCTGGTCAGCCGCGAGGTTTTGAACCAGAGCATGAAGAACACGGGCGGTGCCATCGTCAATATCACCGCCGATCATGAACGCGCCATGCCGGGCCTGGGGCATTCCGGCGCGGCCCGGGCGGGCATGGAGAACTTCACCAAAACGGCGGCCCTGGAATGGGCCCGCTACGGCGTCCGCGTCAACGTGGTGGCACCGGGCTATATCGCCACGTCGGGCCTGAAGCAATATCCCCTGGCGCACAAGAAACGCATCCAACGGCGCAAGACCTTCGTGCCCTCCCGCCGCCTGTCGACGGAGGCGGAGGTCTCGGCGGCGGTGGTGTTTTTGCTCTCACCGGCGGCCAGCTTCATTTCCGGTGAAAGCATCGGCGTCAACGGCGCCGTGCCCGCCATGACGGCGGAGTATGCCCTATCCCCCGACAATGCCCCCTCGACCGACGACCGCTATCCCTACTACGACGGCTTTCACCGCTCGGAAAAGCTTGATTTCCTGGCCGACGGATTTGAATTTGACGAGGACGAGAGTTAAACCCTGCACCCGCGAGCGCCAACCATTCATGAGGAAATAATGATCGAGCTAAATCTGGAAGATAATGTCTATGTCCTGACCATGGATGCCGGCGAAAACCGCTGGAACACCAACTTTGTCCGTGCTTTCGCCGCACGGTTGGATGAAGTCGCGGCCTCCGAAGGCCCGGCGGCGCTGGTTACGACATCAAGCGATGCGAAATTCTTTTCCAACGGCCTGGATATCGATTGGCGCCGCGGCGAAGGAGATGGGACGGGCGGTGACAAGGCGGTTTTCGGGGCTGAGTACATGGCCCTGATGGGGCGGCTGATCACTTTTCCCGTGCCCACGGTTTGCGCCATCAATGGCCATGGTTTTGGCGCTGGCTTCATGACAGCGTTGTGTCACGACGTACGCATCATGCGGGCCGACCGGGGCTATCTTTGCGCCAACGAAATTCAGATCGGGCTGTCAATCCCGGATGCGGAACTAGCCCTGTTCCGCCACAAGATGTCCGCCAGCGCCTTTTTCGAAACCGTGCAATTGGCGCAGCGCTGGACCGGGCCGGCGGCCAAGACGGCAGGGTTCGTGCATGAGGTCGCGGGAGAAGAGGATCTTCTCCCCATGGCCATGGACAAGGCCCGGCAATTGGCGCCCCTGGGCGCGGACCGGGCGCTTTACGGCCAATCCAAGGAGCGGATCTTCGGCGAGAGCCCCTCGATCAACGACAGGGATGGTGCGGCGCATCTGTTGCGCAATGTTGGAGGGCACTGACTTCGGACCATTGGCAATTCATGCTATGGTCGCGATCAGGAATGCGAAAATTGGGGGATGATGCCATGGCGGCACAAGCAATGGGGAACAGCTGGAACGTAAAGCGCCTGGCGGGCGCCTTGGGGGCGGAGGTCCATGGCGTCGATCTGGCCCGGGCCGGGAAGGGTGATATCGCCGAGATCAAGCGGCTGTTGGGTGAACATATGGTGCTGTTCTTCCCCGGCCAGGACATGAGCATGGCAGATCATGTGGCACTGGGCCGCCCGTTCGGGCCCCTGGAAGGCCACCCGAACCTGGCGGAGGCGAATTCCCGGGAACATCCGGAAATTTTTCAGCTGAAGGCCAGCAAGGGCGGCGTCGCCGACGAATGGCACACCGACCTGACCTTTCTGGCGCAGCCGGCCTTGATGTCGATCCTGAACATGCGCAAATGCCCCGACACGGGCGGCGATACCATGTGGTCGAACCTGTGCGCCGCCTACGATGCCCTGTCGGCGCCCATGCGGGAGATGTGCGACGGCCTGACCGCCCTGCACGATGCCCACCCCCACGGCCGGGCCGACAAGATGACCATTCACCCGGTCGTTCGCGTCCTGCCGGATACCGCTTCCGGCCCCGGGCGGAAGGCATTGTACGTCAACGAGCATTTCACCCGCCGCATCGTCGAGATGAACGTGGAGGAGAGCAACAATCTGCTGGCTTTCCTGACCCGCTGGGTGCAAAGCCCGCGCTTCACCGTGCGCTATAGCTGGAGCGAAGGCACCATCGGGATGTGGGACAACCGCTGCACCCAGCACTATGTCCTTAATGATTTCGATGGGGAGCGGATCATCCAGCGGGTTACCGTCATGGGAGATCAACCGGTTGGCGCCGGTGCCCGGTGGGAGCCGTGGACCAAACGCTCCAGCCGCTCCGCCATGGGCCGGCATGACCGTCAGCTCAGCCAGTTTCTCGACGGCCAAGGGGCCGAGGCGGCTGAATAAACCGTATAGACCGGGAAGGATAGGTCCAGCGCGGGACCTTCGAACGAGGCCAATTCTCCGAACCGTGCCCCGTTGACGTCATTTTGCCGTCATTCCCCGCCCACCTTTCGTCAATCTGTGATCAGCGTCACCATTGGGCCTGTTTGGCCTCGAAATTCCTGGCTGAAACATCATATAGGCATGTGCCGATACTCCATGGGGCGCCGATGGGGTAATCCGGACGGCTTCGGAGGAAAACCGTTCCAACGGCGGGCCAGCTTG
>JASLLM010000272.1 GCA_030747035.1 Alphaproteobacteria bacterium | reverse complement strand
TCGAATCACAAACACCCATTCAATCAAAGATTAAAAAGCAAAACGTCGATTCAGAAGATCCCGGAAACGCTCTAGTGTTCAGTATTGGCCTTTTTCAAAATTGTTCGAATATTAACCATTAATTTCTACAGCTACCCTGGCATTTATTGATGCTTGAGGGATCTCTACGTCATGGCGAAATACGATTACGATATGATCTGCATCGGCAGCGGGCCGGCGGGGCAACGGGCCGCCGTGCAGGGGGCCAAGCTGGGCAAGCGTGTCGCCATCGTCGAACAGGAACAGGTGGTCGGCGGCGTCAGCCTGCACACGGGCACCATCCCCTCGAAAACCTTTCGCGAGGCGGTATTGACCTTTGGCCGTGGCGGGCGGCGGGCCTCCGACATGCGGCGCCGGGCCAGCGACGGCAATGGCGTCTACCAAAAGGCCGTGACGGCGTCACAATTGTTCGAACGGGTCGGCAATATCGTACAGCGCGAGGAACAGGTCCAGGATGCCCAGCTGGGCCGCAATGACGTCGATGTCATCGTCGGCACGGCGCAATTCAAGGGCCCGCACGAACTGTTCATCAAGTCATCCCAGGGCCAGCGCAAGGCTTCCGCCAAGAACATCATGATCGCGGTCGGCACCCGCCCCGCCACACCCGCCAACACCCAGCTTGACGGCAAGCGGATCATTACCTCGGACGAGATCTTTCATTTGGACGAATTGCCCCATTCCATGGTGGTTATCGGCTGTGGCGTTGTTGGTATCGAATACGCCTCGATGTTCGCCCTGCTGGGTGTCGAGGTGACGGTCGTCGATGGCCGCGGCACGCCGTTGGAGTTTCTCGACCGCGAGATCGTGGACGAACTGGTGCATCAATTGCGGGCCATCAACGTGGTTTTCCGCTTGGGCGAAACCGTCGAGCGGGTGGAGACGCGGGATGCGGCGCGGGGCCAAGTCGTCGTCTCGCTGGAATCCGGCAAGCGCCTGGTCGCGGATGTGGCCCTGGTGTGCGCTGGGCGGGCCGGCAATACACCCACCCTCAATCTGAAGGCGGCGAAGCTGGCCACGGACGAGCGCGGACGCCTGAGCGTGGATGATACCTTCCGCACCAAACAGAGGCATATTTTCGCCGGCGGCGATGTCATCGGCTACCCGGCGCTGGCGGCCACGTCGTCCGAACAGGGCCGCCTGGCGGCCTGCAACGCCTTCGGCGTCAAGGTCGGGCCGATGCCGACGAACTTCCCCGTGGGCATTTATTCCATTCCCGAGATATCCATGGTCGGCAAGACCGAGCATGAATTGACCGCCAAGAAGGTCCCTTACGAGGTTGGCATCGCGCGCTTCCGCGAAATCGCCCGCGGCCAGATTCTCGGCGATGACACGGGCATGCTGAAACTGATCTTCCACCGCGAGGACCGCAGCCTGTTGGGCGTGCACACCATCGGCACCGGCGCCACCGAGTTGATCCACATCGGCCAATGCGTCATGGGCCTGAACGGCGGTCTCAACTATTTCCTGGAAACTGTCTTCAATTATCCCACCCTGGCCGAATGCTACAAGGTCGCCGCCCTGGACGCTTACAACAAGCTAAACCTGTGATTTGAGCATAAAGGCTTCCGGCTCCGGCAGGGGCGCTAAGACGCCGGCACGGGGTTAGGTCCTAGGCTTGCTGTTTCGCCTTGGCGGCGGCCACGTCCGCCGTCATGTCGCGGGGGTCGGTGGCGCCGATGGCAATCTCGGACACCATGGCCCGGCGCGGCAGGGCCACGGCCATCAGGACGGCGGTGGAGATATCCTCGGGCAGCATCATCCGGGCCCGGGTTGCCTCATCGGGCGGCAGGGCGCGGTTGTCCAGGATGGGCGTATCCACCTCGCCGGGGAAGCAGGTGATACAGCGGATGCCGTGGGGCCGCATTTCCTGGGCCAGCACATGCATGTAGGAGCGCGCCGCCGCCTTGGCCGCGCTATAAACGGCGCCGGCCATGATGGAAGGATTGATCGCCGCCATGGAGGAAATCATCACCACATCGCCCCAGCCCTGATCGATCATCGGCTGCAACAGGGCCCGGGTCAGAACGGCGGGGCCCATGGTGTTGACATCCATGACGTCGCGCCATTCCTCCGCCCCAATGTAACGGGTGCTTCTGATTTTGGAGCTGAAACCGGCATTGTTGATCAGGATATCGATGGTGCCATGTTCGGCCAGCAACGCCGCAGCGAAACCTTCGATGGCATCCGGGTCGGTCATATCGCAGATCACATAACTGGCCGTGCCGCCCGCATCCGTGATCAGCTTGACGGTCTCCTCCAACGGACCGGCCCTCCGGCCGCTGACGATGACCTTGACCCCGGCCCCGGCGAAATCCTGCGCGATGGCCCGGCCAATGCCGGTGCCCCCGCCGGTGACCAACGCGGTTTGACCCTGCAGTGAACTCATGACGCACGTCCTCCAATATCCTGCTCAATCCATTTCGAACTTGATGCACACTTTACACCAACCGCTCGGATTACAAAGGCCTCGGCGCTGATGCAATTCGCTTTCGCCTGGCTTAGGCTGTATCGCGTAGGGAATTGAGTTCAAAAGCGATGGAAGCAACAAGCATGCCCGAGAAGAAGCCGAATATTCTGTTCATCATGGTCGACGAACTGGCGCCGCAGGTATTGCCGTGCCACGGACACCCGGTGGTGCAGACGCCCAATATCGACCGCCTGGCCGCCGAGGGCGTGGTGTTCGACAATGCCTATACCAATTCGCCGATCTGTGCGCCGGCGCGGGCCGCGATGATGACGGGCCGTTATACCCCCGCGATCGGCGCCTTCGACAACGGCACGGAAATCCCGACCTCAATGCCGACCATGGCGCACTATCTGCGCGCCGCCGGTTACGAGGCGACGCTATCGGGAAAGATGCATTTCATCGGTCCCGATCAGTTGCATGGCTTCCAGAGGCGCCTGACCACCGATATCTATCCCGCCAATTTTGCCTGGACCGCAAATTGGGAGCGTCCGCCGACGGCGCCGAACCCGGCTGGTGTCACGGTCAGCCCGGTTCTGGAAGCGGGCCCCTGCATCCGCAGCATGCAGATCGACTATGACGACGAGGTTGAGCAGGTGGCGCTGCAGGAACTCTACGACCTGGCGCGCCGGCCGGCGGAGGCGCCGCCGTTCTTCCTGACGGTCTCGTTCACCCACCCACACCCGCCGTTCACCTGCGGCCAGGAACATTGGGACCGCTATGACCATGACGCCATCGACATGCCCAGGGTCGGACCCATCGCCGAAGGGGACATGGACGAGGCCAGCCGCTACCTCTATTTCGGCCACCGCCGGGACCGTTTCACAGTCACGGACGAAGCGGTGCGCAACGCGCGCCATGCTTACTATGGCATGATCAGCTATATCGACGACAAGGTCGGCCGCTTGATGGATACCTTGGCGCAGTTGGGCATGACGGATGATACCATCGTCGTCTTCACCTCCGACCATGGCGAGATGCTGGGCGAGCGCGGCATGTGGTTCAAGATGAACATGTTCGAATGGTCGGTCCGGGTGCCGATGATCTTCTGGGCGCCCGGCAAATTCTCGCCGAAACGGATCACGGAAAACGTCTCCCTTGTCGATCTGCTGCCGACCTTGACGGAACTGGGCCATGGACCGGCGCCGGAGGATTTCCCCGACCAGTTGGACGGCAACTCCATGGTCAAGCTGCTGACCAGTGGCGGCGATGACGATTGGCCCGATGTAGCCATATCCGACTACACCGCCAACGCCACGCCGGGACCGGTACGGATGATCCGCCGTGGCGATTTCAAACTGATCCATATTCCGGACCAGCTATCGCAGTTGTTCAATCTGGCCGACGATCCGGACGAATTAAACAACCTGGCCGATGAGCCCGCGCATCAAACATTGCTCGAGGAACTGAAAGCCATCGCGTTTCGCGGCTACGACCCGGAACAGGTCAGCCGCGACGTTCGAATTTCCCAGCGCCGGCGGCTGTTCATTCGGGACGCCGCCGACCCCAACAGCACGGATGCCAACTGGGCCTATATCGCCCGCCCCGGCGACGAAGACCGCTAC
>JASLLM010000271.1 GCA_030747035.1 Alphaproteobacteria bacterium | reverse complement strand
CTCTTCAAACCAGAGGAATGCTGGAACTTCTTCGCCGAGGATGGCTATGCCCCAAAATAATCCGGAAACGCTCTAGCTTTATGCTTAGCCGTTAAACAGGCTGAGGATAACCTGCGGATTGGAATTGGCAATCGACAAGGCCTGGACGCCCAGTTGCTGCTTGATCTGCAACGACTGCAGCTTGGCGCTTTCCTCAGCCATGTCCGCATCCACCAGATTGCCGACACCGGCTTTCAGGATGTCGATCAGTTTGACGGTGAAGTCGCTCTGAATTTCCAGCCGCTTCGAGACCGAGCCCAACGCCGCCAGCTTGTCCGCGACCGCCGTGATCGCCGAGTCAATCGCCGTCAAGGCGGTTGCAGCATTGGCGGACGACAGCAGAGAACTGGTTTGAATGGCCAGGGTCGTCGGATCCATGGTCTGAGCCGAAACCGCGATGGTGCTGCCATCAACCGTGCTGAGCACGGACAGGTTGGCGGCACTGGCCTTGATCAGATTGGTACCGTTGAATTCGGCCGTTCCGGTGATGGTTTCGATCTGCTGACGCAGGGCATCGAAATCATTGTGCAGGGCCGTCCGCGATGTCGCATCCAGACCAGCCTGGTTGGCTTGCACCACCTTGGCTTTCATCTCCAGCAGCAGGTCGTTAATGGCCATGGCGCCTTCCAGGGCCACGTTGACCGTCGATTCACCGCCGGCAATGGCTGTTTTCACCGCCATCATACCATTGATATCGCCGCGCATGTTCTGGGCGATCGCGTAGGTGGAGGCGTCATCCTTAGGTCCATTGACCCGCAGACCCGTGGTAATGCGAAGCTGGGTATCCTCCAGCATCGAGTTGGTGGAGTTCAGGTGCTGCAACGCGACCATCGCCCCAATGTTTGTGTTAATCGATAAAACCATCTTCTTTCTCCTAATCCCCGATTTTCGGTACACCGTTCGACCAACGGCGGGCTTTTGCCACCCAACACAACGCAAGGGCCGTGCCAAGTTCCGTCGATCCTGTGGAAAAAACTTGTAACGCTTTGTTTTTATTTACGTATTTTCCCGAACCAGAAATCATGGAGATGGCGGACGAGAAATAAATTCAGGTCTTTGCCCGGCAAATCTTGCCACCCTTGGTGCAAGCTTTGCCGGGCAGGAATTAACTTCCGGGCGGTCGTATTCGGCATGATTGGCGGCTCTCGACGGCGGAGACTTCAAGGAATATTAACCCTGTAAGTCTATGAATTTAGGCCATGAACACGCCCAATCAGACCTATCAGACAGCCCTGGCCCAACATCAGGCAGGTGAAGCCGCCACCGCCGAGGCGCTTTACCAGCAGGTCCTTGCCGGCGATCCCGGCCATATGGAGGCAACATTCAACCTTGCCGCCCTTTTGGCGGCCCAAGGCCGGGCTGAAGAGGCCATACCCCTTTATCTGCAGGTTTTGGAGGTTCTGCCCGAAGATGCCGATACTTTATCAAATCTGGGCAATGCCCACGCCCAGGCGGGACAATTGGAGGCGGCGGCGGACTGTTACCGCCGGGCCCTGGCGGCCAACCCCCTTTTGGCGGCGGCCCATGCCAACCTGGGCAATCTGCTATATCAGCAAGGCGATACAGACACCGCCATTGAATGTTACCGGGAAGCCATCAGCATCGACCCCACCGGTGCCAACGTCCACAACAACCTGGGCACCATCCTGCTAGCCGCCGGACGCAACGATGAAGCCAAGGAAAGCTACCAGGCCGCCCTGCGCGCCGAGCCCAACAGCCCCGATGCGTTCAAGAACTATGGCAATATCCTGCTCTCCTTCGGCGATGCCGACGGCGCGCTGGAGGCCCTGGGCCAGGCCATCGCACTGGCCCCCAACTGGGGCGCCGCACATGCCGACCTTGGCCTTGCCCTGACCCGTTTGGACCGCTTCGAAGAAGCCCGGCAGGCGCTGGAAACCGCGCTGGAACTGCAACCCGACTTCATCGAGGCCTGGAATTGCCTGGGCAATCTGCTGTTACTGATGGAACAGTACGAAGACAGCGAACGGGCATTGCAGCGGGCCGAGGAGCTGGAAGCCGACAATACCCTGACCGCCTTTTATCTTGGCACTCTGTATTTCAAGCAGTCCAAGTTCGAGGCGGCGGCCACAGCCTTTGCCCGGGCCTGCGCCGGACAACCCGATATGGCGGACTACCGCAACAGCCATGGCAATGCCCTGCTCTCCATGGATCGCATAGAAGAAGCAGCGGAAGAATACGCCCAGGCCATCAAACTGCAGCCGGAGTTCGCCGAGGCGCACAATAATCTGGCCAATTGCTTCGCCTCCCTGGGCCGGCGGGAGGAAGCCGTCGAAAGCTACCGCCGCTCGCTTGAATTAAAGCCGGAACAGGCCCTGGTCGCCTGTAATCTGGGCAATACGCTCAGAAACATCGGGCGGCTGGCGGAATCGGTTGAGGCATTCGAACATGCGCTGCAGTTCGAACCGGATTTATTCAATATTTACAACGGTATGGGCCTAACATTACAAACCCAGAACCGGCATGAAGAGGCGGTGAAGGCCTTCCGCAAGGGGCTGCAGATCAATCCGGACTATCCGGAAGCCCTGAACAACCTGGCTATTTCCGAAGCCGCCGTGGGCCATGTTGACGAGGCCATCGCCGCCTATGGCAGATTGTTGGAAGTCAGCCCGGATCTAGCGGAGGGTTACTTCAATCTGGCCAGCCTGGTGCAAAGCATTAATCATTGGGACGAGCCCATTCTCGCCTTCATGCAGGCGCTGCGCATTCGCCCCGACTATAATGTCATCTATCCCTTCCTGGCCCATTCCCTGATGCAGCAATGCAGCTGGTCCAACCTACATTCGGTTGTGGAAAGGATCCGCACTAACACGGAACGGGAGCTGTCGGCCGGCGAACCGGTGGCGGTCTCGGCCTTTGCCCTGCAAAGTCTGCCCGGTGAATTTTCCATGGCGCTGCGCCAGGCGGTGGCCGAGCAGATTTCCGACCGCAACGCCGCCTATGTGGCGGAATTAGGGCAAAATCTGAACTTCAACTACAACCGTCGAAAGCGTCACGAACGCATCCGCATCGGCTATGTTTCCCCGGATTTCCGCTTTCACAGCGTATCCGTGGCGTTCAAGGGGATTCTGGACAATCACGACACCGACCGTTTTGAAGCCTATGGCTATGCCCTGCATTCGGGCGGCGATGACCATATGACGGACGCCTTGCGGGAGCGTTTTCATGGCTTCCACAAGCTGGTGGACAATTCCTTCCAGGACTCCGCCCGTTTGATCCACGGCGACGAAATCGATATCCTGATCGACCTGGCCGGCCATACCAAGGGCGGGCAATTGTCGCTCTTGGCCCTGCGGCCGGCGGCCGTGCAGGCCCATTACCTGGGTTATTCGGCAACAATCGGGGCGCGTTTCCTGGATTACCTGATAACCGATCATCACCAGGTACCGCCTGAACAAAGGCCCTTTTTCACCGAACAGCTGGTTTATCTGCCCGATACCTTCATGGCCACCCAGCGCGCTCCCGTGGCCATTGAGGGCCCCAGCCGGGCCGAATGCGGTTTGCCCGAAAACGCCTTCGTTTTTGGCAATTTCAACACCCATTACAAGATCGAGCCCAAGATGTTCGCGATCTGGATGCGTTTATTGCGCAAGATACCGGACGCGGTTTTGTGGCTGATACGGGGCACGGCGAGCAGTACCGAAAATCTGCGCCGCGAGGCATCCGCCCGGGGCGTCAACCCGGATCGCCTTATTTTCGCCGACAAAGTGCCCCATCCGAACCATCTGGCGCGGCTGTCCTATGTCGATCTGGCACTCGATAACCTCTATCACGGCGGCGGCGTGACCACCGTCGATTGCCTGTGGGTCGGCGTACCGATGCTGACCCTGGCCGGCCCGACGCCGCAATCGCGCAACGGCGCGACCCTGCTCTCTGCCATCGGCCAGGACGACATGATCGAATACCGGATTGAGGACTATGAAAGCAAGGCCCACGCCCTGGCGACCGACCGCGACCGCCTGGCGGCCATTAGAGCCAAACTCGTGGCCAGCCGGGACGATTATCCCTTGTTCAACTCAAAGCGCCTGACCCGGCATCTGGAATCCGCCTATGAAATGATGTGGCAGGCAT
>JASLLM010000270.1 GCA_030747035.1 Alphaproteobacteria bacterium | reverse complement strand
TGTCATGATGAATATGATGCCGTGATGTCCCGAAAACATAATGATGCGAATGCACTAGCCTTGCGGGGGAGGGAGTTTGACCCGGAACAAAACGTCCGGATCCTGAATGCATGGTTGGATGCCCGATTTGAGGATGCCGAGGGCAGGCACACACGGAGAATTGGTAAAATCAGAAGTCTGGAGGAGTAGATGACCCCTGGATTTCATGGCAACGGCTGACGGGTCGTTTGTTGTGGACTTGCCGATTTCAGGTGGGAGATGTCGGCTGTGCCAAGCCCGCTTGGCTTGAGGAATCTTAATATATCAATGTTCGATCATATCCATGCCCAGGATGACCGGCTTGCGCAGGCCATGTGTGCTGAACATAGGCGCCAGTTGAACAAACTGGAACTCATTGCATCGGAAAATTTCGTGTCACCCGCCGTTCTGGAGGCGGCGGGATCAGTCCTCACTCACAAGTATGCCGAGGGTTATCCGGGCCGGCGCTATTACGGCGGTTGTGAGTATGTGGATGTGGTGGAACAATTGGCCATCGACCGGGCCAAGGAATTGTTCGGTTGCAGTTTTGCCAATGTGCAGCCGCATTCGGGCTCCCAAGCCAACCAGGCGGTTTTCATGGCGATGTTGAAGCCGGGCGATACGGTCATGGGCTTGTCGCTGGCGGCGGGTGGACATCTGACCCACGGCGCGCCGCCCAATCAATCGGGCAAATGGTTCAAGGCGGTGCAGTATGGTGTGCGCCTGCAGGATGCCCGGATTGATCTGGACGAGGTTGAGCGCCTGGCCAAGGAGCACCGGCCGAAACTGATTGTTGCAGGTGGCTCTGCCTATCCGCGGTTCATTGATTTCGATGCCTTCCGGCAAATCGCGGACGGCGTCGGGGCCAAGTTGATGGTCGACATGGCCCATTTCGCCGGTCTGGTCGCCGGTGGCTGCCATCCCTCGCCGCTGCCCATCGCCGATGTGGTCACCACGACGACCCACAAGACCCTGCGGGGCGCCCGTGGCGGCATGGTTCTGTGCAATGATGATGCCCTGGGCAAAAAAATAAATTCCGCCATGTTCCCAGGGCTTCAGGGCGGCCCGTTGTTGCACGCCATCGCCGGCAAGGCCGTCGCCTTCAAGGAGGCCATGTCGCCGGAGTTCAAGGCCTACGCCGCTGCGGTGGTGGCCAACGCCCAGGCCCTGGCGGCGGTGCTGCAAAAACGCGGCTTGGATATTGTCTCGGGCGGCACGGACACGCATTTGATGCTGGTTGATTTGCGTCCCAAGAGCCTGACTGGAAATATTGCCGAGGATGCCATGGAGCGGGCGGGGATCACCTGCAACAAGAATGGCGTGCCTTTCGATCCGGAAAAGCCGACCGTGACCTCCGGCGTTCGTCTGGGCTCCCCGGCGGCGACCACCAGGGGCTTTGGCGTCCAGGAGTTCGAGGCGATCGGAAACCTGATCGCCGATGTTCTGGACGGTTTGGCCGCCAATGGCGCCGATGGTAATGGCGAGGTCGAGGCGGCGGTACGTGACAAGGTCAAGAATTTGTGCGCGGCGTTTCCGATTTATTGAGCGACAACCTGAATTTTTCCGGCATCGGGCCGGCGTTTTTCTAACGAGGATAAAAGTCTCCAATGCGTTGCCCATTTTGCGGTCATAATGACACCCAGGTTAAGGATTCACGTCCCACGGAGGACAACGCCGCAATCCGCCGAAGGCGTTTTTGTGCTGACTGCGGCTCCCGCTTTACCACCTTCGAGAGGGTGCAGCTTCGGGATTTGATGATCCTGAAAAAGAACGGTCAAAGGGTGGCATTCGACCGCGATAAGCTGATCCGCTCGATCCAGTTGGCGACCCGAAAACGTCCCGTCGACGAAGAGCGGGTGGAACGGGTGGTAAATGGCATCCAACGCCGTCTGGAGAGTTCGGGCGAGAACGAGATCCGCTCGGAAGCGGTTGGTGAACTGGTGATGGAGGCTCTGTCGAACCTTGATCCGGTGGCCTATGTGCGCTTCGCTTCCGTCTACAGGAACTTCCGCGAGGCCCGTGATTTCGAGGACTTCGTCGGCCAAATCGGTGGTGAAGAGGAGATTGAAGACGATTGATGCCGCCCCGCCGGAACATGCAGCCAACCGGTCAGATCGTGATTATCTAGCTTTGGCGCTGGCGCTGGCCGCGCGTGGCCAGGGCAATGTTTGGCCCAACCCGGCGGTCGGCTGCGTCGTGGAACGGGATGGTATCGTTGTCGGCCGTGGCTGGACCCAGCCAGGCGGCCGTCCCCACGCCGAGACAATGGCACTGCAACAGGCCGGCAACAGGGCCGCCGGCGCCACCGCTTATGTCAGCCTGGAACCCTGTGCCCACCATGGCCAGACGCCGCCCTGCGCCGAAGCCTTGATCGCCGCCGGTATCGCCCGGGTGGTTATTGCAGCGCCTGATCCTGACACCAGGGTCGACGGCCGCGGGGCCGAAATGCTGCATGCTGCCGGGCTTCAGGTGGATTGGGCCGACGCCGGGATAGCGGCGGCGGCCGAGGCCTTGAACGCCGGCTTTCTATCGAAAGTAAACAGGAACCGCCCTCTGGTGACCCTGAAGCTGGCCTCCACCCTGGATGGCCGCATTGCCACCGCGGGCGGCGAGAGCCAATGGATCACGGGGCCCGAGGCCCGCGCCCGAGGCCATCTGATGCGGGCCGAACATGATGCCATCCTGGTCGGTATTGGCACCGCCCTGGCCGATGATCCGGAACTGACCTGCCGGCTGCCGGGCTTGGCGGCACGTTCGCCGGTGCGGGTCGTGCTGGACAGCCGCCTGCGCCTGCCCGAGGGCGGCCGCCTGGCCCGTGGCGCCGGCGCGCATCCGCTGTGGCTGCTGACCGGGCCGGGACAGAACAGCCAGGCGCTGCAAGACCGTGGCGCGGAGATTTTGCCGCTACCCTTGGGCGCCGATGGCGGCATTGATCTTGCCGCCGCGATGACGTGCCTGGCCGGACGCGGCATTACCCGGTTGCTGGTGGAAGGCGGCAGCGCCGTCACAACGGCCTTTCTATCCGCCGGACTGGTTGATAATCTGGCCTGGTTCCGCGCCCCGGGCGTGATTGGGGGGGATGGATTGCCGGTTTTTGGTGACTTGGATCTGACGGCGCTGGCGAACATGCCGCGCTTCAAATCCGAGACAATCGAGAGCTTGGGCGATGATGTACTGGAAAGCTACGTCCATCAGGCGTAAATAGGGGTATGTTTACTGGCATAGTCACTGATATCGGCCGGGTCGATCTGGTCGAACCCGCCGGCGATACAAAGTTTGTCATCGCCTCGTCCTACGATAGCGCCTCGATCGCCATCGGTGCTTCGATCTGTTGTTCGGGGGTTTGCCTGACCGTGACGGACAAGTCGCCGGAATGGTTTTCCGTTACCGTATCGGCGGAAACCCTGGCCTGCACCAATCTGGCCGATTGGGCCGTGGGAACCGAGGTCAATCTTGAGCGCGCCCTGAAGGTCGGCGACGAACTGGGCGGGCATATTGTTTCGGGCCATGTGGATGGCGTAGTAGAAATCGCCGATATTTCAGCGGATGGGGATTCACTGCGTTTCCGTTTTACCTTGCCCGATGATCTGGCACCCTATATTGCGCCCAAGGGTTCGGTCTGCCTGAATGGCGTGTCCCTGACCGTCAATGAAGTTGACGCGACGGGTTTCGGTATAAATATCATTCCCCATACTCAGGAAATGACCACTTTCGGTAAGGCCCGGGCTGGCGACCGAGTCAATCTGGAAATCGACGTGCTGGCCCGTTACGTGGCCCGCTTGGCGGAAAGTTCGGCGCTAAAGGAGACACTGTGAGCGACGTTATCGAGGAAGATCAAACATATCTGTCGAGCATCGAGGATATATTGGACGATGCCCGGCAGGGCCGGATGTTCATCCTGGTCGATGATGAAGGCCGGGAAAATGAAGGCGATCTGATTATTCCCGCCGCGATGGCGACGCCGGAGGCGATCAATTTCATGGCCCGTTACGGCCGCGGCCTGATCTGCCTGTCCCTCAATGGGGAGCGGGTGCAGAAATTGGGCCTGCCCTTGATGGCGCAGCGCAATGAATCCCGCCACGGTACCGCCTTCACGGTCTCGATCGAGGCGCGGCAGGGCA
>JASLLM010000026.1:6549-29145 GCA_030747035.1 Alphaproteobacteria bacterium | reverse complement strand
CAGCGCCACCACGGTCTTGCCGCTGCCCACATCGCCCTGCAACAGGCGCAACATGCGCTGGGGCAGGGCCATGTCGCCCTGGATGTCCTGCAATACCTGGCGCTGCCCCTCGGTCAATTGATAAGGGAGCGAGGCAATCAACGCCTGCCGCAAGCGGCCGTCGCCGGCGATCACCCGGCCCGAACGCCTCCGCGCGGCGGCGCGGATCATCGCCAGGGCCAGTTGATTGGCCAGCAGTTCGTCATAAGCCAGGCGGCGGCGGTTTGGCTCATCCGCCTCCAACGCGGCCGGGCTTTCCGGCGCGTGCACCGCCACCAAGGCCTGCCGCCAGGGCTGCCAATGCTGTTTCGCCAACCAGGCCCCATCCTGCCATTCGGGCAGCTCCGGGGCCAGATCGATGGCGCCCCGCACCGCGCGGTGCAGCGGCTTGGCGGTCAGGCCCGTGGTCAGGGGATATGTCGCCTCCACGGTCGGCAGTTCATCCACCTTGTCCGGATCGACAATGTGATCGGGATGGGCCATCTGGATTTCCTGGCCGTAGTGGCCGACCCGGCCCGAGACCACCCGTTTGGCGCCCAGGGGCAGGATATCATGCAGATAATCTTCCCGGGCATTGAAGAATACCAGGCTGACGCTGCCGCTGTCGTCGCTGCACAGCACCTTGTAGGGCAGGCGGCGGTTCGGCGAAGGGTGGTGCTCATCCACTGTCACGCTCAACGTCACCACCGCACCGTCCGGGGCATCGGCCACCTTGGGGCGGAAGCGGCGGTCGATCAGGCCCGTGGGCAGGTGCCAACACAGGTCGACCAGTTTTCCCCCGGCCAGCCGTTCGATCAGTTTGCCCAGGCGCGGCCCCACGCCCTTCAGGGCGGTGACCGGTTTGAACAAGGTGAACAGGATTTCTGGCCGCATGGGATTCCGGTGCTGGCGTGACTTCGTAGGGTACGATATATCGTGAGGCGGAAGCGGGGAAGAGCCATGACCAGCAAAGACGGGCCAGTGGACAAAACAACCGAAACAACCGAGATCAGGCGCAAGCGCCTGCGCTATCATAGTTGGCACCGGGGCACCAAGGAACTGGACCTGGTCCTGGGCCAGTTCGCCGCCAAGCATCTGCCGGCCATGACCGAGGCGGAGTTGGATCTGTACGAGGCCATCGTGAACGAGAACGAACACGATATCTACGCCTGGCTGGCCGGGCGGGAGGCGCCGCCACCGGAGCATGACAATCACATCATGAAGATGATCTTAAACTTTAGAATAACGCCGTAATATATTGAATTATAGCGATAAAATATTATCTGGAAAATCCAGATATGAACTGACCGGCGTGCCCGAGGGGCTGGATGCCCTGACCCTGGCGGAATTGGCCCAGGCACAGAGCAAGTCGGGCGGCGGCTGGCTGATGCATATCGCCCGCGATGAAGGCCGCATGGCCTCCCTGGCCGAGGCCATCGCCTTTTTCGCACCCGGCACCCATGTGCTGCGTCTGCCGGCCTGGGATACCTTGCCCTACGACCGGGTATCGCCCAATCCCGAGATCAGCGCCGGACGCATGAATACCCTGGCCCGTTTGGTGGGGCAGGAGGCGCCCAGGGCACCGGCGATCCTGCTGACCACCATCAACGCCACCTTGCAGCGGCTGCCCCCGCGCAGCTCCATCGAGGGGGCGGTGTTCCAGGCCGGGCCGGGCGCCAGGGTGGAAGTGTCCGAATTGTTGGATTTCCTGGTCCGCAATGGCTACAGCCGCAGCGGCACGGTGATGGAGCCGGGCGAATTCGCCACCCGCGGCGGCATTGTCGACATCTATCCCGCCGGGGTGGAAACGCCCCTGCGCCTGGATTTCTTTGGCGATACCTTGGAAAGCATCCGCCTGTTCGACCCCCTGACCCAGATCACCATTGGCGAGGGCAAGGCGCTGGATCTGGTGCCGGTCTCGGAAGTGCAGTTGACAGCGGAAACCACCGACCGCTTCCGCCAAGGCTACCGTGATCTGTTCGGCGCCGTAACCGACGACGACCCGCTGTATGTCTCGATCCGCGAGGGCCGGCGCCATTCGGGCATGGAACATTGGCTGCCCCTGTTTCATGACAGCATGGAGACGGTTTTCGACTATGTGGACGGGGGCGCTATCACCCTTGATCATCAGGCTTTGGAGGCGCGCGATGACCGCCTGGCGCAGATCGAGGATTATTACCAGGCCAGGGTGGAGGCGCAAAAGAACCCCTATGGCGGCGCGCCCCTATACAAACCAATCCCGCCGGAGAGGCTGTTTCTGGATGCGCGGACCTGGGACGATGCCCTGGCCGGGCGGCCCGGCGGCATATTCTCGCCCTTCGCAGCACCCGAAAGCGCCAAGATCATCGATTTCGCCGGCCGTCAGGGCCGCGGCTTCGCCGCCGAACGGGCCCAGGCGGAGGTCAATGTATTTGACGTCCTGCGCGGCCATGTGAACGAACAGCGCCAGTTGGGCCGGCGCGTGGTTTTCGCCGCCATCAGCCTTGGCTCGGCGGAGCGCATGGCCCTGTTGCTGGATGATCACGGCATCGAAGGGGTGCGGACGGTGGAGCATTGGCCCGCCGTCATCGCCTTGCCCGCCGGCGTGCCCGCGATGGTCGTGCTGGGCCTGGAGCAGGGGGTGGAGACCGCCGAACTGGCGATCATCTCGGAACAGGATGTGCTGGGCGACCGCCTGGCCCGGCGCCGGCGCGGCCGCCGGGCGGAAGAATTTATTACCGAGCAAAGTCGGCTTTCCGACGGCGATCTGGTGGTGCATGTGGAACACGGCATCGGGCGCTTCGCCGGTCTGCAAACTATCGAGGTCGGCGGTGCGCCGCACGACTGCCTGGAAATCCATTACGACGGCAATGACAAACTGTATCTGCCGGCGGAGAATATCGAACTGCTCTCCCGCTATGGCTCGGAAGACGCCGGTGCCGCCCTGGACCGCCTTGGCGGCGCGGCCTGGCAGGCCCGCAAGGCGAAGCTGAAACAGCATATCCGCGACATGGCCGATCAACTGATCAAGGTGGCGGCCGAAAGGGTTCTGCGCGCCGCCCCGGCCATTGAGCGTCCCGACGGCCTGTACGAGGAATTCTGCGCTTCCTTCCCCTTCGAGGAGACCGAGGATCAGCTTGGCGCCATTGAGGATCTGTTCGGCGATCTGCAAAAGGGCACGCCCATGGACCGCCTGATTTGCGGCGATGTGGGTTTCGGCAAGACCGAGGTCGCCCTGCGGGGCGCCTTTGCCGCCGTCATGATGGGCGGGCAGGTGGCCATCGTGGCGCCGACCACCCTGTTGTGCCGGCAGCATTTCCGCACCTTCAGCGAACGTTTCGCCGGCCTGCCGGTGGTGGTTCGCCAGCTATCGCGACTGGTCGGAACAGGCGCGGCGGCCGAGACCCGCGAGGGCCTCAGCAACGGTCAGGTCGATATTGTCATCGGCACCCATGCCCTGCTGGGCAAGAAGATCGCCTTCAGGAATTTGTCATTGCTGGTGATCGACGAGGAACAGCATTTCGGTGTCGCCCACAAGGAGCGGCTGAAACAGTTGCGCAGTGACGTACATGTCCTGACCCTGACCGCGACGCCCATACCGCGGACCCTGCAAATGGCCTTTTCCGGCGTTAAGGAATTGAGCCTGATCGCCACGCCCCCGGTGGACCGCCTGGCCGTGCGGACCTTCGTCATGCCGTTCGATCCGGTGGTCACGCGCGAGGCGATCATGCGGGAGCATTACCGGGGCGGCCAGTGCTTCTATGTCTGCCCGCGCATTCTGGACCTGCCGGAGGCGGAGGAGTTTTTGCGCAGTCAGGTCCCGGAGGTAAAATTCGTCACCGCCCACGGCCGCATGCCGCCGCGCCAGTTGGAGGATGTCATGACCGCCTTTTACGAAGGCGCCTACGATGTCCTGCTTTCCACCACCATCATTGAATCCGGCCTGGATATTCCCAACGCCAATACATTGGTGGTGCACCGGGCCGACCGCTTTGGCCTGTCCCAACTATACCAATTGCGCGGCCGCATCGGCCGCTCCAAGGTCCGGGCCTATGCCTATTTCACCCTGCCGGCCAGGGCCCGGCCGACGGAGGCGGCGGAGAAACGCCTGAAGGTCCTGCAGTCCCTGGATTCCCTGGGCGCCGGTTTTTCCCTGGCCAGCCATGATCTGGATCTGCGCGGGGCCGGTAATCTGTTGGGGGAGGAGCAGTCGGGCCATATCCGCGAGGTCGGCTTCGAGCTTTATAACCAAATGCTGGAGGAGGCGTTGGCGACGGCGCGCAGCGGTGCCGCGGGTGAACTGGACACGGGCACCCAGGATTGGTCGCCGCAGATCAATCTGGGCACCGCCGTTTTGATCCCCGAGCATTACGTCGCCGATCTGGATGTCCGCCTGGGCCTTTATCGCCGCCTGGCGCATCTGCAGGACGAGGCCGAGATCGATGCCTTCGCCGCCGAATTGATCGACCGTTTCGGCGCCCTGCCGGAAGAAGTCAAAAGCCTGCTCGCCGTCATCACCATCAAACGCCTGTGCCGGACCGCCAATGTGGCCAAGATCGACGCCGGGCCCGGCGGCGCCAGCGTGGTCTTCCGCAACGACCAGTTCGCCAATCCCGCCGGCCTGGTTGAATTCATCAATGACAACCGGGGCAGCGCCAAGCTGCGGCCCGATCACAAACTGGTCTATCAAAGATCCTGGGACGAAGCGCAGGACCGCCTGAAGGGCGTGAATTATCTGACCCGGCAACTGGCCAATCTGGCTCAATCCGCGCCGGCGTCTTCTTGAGCGGATTTCGAAGCCGAATGGCCCCGGCTATTGTCCTGCATGGCGAGATCGAAGACATGGGTCAGGACGGATGGATCCTGGGCACCGGAAATAGCGAACTTGTGATCGATGACAAAGCAGGGCACGCCGTTGATGCCCATGCGCCGGGCCACGCCTTCCTCGGCCATGACCAGATCACGGTCGGCGTCCCGTTGGTATAGTTCGCGCACCAGATCGCCGTCCATGCCGCAATTGGCGGCGATTTCCACCAGGGCCTCGCGGTCGCCAAGATCCGCATCGTCGATGAAATAACGTCTGAACAGCATTTCCACCACGTCGTCCTGGACCCCGGCGGATTCGGACCAGCGGACCAGGCGATGGGAATCGAAAGTATTTGGCTGACGCGGTATACTGTTGAAATTAAACAATAATCCGACGTCCTCGCCGGCGGTGCTGACGGCCTCATAGACCCGGTCGGCGCGGTCGACACCGCCGAATTTACTGGCGAGATATTCTTTTCGCGACATGCCGGTGGGCGGCATATCGGGGTTCAATTGAAACGGCCGCCAACCGGTCTGAAATTCATAGTTCGGGCGCATGGCGACTGCCTGTTCATAGCGCCGCTTGCCAATGTAACACCACGGACAGACCGTATCGGATATGATATCGACGTGAATCATGACGATATAATAAGCAGCCTTGGCGCGAAGGTTAAGGCCCTTCAGAATATGGCCGTTCAGGGGGATGGAGGCGTCAGAAAATGTCGCAATGTTTATCCATCTGCTGGTGCGTGAAATTTCTTGCGCAGCATTTTGGCCGAAAGTTTGTGATGAAGCGAAAAATGAAGGCAGCAAATTGCATTCTGAAATGCGCCTCCAGGATTGCTTTTTTGGGCGTCCTGGGGATCATGATGCCGGGGCTCGCCAATGCGGACTGCAAATTCGTTGCCGGCTACGGCGCGGAAGCGCCCTACCACTATCCCGACGACAAAGGCCGGATAATTGGCATTGACGCTGATGTCCTGCGCATTGTCATGCGCGATATCGGCTGCGAACTCGACTTCAAATCCCTGCCCTGGAAACGGACGCTATTGGAGATCAAGCATGGCCAATCGGATCTGACCATGGGGGCCAGTTTCAAGGAAGAACGGGCCAAGTTCGCGCACTACTCCATTCCCTATCGCGGTCAGCCGCATGTTGTCGCGGTTAGGAAGTCGGCCGGCGTGGATGCGACATCGCTGCAGGAATTCCTAGAGAACGGCCATACATTGGGCGTTGTTCTGGGCTGGCATTATACCAACAAGATCCGCGCCCTTCTGGATGCGCCCCGCTTCAAGGCGCAGATCTCCACGGCGCAAGAATTCGAACAACTCCTCAAGATGCATGTGGCGCAGAGGTTCACGGGATTTCTCGCCAATCCGTCCCTGATCGCCGGTATCGTCGGCAAGGATGTATTGCAACGGGACTACCGTATGATCCGCGCGGACATTGATATTTTGCACTTCCTGTTATCGAAGAAGACTGTGAGCGAAGCTATTGCGCGCCGGTTCAATGACAGGCTTGAGGAGAGGCTCGCTGCCGGGTTCTTCTTCGACGTCTGCGGCAAATACGAAAGCCAGCTTGTATCCGGCTGCGACTTTCTATCCACCAGATAGGCTTATCCATTGGCCTGGTATGCGGCAGGTGAACTATGAAAACAGTGCCCGCGCCACCTCGCGCCGGTGTTCGATCGAAGTGCCCAGGCGCATGCTCCAGGCCGCCGCCCGGCGGTACCAAAGCTGTTGGTCGTATTCATATACCTGGGCATAGCCGCCGTGGATCTGGTTGGCCTCGCGCAGCACCATCTGGCAGCGTTCGTTAGTGAACGACTTCGCGGCGGCGGCGGGCAGGGCCGCGTCCATGCCCTGGTCCATATACCAGGCCGCCTCCCGCGTCAGCAATTCCGCCCCGTCGACCCAGGTGATCATATCGGCGCAGAGATGCTGGATCGACTGGAATGCACCGATGGGCTGGCCAAAGGCATGGCGTTCCTTGGCGTAGTCAATGGCGCGTTCGGCGGCGCGGCGGCTGGCGCCGACGATCATGGCACAATTCAGCACCATGGCCCGTTCCAGCATGGGCCGGGCCAGGTTCCAGCCACCTTCGACCCGCCCGACCAAGGCGTCGCCGTCGACATAGGTATTGTCAAATTGCACCTCCGACAGTTCGTCCCCCGCCAGGGTACCTTGCGTGGTGGAGGAAATGCCGTCACCGTCCGGCTCAACCAGCAGCAGGGTCAGGCCTTCGTCCGCGGCTCCCGCCGCATTCGTGCGCACGGCAACAAGGCAGTAATCGGCTATTTCAAAGGCCTCAACCATGCGTTTGCCGCCATTCAGGCGCCAGCCGTTGCCCTCCGGCACCGCGCTTAGCCGCACCGCTTCCGGTCCGATATTCGGCCCCCGTTCGTCCCAGGCCCAGGTCAGCAGGCGCTCGCCCATGCAGGCATCGGCAATCAGACTTTCAGCCAAGGCGCCGCACTCGCCACGCCCGGCCGCCTCCGCCAAGGTCAGGGCCGCGGTCATATGGGGATGCAACGGTATCGGCGCCAAGGCGCGGCCGGCTTCCTCGAACAACAGGGTCAGTTGGGTAAACGGCGCCTCACCGCCGCCATAGGCCGCCGGCAGGCCCAGTCCCAGCCAGCCCAGCTCCGCCAATTGACGCCACAGTGCGGTATCGCTCCGCGATTCGCCGTCTTCGTTCTCGCGTACGCGTTGAACGCCGCATTCCGTCTCGAAAAAACGCCGTACGCTATCGCGGATCATTTCTTCGTCTTCGTTCAACAGCAGATCCATGATCCGTCACTCCTTGGGCATGTCCAGGCCACGCCGGGCAATGGCGGTGCGCATGACCTGGGTGCCGCCATGGGCAAAGGCGGAGACCATGGCGTTGACATATTCGCGGGGGAATTTGCCATTCATGGGGGCAGTATCCTCGTCCCAAAGCTGATGATCGGCGCCAAGGATCTGGCTCGCCGCCTCGGTGGTTCGGATCTGAAATTCCGGGCCCCAGACTTTTTCCGACGAAATCTCGTAAGGCGGGTTGACGCCGCGCCGTACCATGGAGAGGCTGCGCATGGTGAACAGCCTGGCCACCTGGGCCTCGCAATAAAGCTCCGCCATCCTGTCCTGAACCACCGGGTCCTGGGCGATCTCGCGGCCAAGCTCGTCGTTTTGCAAGTATTTCAGCAATTCTTCGAACGGCAGGACATATATGCAATAGCGCCGCGCGCCGGCCCGGCCAAGATTGAGCGCGGAGGCGGCGACATACCAACCGCCGTTCTTCTCACCCAGCATGGTGTCCTTGGATACCCTGACGTCTTCCAGAAAGACCTCGTTGGTGCGTCCTCCGGGCAGGGTCCAGAGCGGCCGCACGGTAATTCCCGGCGTGTCCATTGGAATGAGAAAGATGGAGATGCCCTTGTGCTTTGGGGCGTCGGGATCGGTACGCGCCATCAGATAGATGTGCGAAGACGATTCCGCCCTAGTGGTGAAAACCTTCTGGCCGTTGATGACATAGTCGTCGCCGTCTTCCACCGCACGGGTCTTGAGAGAGGCCAGATCGGTGCCGCCGCTGGGTTCGGTATAGCCCAGCGCGAAGGTCACCTCGCCGCGCACCAGGCGCGGCAGGAAGTATTTCTTCTGCGTCTCCGTGCCCGCGTTCATGATGGCGGGTGCCTGTTCGATGAAATTGCCCAGGTTCAGCGGCACCCGGGCCCGGGCCAGCTCCTCTTCGAAAATATACTGATCGATGATGTCGGCATCGCGCCCGCCGTATTCTTTCGGCCAGCTCATGCCGATCCAGCCGCGCTCGCCGATCTTCAGAATAAGATCACGGGTCAGCGGGCCGATACCGGCGCCGGCGTAGCCCTCGCGCATCTCCTGCAGGATCTCAGGCGAGACATGCTCGGCGATAAACGCCCTTATCTCGGCGCGAAATTCCTCGTTCTCTGCGCTAAAGCCAAAATCCATGGCAATTGCCCTCCGCATAACAAGACCAAATGCATTCCGATTAATAGGATAGCGCGCTTGCGGCCCCGGCCATAGGGTTTGTACCCTTGGGGAGAAAAAAGGTCGGCGGAGGAATTCGAGATGTCCATGTTGCGCACACCCATTTGCGATCTGTTGCAAATCGAACATCCGGTTTTTCAAGCCGGCATGGGCTGGGTCGCCCGCGCCGATCTTGCCGCCGCCGTGTCCGCCGCCGGCGGCCTTGGCTGCATCGGCGCCGGATCGACCACGGACGCCGAGGAACTGCGTGCCGAAATTCGCAGTGTTCGGGCCCAGACCGACCGGCCCTTCGCGGTGGATATCCTGTTCGCCACCGTGGCTTCGAAGTCGGACGAGGCGGTGCGCTATACGGATCAGGTCACGGCCATGGTGGATGTGGTGTTCGAGGAGCGGGTGCCGGTGTTGATTTCAGGTTTGGGCAGCCCACGGGACGCGGTGCCCAGGGCCAAGGAACTGGGTATCACCGTGATGTCCGTTGTCGGTGCCGTGCGCCACGCAGAAAAGGCCGTGGCCGATGGCGTCGATGCCGTCATCGCCTCGGGCTCCGACGGCGGCGGCCATGTGGGTTCCATCGGTACGGCCGCACTGATCCCGGCGGTGGTCGACGCGGTCGAGGTGCCGGTTTTGGCGGGCGGCGGCCTGGCCGATGGCCGTGGTCTGATCGCGGCCCTTTCGTTTGGCGCCCAGGGTGTCTGGATGGGCACCCGTTTCATCGCCACCCAGGAGGCCCGCGCGCACGACAATTACAAACAAAAGATCACCCAGACCAATACCGCCGGCACCGTCGTGACACGGGCCCATAGCGGCAAGACCTGCCGGCTGATCCGAAACGCCTTCACCGAAAGTTGGCTTGGCCGCGAGGCCGAGATCGAACCTTACCCCTTGCAAGGCATGCATGTAGGCCATCCGGCATCGCTCAAGGGCCGGATCGAGGGTGATGTGGAAAACGGCGTGCTGCCGGCCGGACAAAGCAGCGGCTTGATCGCCGAGGTGCCCAGCGCGGGCGATGTAGTGCGCCGCATCGTGGCGGAAGCCGACGGTGTGTTGAGCAAATTCATGGCCGCCTGATCGGCCTGCAAGGAAGGAAAGACAGTGACGGAATATCTGCTATTTGATGTCGCGGACGGCATCGCCACCCTGACCATGAACCGGCCGGAAAAGCTGAATGCCTTCACCTCCGATATGCTGCACGGGCTGGTCGCGGCCTTGGATGATTGCGAGGCGCGGGAGGATGTCCGCGCCGTGATCCTGACCGGGGCGGGCCGGGGCTTCTGCTCGGGCGGCGATATCGGCGGCATGGGCGAAGAACATGACAGCCGACCCCACATCACGAAATCGCGCATATGGGGCGAAATCCAGGCCTTCCCGAAGCGCGCGGCGAGGTTCGAGAAGCCGCTCTTGGCCGCCGTCAACGGCGCGGCTATCGGTGGCGGCATGGACCTGGCCCTGGCCTGTGATATCCGCATCGCGGGGGAGAGCGCGAAATTCGCCGAGACCTACGCCAAGATCGGCCTGTTGCCGGGCGGCGGCGGGGCCTATTTCCTGCCGCGTCTGGTTGGCAAGGCGCGGGCCCTGGAATTGCTATGGACGGCGGATTTTATCGATGCCGCGGCGGCGCTTGAAATCGGTGTGGTCAACCATGTCTATCCCGACGACCAGTTATTGGCGGAAACCACCAAGCTGGCGAAACGCATCGCGGCCATACCGCCGCTCTCGGTCCGCCTGATCAAGCGCACGGTCAATCAAAGCCTGGAAACGGACATGGCGACGGCGTTTGATCTGGTCAGCTCGCACATCGCCATTGCCCGCGCCGGCCACGATCATGGCGAAGCGATCAAGGCGTTCCGCGAAAAGCGGGACGGTGATTACGAGGGGTATTGAGGCCGAATAAGGGTTCCCGCCGCTTAGCCGCCCTTGATATCGGCCCGTGCCCTGGCGATCAGGCTTTCGGCGCTGTCATCGGATTGCAGGACGGCGCAACCGTTCTGTATGTCCACTTTCACCGGCTCGTCGATGTCCTGAATGGCGAATTCGGTAAAATTGATCACGCTCGCAATCCGGTGCAGCACGGGCCGGGCCGAAGCCATGTCCGTATCGGGCAGAACGACGCAGAATTTGTCACCGCCGAAGCGCGCCGGCAGATCCTCGGCCCGAACCAGGCCACCAATCGCGCCGCCGATTTGCCGCAACAGGCGGTCGCCGGAGACATAGCCGTATTCCCGGTTGATGTCCGTCATGCGGGTGATGTCGAAAAAACCGACCGCCAAATCCTTGTTGCGGGCCTGACATTCAGCGATCTGTTTTTGCAAGTGCGTGTGCAGATAGCCGTGGCCGAACAGGCCGGTCAGGGCATCGTTGCCGGCATAATGGCGGCCCTCGCGATAGACATCCTGCATGGCCCGGCGATAGCGTTGCTGCCTGACCAGATGTTGCAGGCGGGGCAGCAGGCGTGGTTCGGCATCGGCCAGGTCCAGCACATCCGAGGCGCCGGCCTCATAGGCCTGATCGTGGGCCGTGTCATCATCACCCTGGCTCAGCACCAGCAAGGGCATGTTGAACAAATTTGCGTGGTTGCGCAGATCGCGGCAAAAATTCAACAGACTTTCCGCGTCATCGTCACGAAGCGCGACAACCGCATCGAACGAGGCGGCCAACAGCCGTTCGATGGCTTCGTAGGGTTGCGCGACGGTTTCAACCTTGGTCGTGGCACCGTCCGGCCCCGTGATCATCTCCGCGATCGTCTGGGCATGTGCTGCGTCTTCGGCAATCAGCAGAATTTGTGAATCGTCAACCGTGTCCGGTTGCGCCACGGGCATCGGGGCTTCCAGGCCGTACAGTTGCGAGGTTTCCGCGCGCAGCGATAATTCGCCCTGCATGGTGACCAGACGGGCCAGGGTTTCCAGACGGGAAAACAGTTCCGCATCCCGAAACGGCGCCGGCAGGAACTCCGTCTGCAGGCCGTCATCGGGCGCATCGTCGGCGGTTCCTATGACGATAGTCGGCATGCTGCCTTCCGGCCGCAGATCCCGCAGATCCTGGCGGAACTGCGCGCCCTCGTCGTTGGTTGCCGCGTCCACGATGGCGATATCGGGATAACGGCCCGTAACGATGCGCAGGGCATCTTCACGGGAAGCTGCCGGCAACGGTTGAAAGCCATGTTGTTCGAGTTTGCCGGCCAGATCGCCGGCATCGTTGGTGTCGCTGTAAAGCAGAACCCGCGCGTTCGCGTGCATAGGCAATATCTCCCCTAGGTCAGCGAAAAATAGCCGATCACGGTTAATAAGATGTTTACGAATGGGGCGCTTTGGCAATTGCGTTGGCTGCGGCTTCGGGTCACATTGGCCCGGCTTTCGAACATGCTACTAAGAGCGAAATTTGTGGGTTTAGTAGCCTAGTGAGGACGGAAAATGGCGGATGAGACCTATAAACTTGCCGGCAAGGTTGCTTTGGTGACCGGGGCGTCGTCCGGACTGGGACGCCGGGCCGCGGTGGCCCTGGCGGAGGCGGGCGCAAAGGTTGCCCTGACCGCGCGGCGCGTCGACCGGCTGGAGGTTCTGGCGGCGGAGATCGCCGGGATGGGCGGTCAAGCGGCCCCCTTCGCGCTGGATGTCCGCGATCCCGGCGCCATCGAACAGGTCGTGGCCGACATCGAGGCGGCCATGGGGCCGATTGAAATTCTGGTCAACAATGCCGGTGTCTCCGTCGTCAAACGGCCGGAGGACTTCACCCTGGAAGACTATGACTACATCCATGAAACCAACGTCAAGGGGCCGTTTTTTCTGGCCCAGGCCGTAGGCCGCGGGATGATCAAACGGGGCGATGGGGGCAAGATCATCAATATTTCCTCCATGATGGCCCTGCGGGTGCTGGGCAAATTGACCCTGTATGCCATGTCCAAGGCGGCGATCGGCCAGATGACCAAGCAACTGGCCCTGGAATGGGCCCGTCACGACATCCAGGTCAACGCCATTTGTCCCGGTTATATCGAGACCGAAATGAATTACGACCATTGGCGCACCGAGGCCGGGCTGGGCCAGATCGCCGGCATGCCGCGGCGGCGTATCCCGCAACCTGACATCATGGACGGCCTGTTGTTGCTGCTGGCCTCAGAGAAATCCGATTACATGACGGGCACCCTGATCCCGGTCGATGACGGCCAGGTCCTGATGTAGGCCGTCACGACGCCACGGATCTTTCGATGTCACCGAGCAACCGGCGCCGTTGTGCCACCGCCTCGGCCAAGCCGTCCATGACCGAGACCGAAGTATCCCAATCGATGCAGCCGTCGGTGATGCTTTGCCCGTATCGCAGGGGCTGTCCGTCGACCAGGTCCTGACGGCCCGCGACAAGATTGCTCTCCACCATGACGCCGACGATGCGGCTGTCTCCGCCGGCGATCTGCGTCGCCACGTCCGCCATCACAGCAGGTTGGTTGTTGGGGTCCTTGCCGCTGTTGGCATGGCTGGCATCGATCATCATCGCCGGGTTCACGCCGGCATTTTCAGCTTCGGTGCAAGCGGCTTCGATGCTGTCTGCGTCATAGTTCGGCGTTCTCCCGCCGCGCAGAATGACGTGGCAGTCCTGATTGCCGGATGTGGTGGCGATGGCGGAATGGCCACCCTTGGTGACGGCCAGGAAATGATGCGGTTGCGAGGCTGATGCGACCGCGTCCACCGCGATCTTGACGTTGCCGTTGGTGCCGTTCTTGAAGCCCACGGGGCAGGACAGACCGGAGGCAAGCTCGCGGTGCACCTGGCTTTCCGTGGTGCGGGCGCCGATGGCGCCCCAGGAGACCAGATCGGCGATGTATTGCGGGATCGTCATGTCCAGGTATTCGCAACCGGCGGGCAGGCCCAGGTTATTGATATCCAACAGCAATTTCCGCGCCAGGCGGAGGCCGCGCTCAATCTCGAAACTGCCGTCCAGGTTCGGATCGTTGATCAGGCCCTTCCAGCCCACCGTGGTGCGCGGTTTGGCGAAGTAGACCCGCATGACAATTTCCAATGTGTCTTGATGCCGCTGGCGCAGCTTCGCCAGACGATCGGCATACTCCATGGCGGCCTCGGGGTCGTGGATCGAACAAGGTCCGATGATCACGGCCAGGCGGCCGTCGCGGCGGTGAATGATATCCTGCAAAGCCTGCCGGGCACGGGTGACCGTGTCCGTCGCGGCCTTGGTACGCGGGAATTCATGAATGATTTCCGCCGGCGTATTCAGTTCCTTGATTTCGCGGATGCGGATGTCGTCTGTATTTTCCAACACGGCGTGGGCTCCTTGGTTTTGGGGCCAGACCGGCGGCAATAAAAAAACCGCCAGCAATCTGGCGGTTTCGAGACATTTATTGATCAATTCTTAGATCAAATGAACCCCTCCCTCCGCCAGCGGCTTGGGATAAGCAAAAAACCAAAAATAATATGCGGCGGTTGTCAGGTTCATGGCGCAGCATATAGGCCATTTCGCGCCGCTTGTCACGCCGCATGTTGCCGTCACGGCAGGCCTATTGACAGGGGCCGCCAGCGGCGTAGCTTTGCGGCAACTTTGTCTGAGGAGGAGTGTGCGGCAATGGCCTTCATCGAGCGGGACGGCGTTAGGGTATATTTCGAGGATCATGGCACCGGCCCGGGCGTGCTATTAAGCCATGGTTTTTCCGCCTCTTCGACCATGTGGCGGGAACAGGTCGCGGCGCTGCGCGAGCGCTACCGGGTGATGACCTGGGATATGCGGGGCCACGGGCAAAGCGACTATCCCGATGACCCGGCGGCTTATTCCGAAGCACAAAGTGTCGCCGACATGGCGGCCATTTTGGATGCCTGCGGTCTGCAACAGGCGGTGATTGGCGGGCTGACCCTGGGCGGTTGCGCCTCGTTGGCCTTTCATTTGCGCCATCCGCAACGCACCGCCGCCCTGATGCTGTTCGACACCGGCCCAGGTTTCAAGAAGGATGCGGCACGGGAGGCCTGGAACGAGACCGCGTTTGCCCAGGCCGACCGCTTCAAAACGGATGGATTGGCCGCCCTGAGCGGCTCCGAGGCCGTCGATATCGCAGGCCACCGCGAGGCCACCGGGCTGGCTCATGCGGCCCGCGGCATGCTGGCGCAATTCGACGATGGGCTGATACAAAGCCTGCCCGAAATTGCCGTGCCCACATTGGTTCTGGTCGGTTCGGAGGATGTGAAGTTTCACCCCGCCACCGACTATATGGCGGGCAAGATCCCGGGGGCGCAAAAGGTGGTAATCGACGCGGCGGGTCACGCCGCCAATATCGACCAACCCGCCGCCTTCAACGCTGCGATGACCGGATTTCTCGACGGATTGAACTTGTAGATCGGCAAATCAGAAAGAAACAGGGGATCGGCGATCGCACCATAACCTGATCGGCCGCCGTCAGGCTTCAATCAGGGGGGCCAGATCTTCGGGCCGGCGCGCGTGGGTCTTGCTCTCAAGGCCAGTGATCAGATCCCGCGCGGTCCAGCCGAGACGGCCATGGCGAATGATGCCGTAGCGGATGATGGCCTCGTCCCACATGGGGCGCGGTTCATCCAAGTCGAACCAGATCCGCATCAAAAGCCGTATTTCTTCCTCGTTAGTGGCAGGCGGATGCGGCTCGCGGCCATGCAGGATGGTGTAGTTGTTGACGAACTGAATATCGCCGGGTTCGAAATCAAAGGCGAAGCGGCTCTCATTGGCCAACTCGTCGAAAGTATCCAGCAGCGCGGTATCTTCTTCCGAGAATCCGCCCTGCCGATCCGCCGCCCTGCGCATCCAGTTGCGGTTGTAGCGGCAGGATACGAAACCGTCGCGCTGACTGAACACCGGCACGCGGTAAGCGCTGGTGGCGGTTTCGCTTGGTCCATGTTCGTTCTGCCGGTCCCAGACAAAACCTTCATACAGACGCTCCAGCAAGGCCGGATCGCGTTGCAGCAACTTGTTGTGGATGGTTGTCGAACTGGCCACATGGCTTTGCGGCGAGCTTGGCGGCTGGTGAATACACAACAGCGAGACACAGTCGGCCAGATCAACATGCAGGGAAACCTTGCCGGGATTGCCGACGCCGCGGGTGCCTTGACTGGGACGCAAATGCCCCTCGGTCACATAGTGGATCAAGGTGCCGTCGCCATTTTGGGTCAGGCCAAGGCCCAGATGGCAGCACAGGCCCCAATACATCTTGGCGATGTCCTCTCGCTCATGGGCCTCGATGGGAAAACCCCGCAGCAGGGCGAAGCCAAAACCATTGGCCAATTGCTGTTTGATTTTTTCTATGACCCCCTGACAATGCGGCAGGGGAAAATTGCCCTGATTGATTTCTTCCAACCGCAAGCCCTGTTGCCTGGTCCCGTCCAAGGCCGCCCGCAGGTCCGCGGTCTCTCGATCGGTCAATTCAAGGTGCCAGCTAGCATCGGCCGTCAGGTCGGCGGGCTCCCAGGCGCTGGCTTCGGTAATCCTGCTGCGATGTATCATGGCTGTATCCCCCGTTTGGCCAATCTCGATATTCTAGCCCAGGCCCTCAATGCGGCTCAAAGTAAAAGGTTGAAGGGTATCGGGCGTTCGTCCCGTGGCGATCAGGTCCGCCATCAAGCGCCCCAACTCGGGCGAGAGCGTAATGCCGCTATGGGTGGCGATGACGAACAGGCCGGGGGCGCCGGGCAGGGGGCCGGCCAGGCTGTGGCCATCGGCGGGATAGGGCCGAACGCCGATGGTGAAGGTGCAATCATCGACACATTCGGGGCCGGCAAATCCCGGCAGGCGCTCCTGGGCGCGGGCGAGCAGAATCGCGGCGACCCGCTTGACATCATCCAGTGATGAATCCGGTTCGACCATGCCATCGGTATCGTCGGCGCCGATTTTCAGGCCGCCGTTGAAGTCCGGCAGGATATGCAGTTCCGGGCCGCCGGCAAAATAGACCACCCGGCGCACCAGCTGATGGGGCGATGTGTCGGGCGAGCGCACCAAAAGGCCCGGCACCTTGCGCATGGGGAAACGGGCGGCAAAACCATCGTAGCCGGTCAAGGCGCTGAGCACCTCCGGCGTGCCGGGGCCGGCGGCGACCAGGATGGTTTCGGTATTCATCGTACCGGCGTCCGTCAGCAAACCGGTGACCTGACCATCGTCCCGAGCCTCGAGCGAGCGTGCCGCGCAACCTTCCATGACCGTGCCGCCCAGAGTTCGGACCTGTTCCGCCATGAAATGGACGAACTTCGGTGCGTCCAGGTTCATATCGCCCATGGCGAAAAGTCCCTCCGCATCGTCGGGCAAGCTCAAATGCGGCTCCAGGGCGCGCAGGGCGTGATTGTCGACCCAGCCGGAGGGGTAGCCATAAGCCTGCAACTGATCCAACTTGTCCCGCACGGTCTTGATGTTCGTATCATCGCCGCGGCGGACAATCTGCAATGATCCCGCCGGGTTGAGGCCAAGTGCTTTTTCGCCGAATTCCGCCGCCAGCTCGGCGTAGCCGGTCAGGCCAAGGGCGTTGAGCCGGTGATAGTCCTCGTCGGCAGTTTTCGAGGTGCCGTTGATCCAGGCAAAACTTTTGCTGGAGGTACCGCAGGCCAGCTTGTCCTGTTCCACCACCGCGACCTTTTGGCCCCGGCGCGCCAGATAGAAGGCGGCGGTACAGCCAACTATGCCGCCGCCAATCACAACCGCATCGAAATTCATCACCACATCCCCGAACATTCACCGTTACACCCAGCGGATACTAGCAGGGCATGCTACAAGTGCACATGCTCACGTCATTGCATGAAGACCGTTTGAACATTGTCGTCGGCGCGCTGAAGGATAATAGTGCCCGGCGCGTGCTCGACCTTGGCTGCGGCAGTGGGCCATTGCTGCTTGCCTTGGCCGCCAACCCGTTTTTCGAGCAGATCGTGGGTCTGGACATATCCCGTGAGGCCTTGGCGGCATGCACCCGAAATCTCGCGCAGGCAGGCCTTGATGCGGGCGAACGGGTGCGGATTTTGAACGATACATTTGCCGAGCCCAATCCGGATTTTGCCGGCTTTGATGCCGCCGTGCTGTTGGAAACCATCGAGCATATTCCACCCGATCGCCTTTCCAAGGTAGAGCGCGCGGTCTTTAGAAGCTTTCGCCCCGGCCTGGTCCTAATCACCACGCCGAACCAGGACTGCAATGAACTGCTGGGCGTACCGGCGCATCGCCTGCGCCACCCCGGACACGAATTTGAATGGAGCCGGGAGAAGTTCGAGGCCTGGGCCACTGGCGTGGCCAGCCGCAATGGCTATGGCGTCAGCTTTGCCGGTATCGGCTTGTCCCATCCGGTGCTGGGTTCGCCAAGCCAGATGGCGCTGTTCACCGAGGGCGAAGCTTGACGGATTGAACCTTCACACCGCAAGCTTGGACAAATGATTGGGAGGCACAGGCCATGGAATTGAACGAAGTCATGCGAACCACCTTCGCGGCCCGGGAGTACACCGGTGAAGAGATACCGGATGGGATGATCCACGAATTGATCGAAAATGCGCGCTTTGCCCCCTCGGGCGGCAACCGTCAGGGCAACCGCGTCATTGTCGTGCGCGATGCGGAGACCCGCGAGGCCCTGGCGAAACTGGCGGAGCCGGCGGCGAAGCGCTATGTGGCGCAGTCCAAGGCGGGGGAAAGTCCCTGGAACGCGGTCACGCCCACACAGGTTACGGCAGCGGAGATCGAGGCGACACGCCCGGCCCGCATCCTGGTGGATTCCTTCCGCGATGCCTCCGCCGTTCTGGTTTTTGTCGTCGACCTGCGCGTCGTCGCTTCCATGGATCAGGATCTCGAACGTATCGGCATGATTTCCGGCGCCTCGATCTATCCCTTTGTCTGGAATGTGCTGTTGGGCGCGCGTCAGGCCGGTTTCGGCGGCACCATCACCACTCTGGCCGTGGCGCGCGAGGCGGAGGTACAGGATTTGCTGAATATTCCGACCGAGTTCGCCGTCGCCGCCGTGGTGCCCCTGGGCAAGCCGGTCAAGCAACTGACCAAGCTGCGGCGCAAGTCGGTCGAGGAAATCGCCACCCGCGAACGTTTCGACGGTGCCGCATTCAGCAAAGACTGAAATTAGGAGGAACGCCGGACATGGCGAACAATGACATACGTTTGAGTAACGCACACGAGTTCGTGGGTCAGGAAATCGGCCTGACCGATTGGATCGATATCGACCAGATGCAGGTGAATATTTTTGGTGAGGTCACCCGCTGGGCCACCAGAGGACACTGTGACCCCGAATGGGCGGAGCGGGAAACCGTCTTTGGCGGTACGATCATTCATGGCTTCTTTCTTATCAGCCTGATCACCTATTTCGTTCGCGTCGGTGGTATCGACCCCGCCGATGGCAAGCATTCCCTGAACTACGGCATGAACAAGGCCCGCGTGTTGCAGCCCGTGCTGATCGGCGATGGCATCCGCGTGCGCGACCGCATCGGCCTGATGGAGGTAGTGGACAAGGGCGAGGGCAAACGCCTGATCACCACCTCTCATCATATCGAGGTGGACGGCCTGGACGGCCCGGCGGCCTACGTCGAATATCTGAACATGTGGTTCCCGAAGACGGAGTAGAGCCGATGCGCTCTATTGCTTCCCGCTGCCATCCCACGCAAACTATGCCCAACTCATAACAACCTGATACGAGGAACAGCCAACATGTCAGCCTCACCCGAGCTACAGCGCCAGATGTTGCGCCAGATGCAGACCATTCGCCGTTTCGAGGAGCGTGCCTCGGATGATTACAAGGGCGGTGCCATTTATGGCGTCGTGCATTGCTATATCGGCGAGGAAGCCTCCGCCGTCGGTATCTGCGCCGCCCTGAATCCGGATGACCAGATCATCTCCAACCACCGTGGTCACGGCCATTGCATTGCCAAGGGCGCCGATCTGAACCGCATGATGGCGGAGCTGTATGGCCGCGTCGACGGCTTTTGCAAGGGTAAGGGTGGCTCCATGCATATCGCCGATTTCTCCATCGGTATGCTCGGCGCCAACGGCATCGTCGGCGGCGGCCTGTCGATCATCACCGGCGCCGGACTGGCGGCGCAGATGGAGGGCAAGAACCGGGTCGCGGTCGGCTTCTTCGGCGATGGCGCCTCGAATGCCGGTTCCTTCCACGAGAGCCTGAATATCGCGGCAAGCTGGAAACTACCCGTGGTTTATGTTTGCGAACATAATTCCTGGGCCGCCGATACCGCCGCCAAGAAGACCCATGCGGCCGAGAATATGTCCGACCGGGCGGCGGGGTACGGCATTCCCGGCATCGTGGTCGACGGCAATGATGTGCTGGCCGTCTACGAGGTCGCCCAGCAGGCCGTGGCGCGGGCCAGGGCCGGCGAGGGGCCAACCTTGATCGAGTGCAAGACCTACCGCCAGCGGCCCCATACGGAACGCCCCGGCGCCGCCGACCGGCGCCCGGAAGAGGAAAAGGCCTATTGGATGGCGCGGGATCCCATTCCCATACTTGTAGATCACTTGAAACAGCAGCAGGGCCAGTTCAGTGACGAGGAATTCAAGGCCATGGATGACGAGATCATGGCCGAGATCGAAGCCTCCGTCGCCTATGCCGAGGCCAGCCCGTTCCCGGCGCCGGAAGCGGCGCTGGATGATGTGTTCGCGGATTAGAGGGAGGGTATCGATATGAGTATGCGGGAAATATCTTACGGCCGGGCCGGCATGGAAGCATTGGTCGAGGAGATGCGCCGGGACCCCACCACGTTCCATCTGGCCACCGATGCGCCGCCCTCTTTGGTAGAGGAATTCGGCGAGGAGAGGATCCGCGCCACGCCAATCGCAGAGAATGCCTTTTCCGGCATCGCCATCGGCGCCGCCGGTTCGGGTTTTCGCCCCATCGTCAACTGGTCCATGGTTACTTTTTGTTTCGTCGCCATGGATCAGATCGTCAATCAGGCCTCGAAAATCCATTACATGTTCGGCGGCCAGCAGACCTTTCCGCTCACCTTCCGTTCCTCGGTGGGCGGCGGCACCTCGTTGGCGGCCCAGCATTCGCAAAGCCCGTATTCGATGTTCATGAACCTGGCCGGCCTGAAACTGATCCTGCCGTCCACGCCGCATGACATGAAGGGCCTGTTGAAATCTGCGATCCGTGACAACAACCCGGTGCTGTCATTCGAAAGCTCCCGCCTGATGGGTTTGAAGGGCGAGGTGCCGGACGAGGACTATACCGTGCCCATTGGCGTCGCGGATGTGAAGCGCGAAGGCAAGGACGTCACCGTGATAGCGCTCGCCTGGCTGGTGCACGAGGCCCTGGCGGCGGCCGAGGAAATGGAAAAGGAAGGCGTCTCGGTCGAGGTGGTCGACCCGCGCACTCTGTTCCCCCTGGATGAAGACTTGATGCGTGCCTCGGTGCAAAAGACCGGACGCCTGGTCATCGCTGACGAGGCCGGACCGACGGCGGGCGCGGCCGCCGAAATCGCCGCCCTGGTGACCGAGGATGCGGAAACCTTCAAGGCCCTGAAGGCGCCGCCCAAGCGGGTCTGCGCCCTGCAGGTGCCGATCCCTTACAGCCCGGACATGGAAAACCATGTCTTCCCCGACCGTAACCGCATCATCGCCGGTATCCGCGAGGTGATGGAAGCGGGGTAGCCCGAACTTAGGAGACTATTGCAATGGATATGGTCCGTCTCGACCCGCCTGCTGAACTAACCATGCCGATCGGCGAAGCCATGTTCAGCCAGCGCGCCATCCGCCGCCTGGACCCGGACCGCCCGGTCACCGATGCGCAGTTGCAGATCGTGCTGAATGCCGCCTCCAAGGCGCCGAACGGCGGCAATGCCCAGCCGGCCCGCTATCTGGTGATCCGCGACCGCGCCGCCATCGCCGAATTCGGCAAGCTGTATTTCGAGGCCTGGTGGGCCAAACGCCGCGATGCCTATGGCTGGAAAGGCAAGGAAGATATTCCCGAGGGCTCGGTCTACCGCCTGCCGGCCCTGCTGGCGGATGAAATGGTCAACGCGCCGGTGGTTATCCTGGTCTATTCCGAACCTTCGGGCGTAGCGGCGTCTTCCACATTCCCGGGCGTGCAGAACCTGTTGCTATCAGCCCGGGCCTTGGGCATCGGCAGTGTCCTGACCACGCTGCATACCCAGGTGATGGAACGGGTCAACGCCATGTTCGGGGTGCCTGACGAGATGGTTTTTCACTGCTGCATCCCGCTGGGCTATCCGCGCGGCAACTTCGGACCGACGAGCCGCCTGCCCACCAGTGCGACCACTTCGTGGGACCGCTGGGGCGAGGCACCGCCCTGGAAGTAGAAGGAGCGAAAAAAGGGATCTGAATGTTCCCGGGTCCCCCAAAAACAAAAACGATCAGAATGGAGGAGACGAACAATGGACGACGTGCAAAAACTGAAAACCGCCCTGCGCGGCGCCTTCGCCAACCGGGCCATGGCCTATTTGCATTTCTACAGGTCCATCGCCAAACGCCATGGCGAGGACGAGGCGGCGGAGATCATGAAGGAAGCGCTGTATGCCCGCGGCTGTGAGATCGGCGCCCTGTTCGGCCATGTGGCACCGACCGACATGGATGGCATACGCGAGGCCTTCCTGGATTTTATTCCTGATCATGATCTGTTGGATCCGGAGGTCCGCCGGGCCGATGCCGACGGCGTTGATATCAAGTTCCACCGCTGCCCCCTGAAGGAAGCCTGGGTTGAGGCCGGCCTGTCGGATGGGGATATCGCCAAGCTGTGCGAGATTGCCGGTGTGGTGGACAACGGCACCTTCGAGGGTGCCGGCTTTAACTTCAGCGCCGACACCTGGAAGCCCGGCGAGGAAGGCTGCTGTTTCCTGCA